>CAMLHQ010000030.1 GCA_946479785.1 uncultured Nitrospira sp.
ATGAGAGCTCGAAGCGCGTATTCGCTTTTCTTTGATAGTTTCACAGCAAACGAGATGAATTCCGACTGTGTTAATCAAGTTCAGGGACAATAGAGTAGAATGCATAATCCCGTCAAGAGAAGAAACGGGAAATGACAACAAATGACGGGCCGCTTTATTTGGCTGCTGATACCTCGGGCGAGTTCGCTGCAACTCCTTGATCTGCGAGGAGGTTTCTTGACAGTCTAACTCTATACCTGTTAGGTTTTGACTCTTTTTTCTCCTTCTCTTAACAGAACTTGCAACCCGGTTGGACCGCCCGTGACCTTCCAGGACCTTATCCTGACATTACATCGCTTCTGGGCCGATCAAGGCTGTGTGATTCATCAGCCGTACGACTTGGAGATGGGGGCCGGGACCTTCCATCCTGCGACCTTTCTGCGGTCTCTCGGTCCTGAGCCCTGGCGGGCAGCCTATCCACAGCCCTGTCGTCGGCCGGCCGACGGGCGTTACGGCGAAAATCCTAACCGCATGCAGCATTACTATCAGTATCAGGTGGTGCTGAAACCCTCTCCCGACAACATTCAGGAATTGTATTTGGAAAGTTTGGCTGAACTGGGAATCAATCCCAAACAGCATGACATCCGATTCATTCAGGACGATTGGGAGTCACCGACACTCGGGGCCTGGGGGTTGGGGTGGGAAGTCCGTCTTGATGGCATGGAAATCACCCAGTTCACCTACTTCCAGGAAATCGGCGGCATCGAGCTCAGTCCCATCACCGGCGAGATCACCTACGGCACGGAGCGCATCGCCATGTATTTGCAACAAGTGAACAATGTGTTCGATCTCGATTGGACCGATCGGATCAAATATCGCGACATCCATCACGAAACCGAGGTGCAGTTCTCGCGTTACAACTTCGAAGAAGGCGACGTCACGATGCTCATGAATGCGTTTCAATCGTATGAAGGCGAGTGCAAGCGGTTGCTGGCTCAAACGGATAAACGGTTGACGTTGCCTGCCTATGACTATTGCATTAAATCGTCTCATGCCTTCAATTTGCTCGATGCGCGGGGGGCGATCAGTGTGGCCGAACGTACCGGGTACATCGCCCGAGTCCGCGCGCTGGCCAGGCACTGTGCCGAACGGTACATCGAAGAGCGAGCCGCCATGGGGCATCCGCTGATCGAGCGCGAGAAAACCCCGGCGCGAACTCGCACGACATTATTGCGACCATGAAGAAAACCGGAAGCGAAACGGTTGGACCGAAGGTCCGTTCGTCGGGCAGTGCGGAGCTTTTGCTTGAAATCGGCGTCGAAGAGTTGCCCTACCAATTCATCGCTCCGGCACTTGTCTCTTTAAAAGACCATGCTGGGCGTCTGTTTGAAGAAGCTCGACTATCTTCCGGTTCGATCAAGGTCTATGGAACCCCGCGACGACTCCTGCTGGTGGTCGAAACCCTCGCCGCCCATCAAACCGCCGTGACGAAAGAAACCATGGGGCCGTCGAAATCGGTCGCATACGATCAAGCTGGTCGTCCCACGAAAGCGGCGATTGGGTTCGCTGCAGGGCAAGGTGTGCCGGTCGAGAATCTGCAAGTACGTCAAACGCCCAAAGGAGAATATCTCTTTGCGGTCAAGCAGGACCCGGGCCGTACGACCAGAACGGTCTTACTGGATCTGCTCCCACAGTTGGTCGGCAAGCTCTCGTTTCCCAAGGCAATGAAATGGAATGAAACCGGAGTGCGTTTTGCCAGGCCCGTGCGTTGGCTGGTGGCGTTGCTCGGTGGAGTGGTATTGCCGATTGAAGCAACAGGAATCAAGGCCGGCAATCGCACGTATGGTCATCGTGTACTGAGTAGTGGGAAATCGATTGCCGTACGGGACTTCGGCTCTTACCGCAAGAGTCTTGAACGGGCCGGCGTATTAGTGAATCCGGCCGATAGGCGGAAGGCCATTGAGGAGCAACTCCATCAGCTCTGCATGAAAATCGGAGTCGGGTTAAATGCAGACGAGTCTTTGCTGGATCAAGCCGTGTTTACGACGGAGTGGCCGTATGCGGTGATGGGAAATTTTCGATCGGAGTATCTGACTGTGCCGCCTGAAATTCTGATGACCTCCATGAAGGAGCATCAGGGATTTTTCTCCGTGCGGGACAAGAAAACGGGGAAGCTAGCCCCGCATTTTATCGCTGTAGCGAACAACCAGCTGAAGGACATGTCGCTGATTCGATCGGGGAACGAGCGTGTGCTCGCCGCGCGCTTGGCCGATGCCAAATTTTTCTTCGACGAGGATCGCAAGACCAGGTTGGAAGAGCGAGTCAAGAAACTGGGAGGCGTGACGTTCCACCAGAAGCTTGGCACGATGGCGCAAAAACAGGAGCGCGTGAGAAAGCTGACCGGATTCATTGCGACACAGTTAGCAGAAAAAGAGGATGTGATGCAGTCTTGCGACCGGGCGGCCGCTCTCTGCAAGGCCGATCTGTTGACGGGGATCGTCGGTGAATTCCCTGAATTGCAGGGCATCATGGGCGGGGAGTATGCAAAGCATGATGGTGAGCCGGAGGCCGTGAGCCAAGCCATCCGCGAGCAATACCTTCCAAAAGCGCTCGAAGGAGAATTGCCGCACACCCTTCCAGGACAAGTGTTATCCCTTGCTGATCGGCTGGATTCAATCGCCGCGTTCTTTCACGTCGGTATGATACCGACCGGATCGGAAGATCCGTTTGCCTTGCGACGACACGCGACGGCGGTCGTGCGAATCGTTCTGGAAGGCAACAAACGCCTCGATCTTGGTTTGGTGATCGATCGTGCGAGGGCCGCTGTGGGGGACCAAGGTTTCAAGGCGGCTCCCGATGCGGAGGCGCAAGGGAAACATCGAGTAACAGATTTTCTCTTCGAGCGAGTCCGTCATTATGCACGAACCCTCCACGGTCTTCGAGACGACGTTCTGGATGCGGTGCTGCGATCGGCATCTCATACGGCCGTCGATCTCGTGGATCTCGTACTCAAGATGAAAGCCTTGCAAGCCGTCACGGCGAGGCCGGAGTTCGATCCGCTGATCGTGGGATTCAAGCGTGCCTCCCGCATCGTCGAGAAAGAACAGTGGGATCGTAAGCCGGTCGATCCAAACCTGTTCAAGGACGCTGCCGAAACCGAGTTGCATCGGCACATCGAAAGTAGTCGCAAGGATTTCGACCAGCAGATGGCCGAGGGCCGGTATGACCGGGCTTTGGATGCTCTGGTACGGCTCAAGCCGCCCATCGACGATTTTTTCAACGGAGTGATGGTGAATGCCGAGGACGCGGCGCTTCGGGACAATCGATTGTCTTTATTGAAAGATGTGGACGACTTGTTCAAGTCGTTCGCTGACTTTTCGCGGATTGTGGTACAAGGAGGGTAGTGGAAAAGGGACCGGTGGTTTCCCGTGCTCACCGAACCCCACGATAAAGCTGTGGTCGTTCGACGTGCGCAGTTGGAGACCATCCTGCCCCTCTTCCACAAGTAAGCGAAGAGATTAAACATGATCGCTTCATCCGAGCCGGACTCTGACGAGAAGCGTGCGGCGAAAGTCAGGCGATTTGCGACACTAGTGACTGTCGGATTGATCGTTTTCTGCAACGTGGTGTTGCTCTTCGGCGTCTGGGTGAGCGGCGTCAACCTTGATGAACTGGTCAAGACGCCGGATCTCTTCAACGCCAAAGAAGATGTCTGTCTGCGGTTGACCTGGGAGCGAATTCCTGGAGCCTCGGATCCGGTGAGGTTGTGTTCCGAGTGGATCAACCTGGCCGATCCCTCGGGTAAACCGCATCATCTGGCCAAAGACATCGCGGTTCGTCAGGGGCCTGATGGGCGGTATTATTTTGATCGAGGGGTGCGACCTGATTTTCGATTGCTGGGACTTGCGCTGTTTGTCGGAGCTGTGTTGTTGTTCGGCATGTGGGCGCGACGATATCTTGTGAGCCGCTATCGGCTCCAGCTTGGCATGGCAGCGCCTCGCAGTTCATCGGGCTTCCATTAGGGTGAAGCGGAAGGAGAAGGCACGCGTGGCTAAGAAATACGTCTACTACTTCGGTGACGGGAAAGCCGAGGGCACCTCGAATATGAAAGAGCTGCTCGGCGGCAAAGGCGCGGGTCTGGCAGAGATGACCAACTTAGGCATCTCGGTTCCGCCCGGGTTCACGATTTCGACGGAGGCGTGCGTCGAGTATTACAAGTTAGGAAACAAATATCCTCCGGGCATGTGGGACGCGTCGTTGCAGGCGCTCAAGCGGGTGGAGCGCTCGATGGGCATGGGTTTTGGCAATCCTGAGCGGCCGTTACTGGTTTCGGTGCGCTCCGGCGCCCGGGCCTCAATGCCCGGCATGATGGACACGGTGCTGAACGTCGGATTGACGACGAAAACAGTCGAAGGGCTGGCAGCCAAAACGCGCAACGATCGGTTCGCACAGGACAGCTATCGCCGGTTCGTCTCCATGTTCGGCAGCATCGTGATGGGCGTGCCGCGTGAGCACTTTGAAGCCATCCTCAAGCACAAGAAAACCGAAGTGGGTGTGACGCATGAAACCCATCTTGATGCGCGGCATCTTCGTGAGTTGGTCGCGAGCTTCAAGGCGCTGGTCAAAGAAGAAACCAAAAAAGAGTTTCCGGACGAACCGCTCGAGCAGCTGCGCCTGGCAATCAATGCCGTTTTCTCGTCCTGGTTCGGCGCGCGTGCCATTACCTATCGGCGGCTCTACGGCATTCCTGATTCCTGGGGTACGGCGGTCAACGTCGTGGCGATGGTCTTCGGCAACATGGGTGAAACTAGCGGCACCGGCGTAGCTTTTACGCGCAGCCCGAGTTCAGGGGACAAAGCGTTCTTCGGCGAGTGCCTCATGAACGCCCAGGGTGAAGATGTGGTGGCCGGTATCCGAACGCCGTTACCGGTGACTGCGCTCGCGAAGAATGTGCCGGAGGCCTACAAGGAGCTGGAACATACCTATAAGAAGCTCGAGAAGCATTACCGCGACATGCTCGACCTGGAGTTCACCATCCAGGAAGGCAAGCTCTACATGCTGCAGACCCGTGTCGGCAAGCGCACGGGGATTGCCGCGGTAAAGATCGCGGTCGACATGGTGAAGGAAGGGGTCATCTCGAAGGAGGAGGCCATCCAGCGAATCGGGTCCGATCAGTTGGCCCAATATCTCTATCCGATCTTCGATACAAAAGAAGAGTCAAAGGTCAATCCGCTTGGGAAAGGTTTGCCGGCGGGTCCCGGGGCGGCGGCAGGGAAAATTGCCTTGACGCCGGATCGCGCGGTGGACATGAAGGCGGCGGGTAGTCGCGTGGTATTGGTCCGCCAGGAAACGAGTCCGGATGACATTCACGGCATGAATGCGGCTGCGGGATTCTTGACTGCGCGCGGCGGCATGACGTCTCACGCCGCCGTTGTGGCGCGTCAGATGGGCAAGGTCTGCGTGGCAGGTTGCGAATCCGTTGAAGTTCTCGACAGCCAAACCGTGAAGATCGGGGCAAAGACGTTCCGCGAGGGCGATTATCTCTCGATCAATGGTTCGACCGGGAATGTCTACGAAGGTGACCTTCCGGTCGTCGAATCCGAAATCATTCAAGTAATTCAAGGCAAGCTCGATGCCAAGAAATCCGACAAATATCAGCGATTCGCCACGATATTGTCCTGGGCGGACAGTGTTCGAACACTTCGGGTGCGGGCCAACGCGGATGTTCCAGAGCAGGCCAAGATCGCGCGGGGATTCGGTGCCGAGGGTATTGGACTCTGCCGCACGGAACACATGTTCTTTGCCGAAGACCGCATCCCGATCATGCAGAAGATGATCTTGGCCCGCACGAAGGAAGAGCGAGAAAAGTATCTCGATCAACTGTTGCCGCTCCAGAAGCAGGACTTCATCGGACTCTATCGGGAAATGCAGGGGTTTCCAGTCACTATTCGCTTGCTCGATCCGCCGCTCCACGAGTTCTTGCCAAAGCGCGAAGAATTGATGGTCGAAATAGCCCGGTTGGAATTGACCGGCCAGGATGGCGCGAAGCTGGAAGAAAAGCGTCGATTGCTCGCGCGTGTTGAAGAGCTGCACGAATTCAATCCCATGCTAGGTCTGCGTGGCTGCCGATTGGGCATTACCATGCCGGAAATCACGCGCATGCAGGCTCGGGCGGTCATGGAAGCAGCCTGCGAACTGGCGAAGGAAGGGAAGAAGATCGTGCCGGAGATCATGATCCCCTTGGTCGGCATGGTATCCGAGATGAAGTCTCAAAAGGATCTCATCCGCGAAGTCGCGCAGGAGACGATGAAACGCTACAACGCCAAACTTTCCTATCTGATCGGAACGATGATCGAGTTACCTCGTGCCGCGGTGACAGCAGATCGGATCGCTGAAGAGGCGGAGTTCTTCTCATTCGGCACGAACGACCTGACGCAAACGACCTTCGGGTTTTCGCGCGACGACGCCGCAAAGTTTATCGATCATTACAGGACCGCAAACATCATGGACTCGGATCCCTTTGCCGTGCTGGACCGGGAAGGAGTCGGCGCCCTGATGAAGCAGGCCATTGCGGGCGGACGAAAAACCCGAGCCGGCATCAAGCTCGGGATCTGCGGAGAGCATGGCGGCGATCCGAGTTCGGTGGAATTTTGCCATCAATTGGGATTGGACTACGTGAGCTGTTCGCCCTATCGAGTCGCTATTGCTCGGCTTGCTGCAGCTCATGCCGCATTGATAGAAGCCGATGCCAAGAAAGGCGAGAAGTCGACGATGTCGGCACGGTCAGGCCGCAGCCGACCCCGCGTCGCTCGCAAGAAGCGGTGACCAACCGCATAAAGGATCTTCAGTACATGACCCTGGCGCTTCGCCTCGCGGCGAAGGGCTGTGGCACAGCAAGCCCCAATCCGATGGTCGGCGCCGTCGTCGTCAACCGAGGACGGATCGTCGGTCAAGGGTTTCATTTCCGTCCCGGTCTCCCTCACGCTGAAATTATCGCGCTCCGGCGCGCAGGCAAACGTGCGAATGGCGCCTCGCTCTATGTGACGCTGGAACCCTGTTGCCATCTCGAGAAACGCACGCCACCCTGTGTGCCGGCTGTCATTCGATCCGGCATTCGGCGCGTGGTGATCGCCACGAATGATCCGAACCCAGCGGTTAAAGGAAAAGGAGCGGCAACGCTTCGTCGGGCGGGATTGTCTGTCACCACAGGGATTGCGAAGCGGGAGGCGGAAGAGTTGAACAAAGCCTACAATCATTGGATGAAGACGAAGCATCCCTTCGTCATTCTTAAAGCCGGTATGACGCTCGATGGCCAGATTGCCACGGCTTCCGGCGAGGCCAAATGGATTACGAGCAACCAATCCCGTCTCGAGGCCCATCAGCTCCGTTCTCACGTAGATGCCATACTTGTCGGTATCGGCACAGTATTGTCCGACGATCCTTCGCTGACAGCGCGAGTCGGCTCCCGACTCAAGAAACTGGCAATAAGACAGCCGCTGCGCATCGTGGTTGACAGTAAACTGCGCGTCCCATTGAACGCACAGGCTCTCTCCAATCAGGATGCAGCTAAGACGTTGGTGGTGACGACCAGTTCAGCCCCGCCGGCGCGACGGCGCGCACTTCGGAAACGGGGCATTGAGGTGCTCTCACTTCCCGGCCAGCGGGGACGGGTGTCTTTACACGCGCTGATGCATGAACTCGGCAAGCGGGGAGTCACGTCGCTGCTTGTCGAGGGCGGAGGTGAGATCAATGCGGCCATGTTGAAGGCCAGGCTCGTGCAGCAGGTCCGTTTGTACATCGCCCCGACGCTCCTCGGAGGTGGAAATGCGAAGGGTGTCATTGGCGGCAAGAGCCCGGCACGCCTCGCACAGGCCTTGAAGCTCCGCGGTGTGCGCACACGGTCAGTCGGCAGCGACGTGGTGGTGGAAGGAAACTTGTGACGAAGTGTCTCTACGTCGCATTCTTGTTCTTGCTCGTTGGTCCTACGGATCTAGGTATCGCTCAGCCGGCCGTGCCGCTTCGGGAAAGGCTCGCCTCACAAGTCTTCCGATATCTCGATACGACCAACGGAGAAGAAGCAGATCGCCTGTTGCGTGAAATCCAGCTCCATCCTGAGGCCTCCGTCGAGCGGGTGACGAGGATTATCCAAACCGAACGGACGTATGAGACTCAGCCGATCGGGACGCTTGCGGACGAACGTATTCACATTCGGGGTCGTGCCTATCCACTTGCGCTGTCCGTTCCGCTGACCTATCAACCGTCAAAGGGCTATGGCCTCGTCGTCTGCCTGCACGGAGCCGGCTTTACCGGCGATATCTATCTGGAGCGCTGGCAGGCGCGGCTCGGAGACGACTACATTCTGGCCTGTCCCACTTATGCGGCAGGAGCCTGGTTCACGAAACAAGCCGAAGATCTGGTGCTGGCAACGATCCAGCAAGTCTGTCGCCGGTACCACGTCGATCCCGACAGGATCTTTCTTACCGGCATGTCGAACGGCGGAATTGGAGCCTGGTTGATCGGTATGCACCATGCGCCCTTGTTTGCCGGGCTCGCACCGATGGCGAGCGGACTGGACGAAGTGCTCATGCCGTTTCTTGCGAACCTCCGCAACACACCTGTGTACATCATCCACGGCGCGAAGGACCAAGTCATGCCGGTCGAACTCAGCCGATCGATTTCACGTGAGCTGACAGCGCTCGGCTATCCGCACGTCTATCGAGAACACCAGCGCGAGCATCCCATGGCGGGGGGACATTACTTTCCAAGAGAAGAATTACCGGATCTTGTCACCTGGCTGAACAAACAACGACGAGACCCTCTGCCGGCGAGGCTGACTCTTGTGCGCGAGGCCAGCCACTTCCAACCCTTCGGCTGGGTGCGTCTTGACGCGACGGATTCCATCGCTGCCTTTTCCGATGATCTCATCACGAAGCACGATGAGCAGATCAAACGCCGGGAGTATGCCAAGCTCGATGCGGCCGTCGTGGCGCCGAATCGCATCGAGGTGAAAGCAGAGCGGGTCCAACGCTACAGCCTGTTCTTGAACGGCCAGCTGATAGACATGGCGAAACCGATCACGGTGTTGACGAACGGACAACCGTCGTTCGAAGGAACGGTAACCGCCTCGCTGGATACATTGCTGCGGCAGGCACGGATCAGACATGATCCTCGGCAGTTGTTTCCCATTCACATCGCTGTGACGATTCAGAAACAGGCCTCATGAATAGTGGCTGGCTTCTGAGTTGGGGCCGCTCGAACGTCATGTTGCTCATGGTGGCACTATGCGCGGCGATGCTGCCAAGTCAAGGGTGGGCAGAATCCTGTCTCTTGGCTTCTCAACATGCCGGCGTCACATTCCCCGTCGACAAAATCGATCCGGACTGGGCATGCCGGATGAAATCCATCATAGACAGCTACACAACGGCGAATAAGATCGGGCCGCTGAGGACTGCCACGACGGAGTCGATGTATTTCTATTTGCTGGATCGCCCGCCGTTCGCCGCGGCCTTGATCAACCGCCTCGACCTTGCCCAGTACAAATCTGAAACGCGAGGACCTGATCGGTGGTGGGGGAACGATGGTGAAGGGACTGAAGGAATCGTGCAACTTGTGTATCACGATCGTAACTCGCGGGTGTATTACCTGGAAGGGACCCACCACAGTCGGTTGCTCCCCAATATGAGCGGAAAGGCAGTGGTGTTTCTTCGAATGAGTCCGATCAAAGAATCGAACGGCGTCGAATCGATGGACAGCACGATGGTCTCATATACGAAACTGGATAATCGTATTCTGTCCGGGCTGGTGTCCCTCTTGCGCCCGCTGATCGGCGGGACCGTCACCCGAAAATTGGCGAAGGGTGTCGAGGTAGTCAACCGATTGGGCCTCGAAATGCGCCAACACCCTGACCGGGTTCTATTCGAAGCAACGGATCCTCCGGCGTTACCGGCAGACGACGTCACCTTTTTGAAAGAGGCATTGGGAAGTCAGCAATATCCACGCACGAGCCGACCCCATCAGACGAAGCCATGACTACCTCTCGCAGCTTCACATTGCTTTGCACGATCGGCGTCTTCTGTTTCATCAGCTACAACATGGTGCGGATGCCGGTCTTAGCCCTGTTCGCCGAATCGCTGGGTGCCGGGCCGGAACGGATCGGGCTGATCGTCTCCGTTTCGACCCTGACGGGCGTGTTTCTGAAATTGCCTTCCGGCGCTCTGTCCGATATCTATGGTCGGCGCATGCTCCTGCGTATTGGGGTCATCGCATTCGGATTGCCGCCGTTTCTCTATCCCTTTATCTCGGATTTGAATCTCTTGACTGTATTGCGCATGTTTCACGGCCTGGCCACCGCCATCTTTGCGCCCAGCGCTCTGGCGACGGTGGCCGAACTGTATCGGGAGCGCCGCGGCGCCGCCCTCGGCACCTACACCGCCTGCACGCAGTCGGGCGCCTTGCTCGGCCCGTTCATCGGCGGGTATCTCGCCTATGCAGCCGGATTTTCCTCCGCCTTTATCACTGCCGGAGTCTTCGGCTGCATCGCCATCGTGATTTTCTACAGCCTCCATCTGACTCCACCTCCGCCACGGGTGCACGAAAAGGGATTGGCGCCCGTGCTGGCTGAAATGTGGAAGGGCTTCATCGTCGTAGCGCGCAACCGGAAAGTGTTGATCACGAGCTCGACCGATGCGGCCAAGATGATCGCCAACGGAGCCTTGATGGCGTTCTTGCCGCTCTATGGAGTCTCGGTAGGATTGAACCCGGGCGAGGTGGGGCTGTTGTTCACCGTCCAGTCTCTCACATCGTTTTTCTCGAAGCCGATCATGGGGCGGGTCTCCGACCGTGTGGGTCGGCAGCCGTTGATTATGCTTGGCTTATTGATCTGTGCGACGACGTTCGTCTGCATTCCCCATGTCTCGGGCTTTACCATCCTGCTGCTGCTCTCGGCTGGATTTGGATATGGCGAAGCGGTGGTATCTTCGTCATCCTCGGCCTTTGTCGCGGACAGCTCGGAGTTCAAGACACTGGGCGCCGGCATGGGCATGCAAGGGACGATCGGGGACATTGGCCATGCGAGCGGGCCGTTGCTCGCCGGCTTGTTAATTGCCAATATGAGCTATGCCGGAGCGTTTGCGATCATTGCCGGGATGCAGGTGGTCGCGGCCTCCGTATTTTGGCTGACGATGAGAAAATAACGATCGCGGTGCTGTTATAATGGGCCGGCCATGAAGGAAATCGCGACCGAAAATATTGTGATCGGGGTGGTGGCCGCCATCGGCGTCGTCGTGTTGATTGTGGTATTTGTTTATGTGGTGAGGCAGGTTCTCATCAGGAAGGATTGATGTTCACTGGCATCGTAGAGGAAATGGGTGCGGTTATCTCCCTGGACAAGACTCTCGCCGGGACGAGGATGACTATTCTTGCCTCAACCGTGATGGGCGACCTCAAGATCGGCGATAGCGTCAGCGTCAACGGCATCTGCCTCACTGTGGTAAGCAAAAGCGAACGGGATTTTGCCGTCGAAGTCTCGCCTGAAACGCTTTCCGTGACCACACTCGGTCATGTGACGGGCGGCGCGCCGGTGAATCTCGAACGGCCGATGAAATTGAACGAACGAATCGGTGGGCATCTGGTCGCAGGCCATGTGGATGGGGTGGGGACAATTCGCAGTCGCCATCAAGAAGGCAATGCGATTTTCTTTACCATCGAAGCGCCGTCGGAGATCTTGCGGTACTGTGTGACGAAGGGCTCGATCACTATCGACGGTGTTAGCCTAACCATTAACGAAGTTGCAGACCATTCTTTCAGCATTGCCATCATTCCCCACACCGCCAAGGTGACGACCCTCGGCCTGAAACAGATCAACGATACCGTCAACCTCGAGTCCGATCTCATCGGCAAGTATGTCGAGCGATTGCTCCAAGAGAGAAGTCACCTACCGAAGAGCACGACCGTGATTGATAAGGACTATTTGGCGAAACGAGGACTGATCTAAAGACCTACTGCTGATTTTGCGCCGAGGAGCGGTAGGTGAGGTAGAGGACAATCCCTGCGAAAATGGAGACGAGAACCCCGAATCCCATCTGCACTGCGAAACTGATCGGACCCACATAAATCTTGTAGAGCTGCAACAGAATAATAGGCAGACCCACCGCCAAAGCCAGCGCGATCATGTGGCGTCTCAGGTAAATCGGCTCGCCTGGTTTTCTCATTCCCCGCTGCATGATAGGAATCTCTCAAGGCTCGGTTCTTCTTCTTTACCCTCACAGGTCGGACCGCACTGCTGAAGCGAGCATCAGAGCTGCGTTGCGTCATCCGTTGCCGAGATGGAGCGGCCCGCCCAAGGCGGGTGGCGAGCATTGTTCGCCGTTCCATTCGAGCGAAGCTCAGGATGGAACAAGTTGCGGAGCCAAGCGGAGACGAGGCTTACGGAGGACCAACAACGCTCTGGCTTCGGGCGGAAGCAGTGCGATACGACCCTCACTTCACTAAGAATGCCTTCGAATCCTCTCCTGAGGCGGTCGTCACGGTCACCATCGCCAGTCCCTTTCGGCCACTGCTCGGTACGGTCGCTGTGATGGTGGTCTCGTTCTTCATCGTGAATGTCGCCGCATGGCCCGGGCCGAAAGACACTCCACGCAGACAGTCGGCTGATCCGAACTTCGTCCCCGTAATCGTCACCTTGTCTCCCGTTTTTCCTTCGTCGGGAGTCAGCTTCTCAATTTTGGGGGCTTCACCGAAACAGGCTTTGGCCTTGGAAGCAGTCTCGGCCGTCTTAAACTTAGGTTTGTCCGCTTTAGGCTTAGCGGCCTTAGCTTCAGGCGTAGCTTTCGGCTTCTTGGTCGGTTTGTCCTTGTCCGCTGCGAGGGTTTGTCCTGGATCGCCCGCCGCGAGTACGAGGGCGACTGCACCGATGAGCACCATCGTCGTGGATCCCATTCGCTTCACCATCCCGGCCTCCTTTGTGCGGCAGGGTGTTGGAAAAGCCCGCCAAACACCCCTGCGATTGTTCCCATTCCGTCCGTGATCCTCGTGCGCATTACTCTTCGATCGTCGAGATATCTCCCGGGTCCTGTCCGAGCTCTTTCGCTTTCAACACCCGCCGCATGATCTTTCCCGACCTGGTTTTGGGCAGCGAAGCCACGATGTCGACTTCAGATGGGACGGCGATCTTGCCCAACTCGTGCTGAACTTGATCCTTGATCGATTGAATGAGCGCAGGGCTTCCTGATTCACCCTGCTTGAGAATGACGAACGCTTTAATCGTTTCGCCCACGGTCTTGTGCGGCTTGCCTATGACGGCGGCTTCCGCAACGGCATGGTGGCTTACTAAGGCGCTCTCCACTTCTGCGGTGCCCAGTCGATTGCCGGCCACTTTTATCACGTCATCGGCGCGACCCATGAACCACATGTACCCGTCGGCATCTTTGTGGCACACGTCGCCGGCTGTGTAGCAATTGGGAATGGTATTCCAATAGGTCTTGTACCGTTCGGGATCTTTGTAGATCGTGCGCATCATCGAGGGCCAGGGTTTCTTGATTACAGCAAATCCCCCTTGATTGGCCGGGAGGCTGTTACCTTGTCGATCGACGACGTCGGCTTCGATACCCAGGAAGGGCCGAGTGGCGGACCCGGGCTTCAACGGCACGGTCGGCAGTGGCGTGATCAGGATCGATCCGGTTTCTGTTTGCCACCAGGTATCCATAATAGGCTTGTCGCCTCCGGCTGCGCGATGGAACCATTCCCAGGCTTCAGGATTAATCGGTTCGCCGACACTGCCCAGGATGCGCAAACTCGAAAGATCATATTTCTTCGGCCAATCCTCTCCGTGGCGCATCAAGAGGCGAATGGCGGTCGGCGTGGTGTAAAAGATCGAGACACCGTAACGCTCGATCAGATCCCACCAGCGGCCTGGAGTAGGATAGTCCGGTTTTCCTTCGGCGGTGAGGATGGTTGCACCGTTCAGCAGCGGACCATAGACGATGTAACTGTGCCCGGTGACCCAGCCGGGATCGGCCACGCAGAAATAGACATCGTCGTCTTTCATGTCGAACACGTACTTGGTGGTAGTGTAGGTGCCCACCATGTAGCCGCCATGGACGTGGAGGACGCCTTTCGGTTTTCCCGTCGTGCCGGAGGTATACAGGATGTAGAGCGGGGCTTCTGCATCCAGGGGTTCTGCTTCACACACGGCCTTTTCGCCGGAAATCCATTCCTTCCAGTCGATTTCGTTTGGAGCAGTCAGTGCAGGACCAGAATTCTGGCGCCGCACGACCACCACATGCTCGATGGTGGGGCAATTCTTCACCGCATCGTCGACAATCGGTTTTAAATGGATGACTTTGCTCCGGTCGAACCCGACATCGGCGGTGATGACCAACCTGGCTTCGGCATCCTTGATGCGGCTGGCCAATGCCGGAGCGCTGAAACCGGAATAGACCACGCTGTGAATGACACCGATGCGGGCACAAGCCAGCATGGCGACGACTTGTTCCGGAATTTTCGGAAGATAGATGGTGACGCGGTCACCCTTCTTGAGGCCGAGTTTCTTCAGCGCGTTGGCACAACGATTCACCTGCCGGTAGAGTTCGCCATAGGTGAAGATCCGTTCCTGATCGTTTTCACCGACCCAGATCAGCGCCGCCTTGTTCTTGCGCCAGGTCTTCACATGCCGGTCCAGGCAGTTATAGGTGATGTTACAGGTCGCGCCGACGAACCATTTGGCCCAGGGATAATTCCATTCAAGGACTTTGTTCCAAGGAGAAAACCAGTCCAATTCCTTTGCCATTCCGCTCCAGAAGGCTTCAGGGTCGGCGATAGATTTCTTGTATTCGGCTTCGTAGTCTTTGATATAGGCGGCGGCTTTCGTTTTTGCGGTTGGCTGGTAGAGACGGCTTTCTTTGAGCAGGGTCTCGATGTTCTCCGTCATAGAGACAGACTCCTTAAGTAGGACAGGGGATCCGATTCCATTGGGGAATGCCGCTATTATGGTGGAGTGGCGGCGGCCAGCGCAACCATGCCAACCATACAATGGGACGGCCGCCGATGCAATTCTACAGGGGCAAGCGCGGTTGACAGTCGGGTTAGCCCAGAGTACGCTGACTTTATACCGAGTTTTCACGCCGATCCATCATGATGCTTCCGCCTTCACGTCAGTCATTCCGGTCAGGACTCCTCGCCATCTTCGTTGCCATTTTGTGCGGAAGCTCTGGATCAGAGCCGGTTCAGGCTCAACTGGGAAAGCCTGAGGGTTTGTATTACAAATCCTGGGCCGTGGTGATCGGGGTGGAAAACTACCTGGTCGCGCCCAAAATTCCCGGTGTCATCGAGGATGCCAAAGTGGTTGCCCAAGCTCTTCGGAAGTTGGGATTCGAAGAGGTCCTGGAATTGTATGACAAAGACGCCAGCTCCCGCCGATTGCAACAGACGCTCTTGGATTACCTGCCGCGGAAGGTGGGCCGGCAGGACCGGCTGGTTATCTATTTCGCAGGCCATGCCGGAATCACGCAAGGCGGGTCCGGGAAGGATATGGGTTATCTCGTGCCATGGGATGCCCAAATCGGAAACGTATCGAAATCGGTGACGTTCGAGCAACTCAAAGAATTCAGTCACCGTAGTGCCTCCAAACATACGCTGTTTCTGTTCGATACGGCGGTGCGGGGCTGGGAGACCAGCTCGGTCCAGGCTCTGTCGCTCGAAGGACGAAGCGCTCCGGAGGAGGATACAGAAAAACGTGCCGTCCAAGTGTTGACGGCTGCCGATAAGGGCGAATCCCTGATCCGCAAGGAAGGCCGCAGTCTGTTCGTCCAGGCCTTGGTGAAGGGTCTTTCGGGGGAGGCCGACGTGGATAAGAACGGCTGGCTCATGGCCTCTGAGGTGGGACGGTACGTGAGCCAACACGTGGTTGAGCAAACGAAGGGGTCGCAACATCCGATTTTTGCGCAGCTTGAAGGCGACGGCGATACCATCATGATCGAAGGCCGGAAAGCGGCCTTCCGACTCGGCGGGGAGCCCCAATCTCCCGCTGAGCGGCAGCAGGCCGCAAGGATGCAGTACGAACAGGCGTTTGCGCTGTTACAGTCCGGGAAATCGGGGGCCGAAGCCTTGGAGCGACTGAATAAGGCGCTGGAATACGATCCCACGTTCGGAGATGCGTATGTCCTGAAGAGCTACGTGCGGCTGGAAGTCGTGCCGAACCTGGACGAGGCGCTTGCCGCGGCTAAGTCGGCGGTACAGTATGCTCCGAAGAATCCGGATTCACACTATACGCTGGGTTTGATCTACGAGAAGCGCGGACAGTATGCGAACGCAGAACGGGCGATGCGCGATGCGCTGACGGCGAATCCCAGCTATGTGGACGTGTATTTCACGCTTGGGACTTTGTATGCCGATGAGATAAAGGATCAAACGAAAGCGGTTGAAGCGTTTGAGCGGTACCTCGAGTTGGGTGGCAACCACAGCCGGGCCCGGGACGCCGTGGCGCAGTCGCGTGCGTCCGAGCAGTCTACGCCACCAAAGCCTTAGTCCTTTGCGCCCCCCTTTAAATACCCTAAACCGATTTTCAGTGCCCGCCTTGTGATTTCTGCCCAGCGAACCTGCGGATATTCGGCGAGCACAGCGGCCGCTTTGGGATCTTGCACATCGAGATTAAGAATCTTAATAATGCCGTCATTGATCTGCACGTCAGCCACGGTGTTCCTCCTTATAGAAAACTCACAAGGTCAACCAATGATCCTCTGTTGCGTTGACTGAACCAGGGGTGCATGTTAGCATGACTTCGCTCAATTTCTCGAACCCTTGACGCGTGACAAACAGCAGGTCTGCCATGGAGAAATTCAAGACCATTTTCAAGGAGGACGTCGCATGAACCAGCCACGAGCATATCTTTCACAGGTGACCGGTGGTGTGATTGCCTTGCTGTTGTTGATCGGACTTGCCGCGTGCGGTGGTCCTCCGAAGTGGGTGAAGCAAGGGTCCGGCGCATTCAACGACAAAGACACGAAAGCCTTTTATGGTGTCGGTGCTGTGTCCGGTGTCAGAAACGAGCCCCTCGCCTGGGACACCGCCGAGAATCGCGCTCGTGCTGAAATCGCCAAGACCTTTGAAACCTATACCGGCTATCTGATGAGAGACTACGCGGCGTCTACGACTGCCGGCGATTTTACACGCAACACGGAAGAGCAAAACGTAGAGCGGGCCATCAAGACTGTCACGACAACGACCCTTAGCGGCGTGCGGCCGATCGAGCGGTATAAAGATGAAAAGACCGGGACCTATTACGTGCTGACGAAGCTGAACCTGGAAGAGATGAAGAATAATCTCGAACAAGCCAAGGAACTCAACTCCCAAGTGCGGGATTTCGTCCGAAAGAATGCCGATAAGCTGTTTGAACGGCTGGAAAAGGAAGAGGACAAACGGGCGAACCGGTAACGGGTTGCGCGCATCAAGGAGCATGCGATGAGAAGTTCGATGAGCAACGGTCGGTCTCGCAGCAACGTGGCACTTCTTGTGCTGGTGCTGGTCGGATTCAGCGGGTGTGGAGCTGAAACCAGGGTGACGCGCGTGGACTCCGGTGTCGTGACCGATCTGAGCGGCCGGTGGAACGATACCGATTCCCGAATGGTCGCCGAGTCCATGGTCAAGGAAGCGTTGGAATATCCCTGGCTGAATAATTTCAGCCAATCCAAGCGCCGCCAGCCGGTGGTGGTGGTCGGCACCGTGCTAAACAACAGCCACGAACACATCAATGTTGATACGTTCGTGACGGATTTGGAGCGAGAACTGACCAATTCACAAAAAGTTACTTTCGTGGCAGCCAAGAACGAGCGAGAAGAGGTCCGGACCGAGCGCAAGGAACAGGCGATGTATTCCAGGGAAGATACGCAGAAGGCGCCTGGCAAGGAGATTGGTGCCGATTACATGATGAAGGGCACGATTGCCACGATTCTCGACGAAGCCGACGGAACCAAGGCGATGTTCTACCAAATCGACCTGCAGATGGTGGATATGGAAAGCAACGCCAAGGTTTGGTTTGGCCAAAAGAAGATCAAGAAAGTCATCGAGAAGAAACGGACCATTTTTTAGGCTCGGCGACCTCAGTTGAGCCCTTTTGTCTCACGCCCCACCGCTCTTGCTTCGGCACGGTGGGGCGTTTGTGTTTCTGCTCTAATTTCCTCAGCGGCGGTCATCCTTCTGCTCCTCACGGGTTGTGGACCTTCGGTCGACCGGTATCTCCTCGTTGAAAACAGTCTCCGCGCGAGCGATTTCAAACAGGCGGATACCATTATCCAACAGGCTGAGAACGAGTATGGAACGAAGAGCCATGTGCTCTACGGGATGGATCGCGGAATGACACTCCAGCTCGCTGGCGATTACCGGCTCAGCAACGAGGTGTTGGAGCAGGCCGAAGACGAGGTCGATCGTCTCTATACGAGAACCGTTCGTACGGAAACGTTCGCGTTCATGACGAACGATACTGCCTTACCCTACGAAGGAGAGCCGTATGAGCAGGTCATGATCAATGTACTGAAAGCGCTGAACTATGCCTCGTTGAACCAGTGGCAGGATGCGCTGGTTGAGGCGCGCCGCATCGATCATCGCCTGAACGTCTTGACCGATCGCACGAAGGACAAGGCGGCCTATCGAGACGACGGATTCGCGCGATATCTCAGCGGCATCCTCTACGAAAGTACCGGTGATGTGAACAATGCATTCATCGCCTATCGCAACGCCTACGAGACCTTTAATTCGACGCGTGGCTGGTCACGAACCGGGGTACCGGGGCAGTTGCGGGCCGATCTGCTGCGGACGGCTGATGCGCTGCAATTAAGCCAGGAATTGAGGGAGTATCAACGCCTCTTTCCCGATACGACCTGGAAGAGCGTTCAGGCGCAGCAACAGCTCGCTCAAGTGGTTGTGATCAGCTATAATGGGCGCGCGCCACACAAGGAGGACCAGTTTCTTGACCTGCCGATCAGTCTGGACGCGCTCCAATTGGTGCTGCTCAATCGGGGATTCTCCCAATCGAACCATCAGCAAAATCGGGCGGCCGACAGTATCCTCTACGGTCTCAATGGTCGGGTGGTCCGTGTGGCCCTTCCGAGAATCGTCCCGCAAAAGACTCAGGTCCCGGTTGACACGATCAATTTGTTTTCTGACGGAGGAACTCCGGTGACCGTGCGGACGGAATTGGCGCAGAGCGTGACGGCTTTGGCAGATAAGGCCTTATCGGAGCGCATCGCCGGAATCACCGTGAAAGCACTGGCGCGAGCCGCGTTGAAATTCAGTCTGGCCGAAGGGGCGACGAGAGGAGCTCAACAGGCAGCGGGAAAAGATGCGGGTCCCTGGGTCGGGCTGGCCGTCGGATTGTTGACCAAGGGGCTGGCGGTGGCATCCGAGGAATCAGACAAACGGAGTTGGCGGACATTACCCGACGAAATTCACCTGGCGCGAGCCTGGGTACCCCCGGGTGAGTATCGCTTGCAGGGTACGGCGCTCAGCGGATCGACGGGGGGCAGCCTCGTTGGTGCGTCCGGAAGGACGCTTTCGATTCGTGCAGGAGAAACCGCCATCGTCATACAGCGGGTGATCCAATGAACGTGCAGAACAGCAGGTGGCAAAGCGCGGCCGGCATCTTTTGTACGACCATTCTGGCCGGATGTTCGTGGTTCGGAGGACCGGCGAAACCTACCTGGATCGATGGGGTCAGTTCGGAGTATCCGTCTGCGCAATACCTCACCGGCGTCGGGCAGGGCGACAATCGCGCGGTCTCAGAAGATCAAGCCTATGCCGCAGTGGCGCGCATCTTTAAGGCGGAGGTATCGGCGCAGTCCAAAGACTGGGAATCCTACTTGACCGTCGAACAGCGGGGTTCAAGCCGTGACGAACGACGGCTGACATTGGACAATCTGACGCAGGTGTCGACGGACAAGGTGCTGGAAAACGTCAAGATTGTTGATCGCTGGTACGATGTGAGGAAAGGACTCCATTATGCCCTGGCGGGCATGCATCGCGCCCAGGCGGAAACGGCCTTTATGGAGCGGATGGCCGATTTGGACCGATCCGTTCAGTCGGATGTGGACGAGGCCCATCGGACGACGGATAAGCTCGCGAAGGTGCGAGCGCTCAGGCGGGCCACCCGCAACTTGATCCTGCGAGAAACCTACAACGCGGATCTTCGTGTGATCCGAGCCAGTGGTCAGGGGACGGCTCCTCCCAACCAAGTACAAGAGCTGACCCGAGAGTTGGATGAATATCTTTCGTCCAATCTCGTGCTTGCCGTGGCGGTAACAGGCGATCAGGTCGAACCGGTGCAGCGCGCTTTGACGGAAGGTCTGATCAAAGAGGGACTCCACGTCACCTCGATGCCGGGAATGGAGCCGCAAATGGGAAAAAGCGGGCCTGGTCCTGCGCCTGAGTTGTTGGTGCGCGGAATGGTGCGGGTGTGGCCCATCGATATCAGAGATCCCCAATTTGTCTATGTGCGGTGGTGCAGCGATTTCGAAGTGGTGGATGTCATGAGCCAGCAGGTGGTCGGAGCGATTTCCAAAGGCGGAAAAGAAGGTCATTTGTCTGAACGAGAAGCGACAGCGAAGGTGATCAGGGTCATGCAGCAAGACATGTCGGCTGATGTCGCGAAGGCGATCGCCGCACATGTTTATGGGGAAACAGAATTGCCGGCTGAGGCGGTCCGCCCCGCGGGATGTCCGCGGGAGGGAGCGAAGATGAAGCCGGCCACCGCAACTCACTAATGACGGAGGGGAGAAGACAGGCATGAGCAGACCGAAACAGGGTGGGCGCGCGCCGCGGAGCCGCGGCAGGGGATTAACGGCGACACAACAACGAGTGCCGAGCCGGCTGGCCAAGCGGCGTCTGAATGAGCGATTGAAGAATGATACGGCATTATTCAACCAGGGAAACTTGGCCGACAAGCTTCGTCGGGAAGGTTACGAAGAAGTGCCGTTGGACGAATTACAAGATAGGCTCTCGAAAATGCCCGGGCCATTGGCTGCGGTCATTTTGAAAGGGAGGATCTGATCCATGCCCTACTATTATTTCGATTCGACGGCGCTCGTGAAGCGCTACAGCATGGAACGGGGCACCAGGATCGTCAACAAGTTGATGGTCAAGCGCGGCAAGGTCGCCATCCTGCCGACGTGGACGGTCACAGAATTGTATTCAGCGTTCTCCAATAGGGCCCAGGAGGGTGATTTGACCAGAGACGATTGCTATTCGGTCATCCACAAGTTCGAGCGAGAGTCAGCGGAGGGACTATTTCAGTTTATTGTCCCCACGATGAAGACCTATCTTTCGACGAAGGAGCTGGTGATGGAATACCCCGCCCTGCGCACCCAGCAAGTCTTACATCTGGCCTTGGCATTGGAACTGAAGCCGCTTCGATTGACGGTGGTGAGCGCTGACATGCAGCTCTTGGCTGCGAGCAAAACCGCCGGCCTTCACATCATCAACCCAGAGGAAGATTAGCGAAGCGAGGCTGCTAAAGAGACGATGTCACCACCGGTTTAGGGACATTGGTAGTCAGTAATCATCGACGCCACGACAGTCATCCAGTCGTCGGCGGTTTCACGCCAGCGCTTCGCACGTTCGACCATGGAAGTCGGAGCGGATTCCTGTACGAGATCCGAAAGGGCGTGCAGCACGCTGCCCTGAGCCAACGCCAGGCTGCCGCACACGCCCGACGAAGCCGGCAGCTGCCCTCCGGCTCGCCGGAACAAGGCCATCGCTCGATAGCCGTGTTCTTGCGAGCGAAACAGGGATTCGGCCGCTTGATACAGTCGTAGGGACGCGGCATTATCGCGGCTGAGCAAGCCCAGCCGTTTGGCCATGAGTGCCGCACGACCCATATTCATGGCCGCTCCCTCAGGGTCGTCGCTGGCGATGGCATCTTCGGCCTTGACGCGTAGCCGTTCCAGTTCAGCCTCATCCCCGATTGTTTGAGCCCATCCCGACGCGGCTACAGACCAGACTAGCGCCCCGACCATCAGTCCGATCATGCAAGGGGTTAGCTTCAGCATCATTCGTTGGGAAACGACCAAGCGCTGTCGACGTCCTACTGCAAATATTCCCACGTGTCGATTTGTTTGATGCTCCAGTTGACAGCTTCTTTGAGTTTGACCAGCTTGGGATCGGCGTCGTTTTCCCGGACGTGATATAGCGACTTTTGCAACGCAAAGAGGGGATCGTAAGCTTTTCGATCCGGGAGTTTTCCCAAGGCCCAGGCGACCTCGGTTTTCAAACTGACGTCGTCCGTTTTCAGCGTATCGAGCAGGGGTTCTACAATCGTGAAGTCGCCGTGCAAGGCGCCCAGTATGCCCAGCGCCTTAGCCGCCGCGGGCCGCAACTCGGGCTGGCCGCTTTTCATGGTTTGGATCAACGTGGGGACCGTTTCTTTCTGTCCAATGTTTCCCAGAGCCAATGCTGACGCCTTCGCAATTTCGATATCACTGTCTTTGAGTCCGGCGAGGAGACGGGGGACCGCTTTGGTCTCGAAGAGATAGCCAAAAAGGCTGATCAGCCGGACCTTACGCGCGGAGGATGCTGCCGGATCATCGTACACCTTGAACAGGCGGTCTTCCTGGCCCCACTCCGCCGTAATCAACGCAGGAAAATCGTATTCCTCCAATCGTTCTTTGAGTTTACTCATGGCGTAGTCGGAAGGATCGCCAGCTTTGGCTGCTTCGGCTGCTTTCTGGGCATCCGTAAAATCCGTCCTGACTTCCTTACGCCACGCCATTTTCTTGCCGTCCAACACATACGAAAGCTGACAGGCCGGACCTTTCCACAGGCGGGAGGGAGAATCGGGGAGGTCCGCATCGCTGCCCATTTTCGTGGTGCCTTCCCATATTTTTCGCTGCTCGCATTTCACGCTCAGCGTGGCATCGTGCGGTTGAGTCGGATCGGTCACCACGGAATAGCCGAACTCCTTCATCCGTTTCGTGACCACGTCGGTGAATGCGCCGGCATCACCCGGTCCTTTGTCGGATAGCGCGATCACCTCCACCAAGACCCGATCGATCTGTTCGAGTTTGTGTTTTTCTTCCGCGGTGAGAGATTCCTGGCGAGCCCAACCGTTCGTAGCTAGGAGCGTTATGACCACCATATTCCACAGGGCCAGCTGCTTCATGGATGCCTCCCCATCATCGGGATGATGATTGATTTATTATAATTAAGCCGAAAACGATGGTTATCACTCTACCGAAGAGCCGAGGAGGTCGGCAAGTTCCAAGTTGAAGCGGTTTGGAAGCCGACAGTATAATGCGACCGCATGTTGGTGAACCGCAAGATAGGCTTCATCGGCGCCGGCAACATGGCGGAAGCGCTGATCGCCGGGCTGCTGCATGCGAATCGGCTTTCTCCTTCCCAACTCATGGCATCGGATATCGACGGGGCACGACTCACCCGGCTTCATCAGACATATAAAATCGAAATGGCTGGCAGCAATCGAGACGTGGCCGAAAGGGCCGACATCCTCGTGCTCGCTGTAGAGCCGCAGGTGCTCGATGATGTGTTAGCCGCCATCGCGGCGGTGGTGCGGGTACGGGACGGGATTCTCATCGTGTCGGTCGCGGCCGGCTATCCGATCGCGCGTATCGCTCGGCATCTGTCCGGTGCAACCAGGATCGTCCGTTCGATGCCGAACACGCCGTCCCTCATTAGGGAGGGCGTTACAGCTCTGGCATATGATGAGAGACTCCCAGACAACGATGCGGTTGCTGCGCGCACGTTATTCGAGTCGATCGGCAAGGTCGTCAGAGTCGATGAGCGGGCGCTCAACGCGGTCACGGGGCTGAGCGGAAGCGGACCGGCATATGTCTACATGATGATCGAGGCGTTGGCGGACGGCGGCGTGAAGATGGGGTTGCCGCGGGAGACGGCGCAACTCCTGGCCGCCCAAACCGTCGCAGGGGCGGCACGCATGGTCCTCGAATCGGAAGAGCATCCAGGTAAATTGAAAGATCGTGTGGCGTCGCCGGGCGGCACCACGATTGCGGGGCTGCATGAGTTGGAACGGGGCCGACTGCGGGCCACTTTGATTTCGGCGGTGGAGGCGGCGACTTTGCGATCAAGCGAACTGGGAGCGGCCATTTAACAAGGAGCGTATCGTGCAGTATTGGGTGAAGATCGTGTTTGTGGACAATCAAGAACTCGTCGTGAAGGACGCCATCAGGCATACGATCAGCGACGACATGGAAGTGTTGGAAGTCGATTCGGCGAAGGAAGTGATCATTGTGCCGATGAAACAGATCAAGTATCTCGCCTGCGATGCCACAGTCTTCGCGTCCAAAAAGTCGGGCTGATGGCCCGAGCTTAATCCTCGTACGGAGCTTGATCGAGAAGAGCCAGGATCGCGGCATTCCATCCGACCGGTCCGATGCCTGGGGCGCGGATCAATTGCGGGAGATGAACGTCGGGATCGAAGGACCCGTCGGGTTTCTGTACAAGAATAGGATGATCGACGACAGACAGCAGCGGTGCGTCGTTGATACTGTCTCCGATGCCGATACTCTCGACACGGTTGGTCTGATACCGCAACCGCTGTTGCCTCCGATAGCAACGCAGTAGTAACTCCGCAGCTTCCCCCTTATCGTTGTCTCCTGTCAGATGATACAGCCGCCCTCCCTTGGTCCATCGGAGTCCGCGCATGACAACTTGCCGGCACACTTCCTCGATCAGGGCTGGAGGGCCTTCGAGCAGATAGGGTTCATCGTATTCCCTCATCTTGGCCAGAGTGGCATCGGTGCGTGAAAGACCTGTCAGCTGCATAATGTCGTCGACCGATAGATCACCGAAACCGTCAAGCCGTGTCTCGACGGCGTCTTCGATTTGTTTCAGCACGTCACGGAGCATGTAGTAGGGCAAGCCGAGTTCAATCACATCATAGGGAGATTTCGTGCGGACTCGTTCAAGGGGAAATGCGAACAGGCCTTGCGGGACGAAGACGGCGGCGCCATTCTCAACAATGAACGGATCCTGATGCTGCAGCCGGCGTCGAAGCGGCTCGATTTCAGCCCTGGTCTTGCTCGACACCAAAATGAGAGGAATCCCGCTGGCACGGAGCGCCTCGAGCGCCGGCGTCGCCGCAGCCCAGGAATATGTGTCTGCATCCAGCAGCGTGCCGTCCAAGTCTGTGAAGACGACGTAGCGATGCATGTGATATTCCGACAGGCAGTCCCTCGCTGATTGCTCAAATGTGTAGGCCATGGCGGTGAGGGCTCCACCGTGTTTACCAATGGCGCAGGTCGTCCATCTCGCTCATGCGCTGGTGTCTGATCATGCGGCGTTCAAGAAATTCTTTGGCCAAGTCTGTTGTGCCAAGACCGAATGCGATCGCGCTCGCCAGGACCAGTCCCCCCCACGTGATGCCAAAGCCCACCACGACGATGTGCTCGGCAAGACCTACACGGGCATGCATTGGACGGAAGCTGCCGGTACTGACACAGGCCACGTGCCTTTCGGGAGGAGGCTGCATGCGACGTGCCACTAGGTATTTCATCCAAAATAGAGACCCTGCGTTGGGCACTTGCGCATTCGAGCCAGAGGGGGTGACGGGAAAAACCTTCACCACCTACATCGAGACTGTGGATGAGTAAGAAAACGCTTATGGACGGTCGGTGGATAAACGTTTCGCGAGGCGATGGGCAAGACGGATCATGCCGGGGGACCGGTCGGCCGGATCAAGCAGCACATTCAGCACATACAAATGATGTGAATCAGCCAAGGCCGTAGCCAACGTCTTTTCAAATTCTTGTTGCGTTCGGACCACAATCCCGATTCCACCACCGATGAGATCGCAAATCCGCTCATAGTGCCAGTTATGAATGTCATTGAAGGGCCCTTCAAGAATTTCCCGCTCGGTTGAATAACCGCGATTGTTCAGCACCACGACGATCGGCGTTTGTCCGTAGCGGACCGCGGTGGAGAGCTCCGATCCGGTCATCTGGAACGCTCCGTCACCGACTAACACGATCGGACGAAGGGCGGGATCGGCGAACGAAGCGCCGACGGACGCAGGAACGGCGAATCCCATCGAGGTGTAATAGGCCGGCGAGAGAAATTCGAATCCCCGGTGCACGTGTAGATCCGCTGCGGCGAACAGGGACTCTCCCACGTCCGCAATGACGAGAGTTTTTTCGTCCAATTGCTGGTCCAGATGGAGAAACAATCCCCGCAGGGTCACACGGTCCTCTGTTGTCCGCAGGGGCTTGTCCACGGAAAGCGGGGGTGGAAGCCGCCGTGACGACTGCGTGGAGAGACCATGCGTTCCCAAGGCCCGCACGAAATCTTGGAATCGGATCGTATCGTACCGATGGTGTCGAATACTGACATGGTCGGCGGTGGCGTGAATCGTCCGGCCTTCGGATCGCAAGGGCGAGTTGGCATCGAGATCTTCGATGTCCGATAAGATCGATCCCAAAATCAATAGGCAGTCAGAGTCATTGATGAACTGCTGGACTTCATCGCGGGCGATCAATCCGCCATACACGCCGACATACAAGGGGTGGTCCTCACGGATCACTGACTTGCCGAGCAGAGTTGAGGCAATGGGGATCTTGAGGCGCTCCACGAGACGGGTCAAATCGTCTTGGAGACCGAAGCGGCCGATCTCGGCTCCGGCCAAAATTGCCGGACGTTTCGCCGAGGCGAGCATAGCCCGCACTTCGCCGATCGCTTCTTCGAGTGCCGCCGGATCGCTCGGCTCATCGTTCAAACACAGAGGTCGTAGAGGATGTCCCAGAGGCGTATGGACAAGATCCCGCGGGATTTCGATATAGATCGGACGGCGGTAGCGCAGGAGCGCTGCGAAAGCACGGTCCATTTCCCGTTCAGCCGTGGTCGGATCGTCAAGCGAGACGGAGGCGACCGTCATCCGCTCGAATACTTCACGTTGCGTGGAAAAGTCCCGCACCATGTGATGCATGTAGGGCATGCGAATCCGTTCGGAGAGGCCCGGTGAGCCGGTAAGGAGCACGACGGGAGAACGCTCGGCATAGGCGCACGCGATGGCGTTGACGCAATTCAATCCACCGACACAGTACGTGACGCAGGCGGCACCGATGCCATTGATGCGGGCATAGGCATCTGCAGCGAAACCGGCGCAATCTTCGCGCGTAGTGCCGATGTGGCGGATCGGCGAACGTTCGATGAGTTGATAGAGATTGAGGACGTAGTCGCCGGGAATGCCGAAGATGTGGCGGACGCCCAGCTGGTGCAGCCGATCGATGACAGCAGAGCCGATTGTTGCTTGCGCGCCCATCGTTCCGTGTTCGCGTTTGATACGATGCGTGATGCCTGATGTCCAGTTCCAGCAAACCACAGCGGACGCAACGCGTCAAGCAACAAGCGGCGGATGGAAGGTCTTGACCTTCGGCTCGTGGCATCGGATAAGTAGCGCATGACACTAGCACAGGAAGCTCCGGCAGGACGTATTACGTTGGCGCGTGCCAAGGAGATAACCGATTCGGGGCATCTGTGGATCTACGCCGGGTTCGTGCAGGCTGTGAACGGGGAGCCGGTCGCGGGCGATGTCGTCGATGTCGTGATGCCGAACGGGCGGTTCTATGCGCGTGGGTTATACAATCCCGCCTCGAAGATCCGTGTCAGAATTCTCACATTCGAAGATGAACCCATCACGGCGTCGTTCTGGCGGGGGCGGGTCGCGCAAGCGGTGCGGCTTCGGAAGCGGATTGTCTCGAATACCAATGCCTATCGGATGGTCTATGGGGAAGCTGATCGGTTGCCCGGTCTGATTGTCGATCGTTACGATGACGTGCTGGTCATGCAGACGATGTCGGCCGGGATGGACCGGCGGAAAGAGGTTCTGGCGGATATCTTATGCGAGGAGACCGGCGCGAGTCGGGTCTATCTGCGCAATGACGCCAAAAGCCGTATGCTGGAAGGCCTGCCTATGGCTACCGGGTTTTTGCGTGGAAGAGGTGCCACAAGCGTGGAGGTGTACGAGGGAGCGGCGCGCTTTTGCGTCGATATAGCCCGTGGCCAGAAGACCGGCTGGTTTTGCGATCAACGGGAGAATCGCCTCGCGGCTACGCGATTTGCCCCCGGTGCGGAAGTCCTGGAGGTGTTTTGCCATACGGGAGCTTTTGGGGTACAGGCTGCTCTCGCCGGGGCAAAGAGTGTGGAAGGGCTGGATGTGAGCGAAGAAGCCCTGGCCTTGGCCCGTACCCATGCCCTCCTCAACGGGGTTCAGGATCGGTGCTCCTACAGATCAGTCGATGCGTTCGATGAGATGCGTCAGCTCGAACGTGCTGGACGACAGTACGACCTTGTTCTTCTGGACCCACCGGCCTTTGCTCGCAGCAAACAGGCGGTGCCTCGCGCCTTGGCCGGATATAAGGACGTCAATCTTCTCGGGATTCGGCTCACAAAGCGGGAAGGCTTTGTCGTGACGAGTTCTTGTTCACATCATGTGTCAGAGCTTAACCTCTGGCAGGCCCTTGGGCGTGCGGCTCAAGATGCGAAGCGCCAGGTGCGGTTGCTCGAGCAACGAGGGCAAGCCAGCGATCATCCCGTTTTAGCTTCAATGCCGGAAACCCGCTATCTGAAGTGTTTCATCCTGCAAGTTCTTTGATGTCGAGCCATATCTACGACACCAAGACGCACCTTTGAATCCTCCCCTCGATCCGCTCGCTTCGATCACAGGCAAGCAGGTAGGAGTTTTGTTTCCGGTTAAATCGGTATTCGGTATGTGGAGACTCCGAGCGTTGCGAGAACGATGCTGAAGGGCTTTTTCAGCATCCACTCTCAATCCCTGGGTGGCTCGAAGTGGCCTGAGGGACGATTTTGCCACGGGATCGTCGATTGTTTTGATTGCTTGACCAAACTCTTGAGACTCATTTCCGCAGCGCGTAGCAGTTTGGGCTCACCACTCTGAATCAGCGCTGTCAGCATGACATACAGCGAGCGATCCATTCTCGAGCTGGTCAGGATTCGCTCGGTGACTGGATCAGGACCATCCGGGGTGTGTTCCTCCGTATCTTCCGGCTCATGGAAGAGCAACTGAAAGGCGTTGGGATGAGCAAAGAGCCAGGCCACAGGAATTTTCATCGCGGCGGCAAGTCGTTCCAACGTGCCGGTGGAGGGATCAAACGATTCTGCTTCGATGTCGTCGAGCACCTGAAGGGAAATACCTGCCTCGGCGGCTAGATATTCGTTCGACAGACCACGCGAAAGGCGCCAAGCCTGGATGTGTGAGCCAATGGCCATGGGCGATGATATCTGAATTCAGGAATTCCTGGCAACTGGGGTTCCGGCGATCGTGACGAAGTTTATGTATACTTTCAATAGTTTATGCATAAATCCTCGCAGTGGAAGATGAGCAATGAAATCAGGTAGAATAACGGTCAATTAATTTTTGGAGACGCAAGGAGGCGTATCATGTTGGGTACAGATATTCGCGGGATCATGGCGGAAGAGGAAGAGGTCCAGCGCCGCAGGCAAGCCTTGAAGTCGCTCCTTTCTATGCGGACGAAACAGCTGCGCGAGTCCTTGGAGGAAAGGATCAAGCGAGCCAAGAACGGTGGCGATTGGATGCAGCTCTCCCGTGAGGAATGTGCGACGTTGCACAAACAGGAGAAGGCCCACCTCAAGTCTCAACTCGAGCAGTTGCAACATGAGGACGATCGTACGCGCGGCAAGTTGACGCTTCTCAAGCGCGCCAAAGCACGAGCGCAACGGATCAGGGCGGCAGAAGCTGCTTCCGGCCGGAAGCGCCGATAACGGATACGGATCAGTCTAGTATCCCCGCGTGTCTTCCTTCGCCACTCTTCTGACGCGCACGCAAACTGCGCGCATTCGTCACCTCTTCGGAGATAAACGGGTTCGACAAGCGGAAGGCGTCTTCGTCGTCGAAGGCGCCAAGCCCGTTTACGACCTCCTCCTGAACCATCCAACTCATGTTCAGATGCTGGTGGCGACGCCTGGCTATGAACACCGAGAAAGCCACCAACAACGTCTGGTTCGCGAATCGCTTGATATCCCATCATTTCGCTGCCTCGATCGTACATTTGCGGCCTTTTCCGATGTAGAAAGCCCTCAGGGCATTCTTGCAGTTGTGCGGCAGCCACGTTGGAACGAGGACGAGGTATTTGAACAGCCAAGTCTCTTTGGTCTCTATGGGGAGCAGTTGCAAGACCCCGCCAATGTCGGGGCCATCATCCGCACGGCCGCGGCATTGAATCTCGATGCGCTCTGGCTCACCCCTGAATCAGCCGACATCTACAATCCCAAGGTCGTGCGGGCGACGAGTGGGGCGCTGCTTTCTCTCCCGATTTTTATCATGCGCGACGTGGTGAAGTTCGTACGGAAGGAATGTGTGATTTTCACTGCGGAAGCCGGAGGCCGCGGCACGGTAGAAATGGAGACCATCCGTGAGGTTCCGAGCCGACTGATTCTAGCCCTGGGAAATGAAAGCCGCGGTCTTTCGGCACACACGATCAAGCAGGGGGGATGTCGCTTCACGATTCAACTGAGCCGCCAGGTCGAGTCTTTGAATGTTGCGGCGACTGCTGCGATTGCCCTTCACTACCTCGGGCGCTTACCCAAGAAATCCTGAAACGAACGGACGGTTGGCCGTTTCGTCGACGCTGGTCGCAAACCGGGGTTTTTCCCAGTAGAGCAATTCGTGGATGCGAGTAAGGTTGGTCCCTCGTACAAGGAGGTGACCATGGGAGCAACGATGAAATCCTTATTTCAATGGTGGGGGCAACCATCCACTTCAGCGGAAGATTCGAAAGAGCCGGCGATGACACCTCCAGCCTTCCAGCAGGGCGGGGCTGAAACCCCGCTCCATCGCGACTCAGAAGACCAATCGTGCGGAAAGGTCCGAGAGGACATTAATCTCGCCAGTCCATGGACACACGGACTCCTATAATTGGCTCGACTTGTTAAGTGGTAGGCTTCAGGGGCAAGCTTCTCACTGCTCCTGCGGTAAGCGATCGTGGAAACTCTGAAGCCCTCTTGCCAACGACCGGCGTTTCTATCCTCTAAACACATACACACATGGGTTATCGCGCAAGATGAACACGCGCCGAGACACGCACGTGTTGTTATCTAATGGCTAGATTGAGGAGGGCGGTGAGTCGGGCATAGTCGGTTCTTGTATTATTTGCTCTTTCTCATTTGCTCGTGCGAGGCGGAATAGCCGGTTTAGCTGAGACCATCGGAAAACTTGGGATCAGCCGCGTGCGCTCCGTCACAGAAGGGTTTGTTCTCGGACCTGCCGCAGCGGCATAGGGTCATGCGATTGCGAACTTCGTAGGCCTGGCCATTGGCGCCGATGAGCGAGATTCCCCCGCGCACCCACAACGGGCCGCTGCATTTCAACGCCGGATCCTCGACTAATCCGATCGACTGCGGCAGTTTCGGCTCGATCGGTTTGCCTGTGTCTTTGTCGATGGCAATCAATCGGCCAGAGGCGCAGTCGCCCACCTGCCGGAGGAACTGCGTCCGTACCGTGGGATCATCGGTATTTTTCACCTGGTTCCATACGCGGCCGTGCGGATCGCAAAAGCGCGCGAAGGCGCACAAAATTTCGGCATCTGCGAGCTGCATCGACGGTCCGTCGAGTAGCTCCGCCTGCTTCATGATCGGCTCACGGCTGGCCGCTTCTGTCCCGTCGAAACCGATTTTGGCGTGCGTGCCATCGCAAAACGGTTTTGTGTTCGATGCTCCGCAGCGGCAGAGCGCGTATTCCGCGGAGGCTGGAACTGCGTCACCCTCAACCCACTCGGTCGACTCGCCGTCCTGGTTGACTCCGATTGTCTGAAAGGTGAGCGGCACCGAACCGGAGACGAGATACGGCCCATTTTTCGAGACCGTGATCTTTTTGTGGATGGACATGACGTGCTCCTTTCGCGGTCTTCATAAAGGTTTGATCGTCAGCCACCTTCCTATGTAGAACAATCTGTAAGTGGGGGAAAATGGTGCCGAGGGACAGAATCGAACTGTCGACACCAGCCTTTTCAGGGCTGTGCTCTACCAACTGAGCTACCTCGGCAACCGGATGCAGGCGGAGCGCCACTGTTACAGAATTGATCTGCGAAAATCAAGGTGCGCTAGTATTTCGATCTTCCATCCCCCCGTCTGGAGTGATCATGAAAGTTCCAGCAATAATTTCACACTGGTAGTATCTATCCGACCGCGTCAATTCGATACAACGATAAAGAGCGGGCGGGTCCCACGAAGTGTGGTTTGGCGGAGAGGGAGGGATTTGAACCCTCGGTAGAGGTTTTAGCCCCTACAACGGTTTAGCAAACCGTCGCCTTCGGCCACTCGGCCACCTCTCCACGATATCCAATTCGATGTTGTGCGGGTTTCCTACATCCTTGCAGTTAAGGACGATCGGATGACCGGCTGGTGAGGCGTGATCATACCTGAGGGATGCCGGAGGTACAAGAGTTTCACGGGTGGCGTCGGAAGGGGACGGACAGAAGAGCAGTGATTGATCAGTTGCCGGCCCGGCCAGACGAATGATGGTCAGCATCCCCAATATGGCAGGCCGGAATGCGCTCTGGACACATCAGTCTTGACATCGCGCCGCCTTGATAACTCTGTGAGGCTGTGGCGCGAGCGATAATATCGGCTGGTTCCTAACGATAGAGAGCATCGACTCTGGTTGCGCCTATGACATAACGCGGTTCGATAGAGCTCGGTCTGACGACGCCGCTGACCGAGAGCATCTGCAAAGCTTTTCTCACCTGCCTGCGTCTTGCGCGCTTCGTTCGTACATAATAGAAAGGTGACAGCAGAATTCGCATTATAGGTGCCCTCGGTTAGAAGGATTGTTGTTTACATCCATAAGATGCGGCTCAGGTCCTCGTCGATTTCCCTGGGGCGCTGGCATTGAGTGCACCTTGCGAAGAGCTTTCCCACCTGTTGCTTATCGCTCCGGAGCACCAGCTGATAAGTTCGGCAGCCACAGCAGGAGCAGGCCTTACCATGTACGTTTCTGCGAATGGCCCCGATTTTCCCTTCCTGTTTGTGCATGCCGATGCCCTCCTGGATAAAACGACGCCGTCGAACGTCCGTTACATGTGTGTATGTTGTGTGATAGCCGGAAGTTTGAAAATACCGAAGAGGTGTGTAAGCCCCTTACTAAAAGGGGGAGTGCTTAAGGGGTATGCACATTTCTAGCGCGCAGAACTGGCAGCGAGTGCGATCCAAAGGAACAGATTGGAGGAGAAGAGGCGGAGGCAGGTCCCCCAGGAGGGAGCAGAGACCTCTTGTCGTTCCGGGGTGGGCATACCAGAGACGACACCCCCGCCCACGTTCACTTAACCAAACGGAGGAGCCAAATTACAAGGCGGTAAAACACCGGGAGGAAGTGACATTCAAGATTGTGTCCGCAACGTCAAGCTAAAGTCCTTACCGGTCTTATCGACTGGATTAGGGGATTTCCTAGTGCCCCAGCGAATGGATGCGTGTAATGTTCTCCGACGTCGGTGGTCCAAGATGAATCATTTCATGCCTCACGAACTTAATCATCGTTACACATCGAGTTCGTCACAGACTGATCCGCCCGCCCTGTTGTCCTCTCATTTTTCAAGCTAGTGATTGCTTGCCGTCTTTGCGTGGTCTTTGTCTAAAAGCTGACGGCCCGTGTCAATTCTTTCCTTAACGTTTTCTTGGTGCCTCTTGCCGGTAGGGAGCGGCACTTTGAGTTGTTGCAATGCACCATTGCCCGCTGTTTTTTCATGGGTCGTGCACAGTCCGTGTCGTCCGATTAGTTCTGAGCATTGTTCTTGTCGCCGGCATAACAGGATGCGGTTCCGGTGGAGGTGCGCCAACTGGAGGTCCGCAATCAGAAGGAGTCACTAGGGCCGTGTCCTGGCTGGCAGTGCCTGACCCGTCGGTGTTGGGATACAAGTTGTATTGGGGAACCTCCTCCCATCATTATGGATCCCGCGCCGATGTGGGACCGAATGTCAGTTACACAGTCTACGTGGCACTACATACTTCTTTGCTGTGAGTGCCTACAGTTCTGTGGGAGAAAGCGGACTCTCAGATGAAGTGAGCAGTCTTGCCGATCAATCCTCAGCGGGGGAGGAACCCCGATGAACCTTTGTGAGGCATGGATGGAGGAGATGGTCGACTAGGCTGCGATTATTCGATTCATGAACTGGGTATAACAGCTTGGACAATACGTGTGAGTCAGACGGCACACGGCTGGATCCACGCCATGTGTCTTTCGATATGTTTGTTTTGTAACCCAGTTATCAATGGAAGGTACACTCTCGTCGGAAGGTCCATTCTCGTCCCGAATGAGCCCGCAGACACAACAAACGGGAAGGGTTAAGACTTGACTGCCTACAGAACCCTGTTTTTCCATGATTGCCTGCCAACAACGGTTCGCTTCTGTGCCCACAAGATACTGTAAGATTGCGGTGCCTTTTCCTGGGATCATCCCCAGGTTCGCTCGAAAAATACCCGAAGTCCTTCCCCGGCAGGCATTGTCCCGCTCTAACTTAGCAATGACTGAGGATATGAGAGGCGATAGGCAACTAGTGGCAGGAAACAAGCTTACGTAGGGACAGGGAGCGGAGTTGATCTAAACAGTCGTGTCGATTGAAGGATGAATAGGAGCGTTGAGACCGCGAAGAAGTCCGGATGCTGAGAGACAGAGAAAATTGGAATGGGCAGTTGAAGGGAAAATTCACAATCGAGATTGAGCGATGAGTTGTGGTGATTTAAAGAATGTTCCGAATGCGGCCCTATCTCAAGAAACGCATTACATGTTTGCCGCTGTTGATCCTCTGTATCCGAGGAACAGTCCATTTGAGCAGGCGTCTGTATCGGCAGCAGATAGGCATAAGCGTTGAAGGTGAGAAGGAGCAGGAGCACCACAAGGAGACCACAAAGGCGAGCCGTGCAGAAATGTTAGGCTTCGGGCTCAAGCGGGTCAATACCGTGTTGTATGACCGAGGCAGCGGAAAAACCTCGCGAGATTTGATTGCAAGCAAGGTCAAGGAAACCGTTCGCTCGAAGAATGGTGACCAAAACCGTAACTGAACCGTCCCCAAGACGAGTCGGTTAATGGCTTAGTAACCCACCTTCAGAGTCGTCTATTCATAACCACACGGCCACACTCTTGGCACCGCGAGCGGCTTCCGACGTCAGACCATTCAGGCTCGTTGTTGCCCGACATCCCACTGTCAAGATAGAGGTTCGTGGCCGCCATGGAAGTCATCGTCGCCGCATAGCCCACATACCGTATGGTGGCAAACATCGTGAGATCGCTCGCAGGGATTCGGTCCACCTGCACCGAACCATCACGATACCTCGTCAAGAGCCAGGCGTCAGTTGCTGATGCCGTGACAGGCAATGCTCGAACCTGATAGCTGATTTTGTCTATTGCGGATCCCACCCGTACCTCGGGCGTGTAATACTTCAACGTCCCTGTCATGGCGAATCCCAAATCAGTAAGACTGTCCGTGTAAGCATGATTAGGTTCGAAATAGAGATGCTGCAAGCGGTCGATCTCATAAACTACAATCTCTCCCTCAACAGACCTTGCGTTGATCACAAAGTGGTAATATGAGGCTGTGGCCACCGAGACGAGAATCCCCAGGATGGCTACCACGGTTATCACCTCGATCAAGGTGAATCCGCCGGAGCGCTTCAAACGGGGTTGTCGAGACATCGGTATGACTGTCGAAGTACGACTTCTGTGCCCTGTTCCTGCCGACAGTTCATGGCTGTCTCGTCCTTTGCACAATTGGACAACCTGAGATGCTGCGCTGTGCATGCTCTTCCCTCATCTCCTGATGAAAGCCTATCCTGCTCCGACCGCCTTCGAAAGACCCGAAAGAATTACCTCCAAAGAAGGGACCCGTAAGGTCGCAAGGCAGGACGAGAATCCAGTGGAAGGCTGTCTTGCAGAGCCAACCCCTCACTGTCTTATAGGCTTCTAATAGGCGATTTTCTAAAGTGTATGGCTAGCCGTTCGCTGGTCCTGCGTTGGTACAGGGGGGCGTTATGGCTTCGCCTTCATCACGAGGGCGCGAAGCCGTTCCTGTTGCGCGGGCCGAATACTCGTAAAT
>CAMLHQ010000031.1 GCA_946479785.1 uncultured Nitrospira sp.
GGTTTGTCGCCATCGGGATCTGGGTCTTGCTCGACGCACGCGCAAGCTAGCGTTTTGAGCTGATCGCGTCGAAATCGCTGGCTTGTGCGTGAGTCACCATGCGTCGCCCTCATGCAGCCGCATGCTTCCCAGTCTATCTGCAAGGCTGCGCTGAACGTCGAGGCCTACCGGGAGTTCGCCGCTCATATGAGTCTTGACGGCTGGCGCGGCAGGGAAGCGAGTCTGCGTGCCGTCAAAGACCGCGCACGATCGGCACAGATCCTTGTGATGAAACATCAAGGGGCAGTCGTGGGCTCGGTTGGATATTGCCCGGCTGGTAAAGGTAGTCCTAAGATCTTCCCGCCGGACTGGGCGGCCGTTCTTCTCCTTGCGGTCGCTCCAACTCACCGTGGTCGCGGTATCGCTCGAACACTCGTATCGGCGTGCATTCCGTTGCACGAAACGATTCTGCCAAGGTGATCGGTCTGTTCACGAGTGAGCTGATGACCGCTGCGCAACAACTCTACGAGTCGATGGGGTTTCGTCGAGAGAGTGAACTTCCTTCGAGATTCGGCCTTCGCTACTGGCGCTACAAGCTGCAGCTCGAAGAGCCCATTACGCCGGACGCAACCTGGCTCGCGGATAGAAAGGACTGACGGTCACATCAGGACGACAAAAGGAATTCGAGGTACTCAGAAAACCATTCCCTGGCGCGTGGCTGGTAGGCATCTCTGAAGATGCATTGGTTCACCAATATCCGAGGCCGCGGCCCAGAATTCTGACATGAAACCACAGAAGGATAGAAGAAGTTAGGCTAAGCAGCGCAAGCAGGACGTTCGTGATCGTGAACACGGCGCGGCGTTCGAACAGTGTTGTGAATCGGGCCTGCAAATTGAGAGAGCGAAGCCAGTGTGGATAGGCGCGCAGGTACCACCTTCTATTAATCGCATACAGCAACAAGAGCGAGACGATGCAGTAGTTGGCCGCAACGGTGATGTCCTCTAAGAGCTTGTGCAATCCCTCGTGAGATGTCGGCGGACTATCAGGAATATCGAACACGGACATCAGGGGGTAGTCTGTAAACGGAATGCTGATGAACATCCACACTAAGGTGAGGATTGCTCCCAAGAACCACATGGGTTTGCTCATTCTGCTTGCACCTCTCGGGCACGGCTGTCTTCGTCGGAGTATGACATAGCGCCGCCGACGTGCAACGAAATAAGGATCAGGAGAGGACTCTACCTCATGACAGAGTATCGACGGATATCCGGCTCGGCGGCGAGATACCCGGCCAGCTTCACGAACGCGTCCCTGATGTGCGCGGTGGAAAAATGCGCTTGCTCCGCCGCAGCACTCTCCCACTCTTCGACAAACACAAAGTCGGTCGGATCCGATCGGTTTTGGAGGAGCTGATAACTGAGACAGCCGGGCTCATTGCGGGTTGGATCGACGACCCCGATCAGGATCCCGCGGACATGTTCCACGCTGTCTGCCTTGGCGGACACTCTTGCAAGGACTCTCAAACGATGTTCCGGCATCTAGTTTCTCCGTTCATTGGTTGCTCGAGACTTTCCCCTGCACTCCCGAGTCACTCTGGAATGAATTCGGCCCCTGCTCAAAGAGCCGCGGGAAGGGTATCAGGTTTTTTTCTGAGACTTCCTGTAGAATATGCTTATAGGCATTCTACGCCACTATCCAGGAGTCATTTTGTTACCGGCAGGGAGGAAGCTTAATGTCTCAGCAGAAACCTATCACCGAACGAATCCTGGAATTTCTCCGATGTGCTCCTGAATGTGACTTTGAGGCCTTGGTGACCCGCTACCCGGAATTCACCTGGAACGAGCTCTATCTTGAAGTGTCCCGCTTGAACCGGCACGGCCTCGTGAAAGTTACAAGGGGCGTGGGAATTTTTACCATCAAAGAAACCGCGGCCAGTCCGGGATAAAAGGCATCTCGCCAGGCTCGTCATCCCTTCAGGGTAGACAGAGACTCGCGAAACTGTGTACTCAGAAGCAGTCCACCGCCACGATGGACCAGCACGGTTGCAGCCGTTGCCGGCGGGTCAATCTGTCCGTGCAGCGAGTTCACTTCTCCGTGATCGGGTGAAGGCCGAGGCTATCGAGCCCTCCACTCAACAGCACCTTCCCTACGAGAGTCATTAGTCCCGGGCCGCCGGGAGCGGAATTGTCAGGAGAATTCCACCCATCACGTCTCGCGGCTTGAAATCCTTCTTGGGACTGTTTGGGTGCGCATTATGACAACCCACGCACGACTGAGATACCGCTTTATCTGCATAGAGCGCCTGGAAAACGGGAATTCCTCCCAGGGTCGTCACGCCGGTATAGGGCCGATCAGAATTCACGAGGATCTCCGTAAGGCCGGTTCGCTCGAAGTCGGTAGTTGGCTTGTTCATTTTGTTGATCGGCCAACTGCTAATCAACCGGAATCGAAGCCCACCTCGTTCGGCAGCCACGAGCCGTCCTGCTTCCATCAAAAACTGAGCCGGGAGAGGGAGCCTGGCGGTCTCTCGCCAATTTTCGGAGGCAACAACGATACCTCGCATCTGCATCCGCTCCACAATGTCGGTGGTATAAAACGTTCGATCTGCCTGGATCACACTATGTACATACCCGGCAACCGTTTCGGCCGGGATACACACGGATGGATCTTTCACTTTGCTTGCAACAGCGAGAGCCCACTGACCGAGTAGGCACGTTGAGACCGCTCCAACCGCGAGTCCTAACCAGAAGCCTCTACAGTTCATCATGCGTTCTCCATTTCCTGTTCTGCCGTTATTTCATTCCCACGGTAAAAAGCATACGCCGAAGACCGTGATAAATCGAGATGAGGGATGTATTGGCGGAGCGCGGGGTGGTGACGTCGCCACTCATGCACATGATAGAATGACCGAAACGAGAGAAGAAAGGAGACGACTATGAACCCGATCATAATCGCACTAGCGACGATGCTGGCCCTGGCGCCTGCGGCGTGGGCGGATGAGGATCAAAAGGATCAGCCTCGGAAGGGTGAAATACGCGTAGACGATTTGCCGAAACCGATTCCGGAGCTGTTGCAGAAGATCCAACAGCTGAGCAAGAAGATCGAGCCGGAAATCTCGAAGCTGGGCAGCAAACTTGGAGAAGAACTCACCTTGACTGTAAAAAAACTCTGCGATGAATTGCGGTGCCAGGAACAGCCTGACTCGAAGTAAGCTCGACACGGGTCACGGACCTGCCGCAGTTCAATAGTCTGTGTTGCTGCCTGTCTGCTCAATGAAGCGGTCTATTTTTTGGCGTACCGACGAGGGCAGATTGTCTGACTGTACGGTTACAGCCAGTTTCTTCCGTTCAGACGCCGAATATACACGGACATGGTATTCCTGCTCTAACTTCAGTTGCGCTGGTACGCTACCTCTGGCTGCGGCCTGTAACAATGATCGACGTTCCTCGAGTTCCGAATCCGACATATAAGACGCCATCCCATCCTCCTTGGTAGTTGTTTACGCTCTTCGTGCATCCTCTTGTGACTCCCCGCCTCCGGCTCCCGCACGGTACCGTAGTTTCAGGCAGTGCCGTGGGGGGTGACAAGTTCGGTCGCCGTTATTCGCCTGCGGCTCATCATGTGCGATGAATGGCCATTGATATACGCCATGGGTCGCGCAGTCGCCGCGATCCGTTCGTATAGCGCCAGATAGTCTTCAACCATACGCTGCACCGTGAAGCGAGCCTCGAACGACTCCCGGCAGTGCCATCGTTGAATGAGCGGCAAGCGGTCGATCGCTGTCACCATCTCCTCCAGGCTGTCACAGATAAATCCCGTGACGCCGTCTTCGATGATCTCGGGAATCGATCCGCGACGATATGCAAATACCGGTGTCCCGCAGGCCAGTGCCTCGATCAAGACAATGCCGAACGGTTCCGGCCAGTCGTAGGTGCACAGCACGGCCGCCGCATCTCCGAGGAAATCGCATTTTTCTTCATCGGTGATCTCTCCGAGGTACTCTACAAGCGGGTGATCCAACAACGGGGCAATCTGAGTTTCGAAGTACTCACGATCGACCGGATCCACTTTGGCCGCGATCCGGAGCGGGATGCCTACCCGTTTGGCGATTTCAATCGCATGATCGGGCCGCTTTTCCGGACAGATGCGTCCAAGGTAGGCCAGATAGGAACCGGGATTGGGATGAAAAGCATAGAGGTCCGGCAGCCCGTGATACACGGTGCCCTGCCAATTGGCATCGGGTAGAGGAATACGCTGCGCATCAGAAATAGACACAACGGGCATCTCGGCATATTCACGGTATATGGGAATCAGTTCGGGAAGATCCAACCGTCCATGCAAGGTCGTCAACACCGGCGTCGCACAACGGCGACTCATCGGAAAACTCAAAAAATCCAGGTGGGAATGAATGATATCGAATCGTTCGGCCTCCGCTCCCAAGGCTTGCTCCTGCATAAGAATGAGCGGCGCATCACGATTCACCAGTGCGCTCTGCAAGCGGAGCGAGTTGGGACAGGCTTCCCGGAGACGTGCCCTAGTGACAGAATCTCCGCTGGCAAAAAGCGTAACGTCATGGCCCTGGCGAACGAGTTCTTCAGTAATATAGGAGACAATCCGTTCTGTACCTCCGTAGAGCCTGGGCGGTACGCTTTCCCAAAGAGGGGCGATTTGAGCGATGTTCATGTGAAACCTTTCCTTTCCTATTTGTTCTATTGCATGTTACGAAGAGCGGCCGACGGCACACCTCTCGCGCTTATTCGCCATGACGACAAGGGTAAAATCCTTGTGAGAGTAACCAGAAGCGTGAAGTTTCCTGTCACGAACGGGAAAATGCACACACTGTGCCATTCAAGGACCCACCCAAAACATCATTGCACAACGCGTTTTACGTTGGACCTAGAGATTTCGCTAGTGGCGGTCGCCTTCGATAAGAGCTGAAAAGAAACACGAAAGAGGGATTTGAGTCCTCTAGCAGAACTGATCTCCTGTGTCAGGAAATCATTCCTTCGATCCTAGGGGAGGGCCTAGGCCGAACGGTTCTGTTTCAAGGATACAGTCGCAACAGACACGGAGGTGCACCATGCGGATTTCAGCGGCCTTGATAATGGCGACGGTCATTATGATGAATATGACGGCGGCGGGATGCGCCAAGAATGCGTCGGAACGCCGGGCAGCTTCCCCTACCATGAGTGAGCGCATTTCCAAGGAATCGATCATCGGACACGTGAACGACATCGGAGCGAAATATCTTTCGATCAAGGAGAAAAATGGCGAATCCAGACGTGTGCGCGTGGACGATAACACCAAGATGGACCAGGTGGCCATCGGCGATCAGGTCAAAGCCTACGTCGCGGAGGATGGTTACGCGTCTACCATTCAGCGCGTAATTGATTAACGACATGGCGAGGCTTCCGGGCATGAGATGCAGCCTTGTATGCGCGCTGTTCCTGGCCGCGACGGTCGCCGGTTGCAGCAAGTCCGAATATGTGCCGGACATCACGCTGACCCATGCTCGTCCCATCATCGATGCGACGGCGGAATTTCACGATGTGTATCCGGCGCCGGCGCTGGTCTCCGGTAAGGAGAGCTTTGGCGTGACAGGACCGGACGCGAAACAGGTCCCGCCATACGTGCTGGCCGATCGAGTGGAGGGGGAACTGCTGGAAGCCTTCGATCAGGCCGGAGTGTTTTCGAAAATCACCACATTCGATCCGCAGCCTGATCTTATTCTCACAGGACGTATCAATGCGCTGCGCGAGCATTATCGGCCATATATATGGACCAAGATTCCCTATGTCGAGACAGTGGCCGACTTCCTGGACATGAAAACGCATGTGAGCAGCGGAGAGGCGGATCTCACCCTGTTTATTCTCAGACGTAGCGGCGAGCTGGTGGGCACGTACCGGGGCGTTTCCTCGTTCAAAGAAAGTTTCAATCCGACCGGAGAGGTGCCGCCCGGCACTCGCCTCAACCGCGCGCTCTCCGAGGCCGTGCAACAGATTCAAGATAAGATTCTCCGGGACGCCGACCTGAGAACAGTCGCTTCGCGGTAGAGCTCAGATCTTAGCGCAAGGGCCTGCCCTAGTCTCAAATGCCTTCACTGGAATTATCCAAAGAGACAACCTGTCCCGGCAAAACCGGCCTGCAAGACAGTGACTCCATCCAAATGCCGCCCCGTTGTTACGATTTATCGATCTACGAGAGCGGCACGTATCTTGTAGAGCACGATCTGTCAGGGAAAAGCATCACGCATTGCATGTCAGTTAATGCTTAAAGGTAGTGTCCTAAGGATGGGCAACCTTCTTCTTTTCGCCTGAGGCCGCCTCTCCTGTCCTACTTCTCGAATCAATGGTATTTCTTCGCCTCGATCGGCGCAGCCTTCGAGTGATTAACGCGTGAGGTGTTGCTGATGCCCAAATCAGACGATATCCTGACCGCATTCGGCGAGTGCACGCGCGTATTGATAGAACGTCTTCACGAGAATCCGCGGTTAAACATGGTTGAGCAGATGTTTATCGAGAGTCACCTCTCCCTTATTCGTTCTGCCTTCGATGGCTGGAAACGCCGGAATACCACTTCGAAGAAATAGCCTGTTATTACACCCACTTCAATTCACTACGTATTCACCATCCCTAGGGGTCTGCCTAGTTTTCTTTCTTTCAACCTCCGTTATCGTCAGCCGACTGCGCGCTTTTCTAGGAGGCCAGAATAATGCCCGAAAAACTCAACCGGACTTTGTCAGATTTTGGGAAGTCTTCGATGGCCTTGGCCGAGATGCTGGAAAGCGATCCACGATTTGGCCTCATCGAGCAGGTATTTATTGAAAATCACATTCACATCCTTCAGTCGGCCTACAACACGTGGAAACGTCGAAATACACCGAAGAAAGACCAACCAACTGATCCTGGTTCACCATAAGATTGTTGTATTGGGATACAGCCCGATAGCTAGCCTGCGCGTATGAAGCCACTGCGACTGCGGAAGTTTCGCTCCGCATCTTGTGCACACATACTGACCCGTCAAATATCCTGTCTGTGTCTGTTCGAGCGCAAACAGACACTTATGGTCTTTTCTTTCCGACAACATAGTCTTTCCTGAGTAGACATTCACAATTATACGATAGCAGCGCTCTCACTCTTGGCGACTGGATAGATGCTCAGCGGATAATCATTGGGAGAGGGAAAGAAAAGTGGTCGGCTTGGGTTCTTCCTAGGGGCCCTTGGTGGGACCTTCTATATAAATAATAGTTGTTAGCACTGAAAAGTGCATGGTGTACCAATCGATGTAAAGCCACGTACAAAGAGGTGGTTATGTTCACTTCGGTCGGCGGCAATCGAGAAACTGAAAGCGGGTTTATCTCACCGGAAGAATCCGAACATGCACCCTCCGCGGATGCCTCGCATCAGTTACCCTATCGTGTTCTCCTCGTGGATGATGATGGACGGACTCGCCAACTGGTCCGAGAAATCTTGGAGAACTATACGGACGTCACGATCGTGGGACATGCCGCTGACGGTAGGGAAGCGGTGGCCTTGGCCATCAAGCATAAGCCTGACGTCATCCTCATGGATATCGCTCTACCCTATCTCGATGGAATTGAAGCCACTCACTGTATTAAGAGCGTGTGCCCTCGGACCGTCGTCGTCTGCCTCACTGGGGATTTTTCACCAACGAAGTATAGTGCCATGAGGACCGCGGGAGCCGCGGCGTTTGTCTGTAAAAGCCAGGTCCTCGCGATTCATGACATGATCATGTATGCGTTAGGAAAATGGACGGAGCTTTAAGGTTCAGACTGTCGACCTGAATACTTCCCACCCACTCTATCTTACGCATTTCAATGGATTTACAGATGAGATAAACCGCTCTAGCATCTCGCCCTTGGCTTCTCACTGCTGACAAAGGAGGGTGTCCATGCTGAATCCTCGCATCTGGTTGCAAGGTGGGCTGTTGCTGGGTGCCGTCACAGTAGTCATGGCTGATAGCGGGTTTCTCCCAAATCTGTTTCCATTTTCTAATCCCACCGGAGTCCTGAAAACCTTCAGCATAACGGGAAAGATGGATCTCAGCGGCCCCTTTTTCCAAAGTCTCGGGACGAATGGGCGCAGCTGCGCCACTTGTCATCAGGCCAGTGATGGCTGGTCTGTTTCTGCAGCCCATGTGACTGAGCGGTTCGAGAACACCCAAGGCCTGGATCCGATCTTTCGTCCGAATGATGGATCCAACTGCGATCACGATATTGACGTCTCTACGGTGGATGGTCGCAGGCAGGCCTACAGTCTGTTGACAAGCCGCGGCCTGATCCGCGTCGCACTTCCCGTACCGGACGGAGCGGAGTTCGAGGTCGTCAGTGTCAGCAATCCCTACGGATGCAATGAAACGTCGGTCCTGTCGATGTATCGGCGTCCCCTCCCTTCAACGAACCTCCGGTTCCTCAGTACCCTGATGTGGGATGGGCGCGAATCTTCAACTCAGACTGGCACCACACCTATTACCTTCGCGACCAACCCCGGCGACCTGTTGTCCGACCTCAAGCATCAATCGGTAGACGCAACCACCGGCCATGCGCAAGCGACCACGCCGCCATCCTCCGAACAGCAGCAGCAAATCGTGGCGTTTGAAATGGCGCTGTCGACGGCGCAGGATCTCGACTTTATCGCCGGGTCACTCGACGCCAACACCGCAAGTGGCGGCCCTGTGGCACTGGTCGCGCAGCCTTTCTATATCGGCATCAATGATCCACTGGGCCTGAATCCTTTCAAAACCCCCTTCAATCCCGTGATCTTCACCTTGTTTAATGCCGCATGGGTCAACGCGTCCTCCGGTGACACAGCCGTCCGGCGCGGGAGTATCCTCCGCGGCCAGACACTGTTCAACTCACGCACAATCAATATCACCGGCGTCGGCGGACTCAACGATGCAACCGGCCTTCCGTTCATCAAGGGGACTTGCGGGACCTGCCACGACTCGCCCAATATCGGCAATCACTCAATCTCGGCCCCCTTGAACATCGGTGTCGGGGACCTCACAAGTTCTTTGGACGTCAGTTACTTGCCTACGGTCACCGTTCGCCCCAAAACCGGCAAGAAGAACACGGTCACCACCACGGATCTTGGACGTGCGTTAATAACCGGAAAATGGGCGGATATCGGCAAGCTGAAAGGACCGATTCTGCGAGGGCTGGCCGCACGGGCTCCTTACTTTCACAATGGTTCGGCGGCAAGCTTGGAGAAAGTGATCGAATTTTACGACGTTCGCTTCGCGATCGGGCTTACGGACGCGGAAAAGGCTGATCTGGTGGCATTCCTCCGTGCGCTGTAGCAGCAGCGTACGGAGGACATTTCTCCCGCGTGGCGGGCCGGTTACTCACGGTTGCCAGGTGATCCCTCATTTCAGGAGTCGAAGCCGGAGGTCATCGAAGTAGGTCACGGCGTCGGATTTTGTCCAAAGGCCGATCCTTCCGGCCGAAAATGTTTCGTCGCAAAAGTCGAAGACCTGCTTCTCGTCATAGAACACTTGAATACGACAGCCTCGGTTGATGACCTGGAGGCTATGCCATTGCTTCATGACAATCGTCTGGTCAAAGTTGTGTAACAGGTGACGAACTCCATTGACCACCCGATATACCCGAATATTCTGCTCCAATGGATTCGCCCTCGTCAGGTAGTAATTTCGATCATCCGTAGCACGCCAGATCACGCCGCCTCCCATATCCGCTTTGCCTGACACTGGGAGGATGGAAACTCGCACATCCAGATCGGTGGCCGTGGTGCCCTCAATCAGAATGACCTTATACGCGTGTTCGGCACCTTTCCCCATGAGCTGACCAAGCACGTGCTTGCCGCTCTGGGCCACTTCGGTATAAAGAATATTCCATTCTCCAGCAGGTCGCCCGTCGAACATTTTTCCCACCTGGAACTCATGGGGAAGACTCTCCGGCAGGTCATCCTCGAATGTCCACACACGAGGAGCACTCTCAAGCGAGAAGCTCACCATCGGGACAGCTGTTGTCATGCCGATCAACAGGAGGAGAGCTAGGTAAATTGTCTTCATCTATCGGGGTTCCAAGCAGTCGAGCAAGCTTAGTCCCGCACTCCCTGTTCAAAGAACAGCCCCCGGTTGATGTCGCCGATACTGAGCATCCCGACCAGCCTGTCTTTGTTGACTACGGGGATTCGACGGAAGTTCTTGAGACCCATATATGAAGCAGCTTCCAGAATGGGATCGGCGGGTCCGACCGTGAGAGGGTTGGGAGTCATAATCTCTTCGACTTTCCTTCCGAGAACCTCGGGATAGCTCGCTTCCATTTCGACGAAATCCCTGCTGTGCACATTGTCGTGAATGTAGTCGCCATAGTTGGGATAGAGCGGCAGTAGGACGTCCCGCAGCGTCACCATGCCGACGAGGTGGGCGTCTCCTTCGACCACGGGGATCGCCCCGCAGTTGCGGTTCATCATTTTCACAACAACAGATCGAACCGTGTCTGTTTTCATGGCTGTCACAATGCCGGTGGACATGACTTCGTGAACGAGCATGGCGGCCTCCTCTCAATGAAGCAGCACGGGCGACCCTCACATACGTTGGAGGTCGCCCGTGGGTGGCGCTTATGACGCCGAGCACTATTTCGTCTATTTTTGTGAAGACCCGTCCGAGTCGCGGGGGCGACGGCAGCTTGTCAGGGGAGAGTGCACTCAATCCCAGGCGCTTGTGTTCCTCAAACCAGCCTGGACTCTTCGCGATGGCTCTTCGGTTTTATGTGTTTCCCTTCGTGGGAAGACGACAGCCGTGGAAGATCCGGCTAGCATGACTGACGGGCTGCCCGCCCGTGACTCGGCGGGCCGTGATGGTCCGGCGGATTCAGGTCTTCCATTTAACCTCCTCCATCTTCGGAGTGAACGGAAGGGAATCAACGAACGATTTCACCTCTACTCTTCTTTGGAGAAAGTGTCAACCGGGTTAGACTCCTGGTGGATTCCTTGACGATCGACTCCCCGCAGCATAACCCGTGCCATACAATCTTTTTTAGCATTCGCCGTTCCGACCCGTTACTTCATGCACAGCGCCGGCTACGAGATGCTGCACCAGATTGTAGAAAATGATCGGGACCATGATGCGTGGAAAGGAGGAGAGCGCAAGTGACGCAAGGACCAGGCCGGTTCCGTTGTTGTTCATACCCAGTCCGTACATGATCGAGACACGTTCAGCTTGGTCCAGTTTGAAGAGACAGCTGAGCCAGTAGGCAGCTCCAAAGGCTGCGATACAGAGCCCGGTCGTAATTCCTAAGGTGACCGCCAGGAAATCCACGTCGCGGTCTGCCACGGCTTGTGGGAGCGATACCGATGCATTTGAATAGTTTAAGACCAAGAGGACCAGGGCATTGAGAAGCTTGACGTATGGCATGACTGCAGCGAGCGGCTTTTCGGAGACTACAAAACGAATACAGAGCCCCAACAACGAAGGGAGGACGACCCAAAAGCCAAGAAAGGTACCAGATCCGTACTCGGCGAGGTTGTGTAAAATCGTCTCATACTCCTCTGACGCCATCTCTCCGAACACATAAAACGCTATGGGCGTGATAATGGGACTCAGGATGGTTGAGGACAGAACCAATCCCAGGCTCAACGCCAGATTTCCATTGGAGTTCTGCGCCCAGGCGGTGGACGCACCGGCAATCGGCATCGCGGCGACCAACGCGAGGCCGACGAGAATGTGTTGTGCCTCCTCCGGGTTATGCCACAGCTGTAGAACGAGCGTGACGCAAAAGATATAGACAATGGGAATCAGGAGGTTTGCGGCCAGTCCGGCCACCAACACCCATACCTTCTGAACGAGAGATTTTAGGTGCGATGTCTTCACGCCCAATCCCGCATTAAACATCAGCGTGGCGAGAAGGACCAGGAGCAGTGAACCATGGATGTTCGTCTGAAACAGCGAGACATCGCCGAAGGACACGTTCCTGATCCACAAACCGGCCGCCGGAAAGACTGCTGCGATCGCATAGGCGCCGATTAAGAACCAGAGTAAGTGGTGGTGGACAAACTGAGACAGCGCAGGAAGTGGGGGGATGCGGTTCTCCATGTGTCTATGTGTGAGCGGGTGAGAATATACGCCGATGGGCCAGTTAAATCGAGATGTGCGCGAAGGAGCCTGAGCCCTAACGGATGAGCCAACCGAAGATAAGCCAAGACACGTAGACGATCAAGAGGGTCACAATGGGGAGGATGAAGAAGAGCGTTTTGCGTGCAACAGCCACCACTTGCGCACTTTTGACTTGGAGGTTCTCAGCACGATCTTGGATACGTTCGTGTCGGTCTGCCTGTCTCTGAACTATCGCAAACTGCTCACGCGCTGCAGCGCCAAGGCTTCCGCTTGGCGGTCGAGTTGAACCTTTTGATTCTCGCTGATTTCTTTCAGTATTGTGACGAGGACCCGGGAATCTTCCTCATTCATTGGCTTCCTCTCCTCTGACTTCCAGTGTAGCGCCGATCTCAGAACCGTCAACCGTGGGAAAGAAGCTGATCGGCCCGATCCAAAAATGAAATACTCTTTGCCAGGCGGAGGCATTCTCTTAAGCTGGCCTTTCCGATGAGACACGAGAGGTCTCTCGCGACAAACTCATTGTCATATTTAACAGGGAGGCAAGAGATATGCGGTTCGTAAAAGTGCAGGATGAAGAACGTGCGGGTGAAGCAGCCATCAACCTCGACCTGGTTCGCGAAGCTCACTATGGAGGAGGCATGCTGCACCTCTATTTTGAACGCGGCTCCTCCTCTCAGGATGACGTGACATTTACCGGCGAGAACGCCATTAAAATCTGGGCGGCCATGGGTTAGCGCAGTTCGCTGCTCGCGCTCCTCCGCTCGCGTGAGCAGCGTTGGCTTCGACCCATCGGTAAAACGTAGAATGATCCGACCTCCGTTTTGCCGCTTGTACGACGAGAACGTTGGATCATGGATAAGCAGCTGAGATCCATACCACCCATCGAGCGTTCGCTGCACCGGATGCCTGCGGGGATCTGGGTGCTGGGTTTCGTCAGTCTGCTGATGGATGTCTCTTCCGAGATGATCCATAGCCTGCTGCCATTGTTCATGGTCACGATTTTGGGCACCAGCACGATGGCGGTCGGCGTCGTAGAAGGGCTTGCCGAGTCCCTGGCGTTGGTCGTGAAAGTATTTTCTGGCACGCTGAGTGACTATTGGGGCAAACGAAAGGGGCTGACCGTGCTCGGATACGCCCTGGGCGCCTTCACGAAGCCGCTCTTTGCGCTCGCGACAGGCGTAGGCTTTGTGTTGATCGCGCGCCTGCTGGACAGAGTCGGCAAAGGTGTGCGAGGGGCTCCACGAGATGCCTTGATCGCTGACATCGCCCCGCCGGAGATTCGCGGTGCGGCGTTCGGCTTGCGGCAGTCGCTCGATACGGTGGGCGCCATCCTGGGCCCCCTGCTCGCCGTCGGATTGATGCTCTTATGGGCCGATGACTTCCGGGCGGTCTTCTGGGTGGCCGTCGTGCCAGGGTTGATGTCGGTCGGCCTCTTGCTGTTTGGCATCCGCGAATCGGCACAGCGCCAAACCTCGACGGGGCGCAATCCGATTCAATGGGACACCCTCGTTCGATTCCAATCCGCCTACTGGTGGGTGGTGGGTTTCGGAGCCATTTTCACGCTCGCGCGGTTCAGCGAAGCCTTCTTGGTCCTTCGTGCGCAGCAAGGAGGTATCCCCGTCGCACTCGTGCCTTTGGTAATGGTGGCCATGAATGTGATCTACGCCGGATCCGCCTATCCGTTCGGCGCACTGGCCGATCGCATGCGCCACACAACGTTGCTGGCACTCGGTGTGCTGGTGTTGATCGCCGCCGACTTGGTATTGGCCTCGGATGACCGCTGGAGCATCGTGCTCATCGGCGTGGGACTCTGGGGTCTGCACATGGGCATGACGCAAGGCTTGCTTGCCGCCATGGTCGCAGATACGGTGCCGGCCGATCTCCGCGGAACTGCCTATGGCTTCTTCAATCTCGCCAGCGGGGTGGCAATGCTGATGGCCAGTATGCTCGCCGGTTTCCTATGGGATCAGCTCGGCGCGCCATTTACCTTCTATGCGGGGGCTGCCTTTTGCGCCACCGCGCTACTCGGCCTGATCCTCTATCGGACGACGTGTGAGCAGACCTCCGGTCAGCACACGTGAGAAGCAAGAACAGCGACAGCAGGAAGGTATGATCTAATGTTAGAGGGTCTTCCTCTTGGAGAAGAACAGATAAAACTTGAGGTGGTAATCATGCTGAAAGGAGCCCGGTATGGACAAGAACCTAGTAGCCAAGGCTTCCATAAACGTTAATGCGCCTCGCAACAAGGTCTGGAATGCGCTGGTAAACCCCGAAGCCATCAAGCAATACATGTTCAACACCAATGTCGTCTCGGACTGGAGCGAAGGGAGTCCGATTGTCTGGAAAGGGCGGTGGCAAGGCAAGTCGTACGAAGACAAAGGTGTGGTTCTTCAGTTCAAACCGGAACACAAGATCCAATACAGTCATTTCAGCCCGCTTTCCGGTCTTCCCGACAAACCGGAAAGCTATCACACCATCACAATAGAATTGGCGGCCGACGGACAGCAGACGCGCGTGTCTCTAGCGCAAGATAACAATGCGAATGAAGACGCACGTGCGCATTCAGAACAGAACTGGGGGATGATGCTCGCAAGCCTGAAGAAGTTCTTGGAACAACAGACTCAGGCCGCCTGAAATTTCGTCGGGAATTAGCTGTGAGGGACGCCGGCATGTCCGCCGGCGCCCTCCTCTAATGTGGCAATGAGATCCGCGGTTACTTTTCGAGCCCTGATCGCTCCATGGTACTTTGGGTTTGACCGGTGCCTCTTTCACCGATTCCGGAAGGCTCAGGCGGCATCTTGCTCTGCGCTCCGCCTGATCGTTCTAAAGTACTCTCGGTTTGGCCGGTCCCCTTTTCACCGATCCCTGCGGGCTCAGGGGGGATCCCTTGCGAACTCCCGCTCTGCACTCCGCCTGATCGTTCCAGGGTACTCTGAGTCTGGCCAGTGCCCTTTTCACCGATCCCTGCAGGCTCCGACGCGAGACCCTGCGAGGTCATTCCACTTCCCGCGCCAGATCCGGAGCCTGATCCTGTTCCTGATTGGGCGAACGCATTTCCGGCGATGGCAACACCGATCGCTCCGGCAACCACTAACGCCCATGCCCCGTACATGATCGTCTTCTTCATAGACCTTCCCTCCTTTTGTGTGATGAACAAGATGGCACCACATAAAAATGATACGTGACTTGTTCAGCAACAACATACTAGGAGGATTTGCAGTCGAGACCCTTGCAACCCCCTGGTTCGGGATCGTTACACTAGCGTTCCCTTCATGGCATGTGTGCCATGAGTGATTGCCCCACCGGCACGCAATGCCGCCGCGGCTAAAACAGCTTCAGCGATCTCCGACTCTGAAGCGTCTATTTTTCTCGCCCGCTCGACATGGAGCTCGATGCAATAAGGGCACTGTATCGTCAGCGCGACAGCAATGGCGATCAGCTCCTTATACTTTCTCGGGATAGCTCCCTCAGCCCAGGCCGCCTTATCGAAGGTCAGGAACGCTTTCATTGCTTCCGGCGCATGAGACTCTAGATTCTTCATTTTGGCAAGATTCTTCATGTCGTACATGACGGCCTCCTTGATCATAGTTGGTTGGTGAAGAGCGTTGGTCTTTCTGGCCATTTCACTGTCATTCTCGAATGCCGATTACTTCCAAATATTCTGCGAGGACCGTGGTGCATTCCCTGCCCGCTCGATTGTGAGACGACCAGAGGGCTTCGAGTTCCTGACGGAGACTCTCACGGCCTTCTCCGTCCAGCGCAGCAAACGCCTGATTGGTTGGTCCGTAGTAAAGGCGGAAGAACTCCACCACTTCCGAGGGAGAAAAGGGATAACTGAACGTATAGTGGCGTCTGACCAGACTGAGATCCGACAGTCCTCCGCCAAGCCGTTCACGGACCGTGGTTTCGTCGCCCCACAACACCGGCGAGGGCATCCCGGACGGCGCGATGAATTTCGATAGGGCCTTGAACATTTGTCCGATGAAACCTTGTGGGGTCCAATTGGCCATGGCAATGGTTCCACCGGGTTGGCACACGCGCAGCAGTTCCTTTGCGACCAACTCAGGCCGTGGCGCGAACATCGCGCCGATTAAGCTCGCCACCACGTCGAAGGTCGCATCCTCGAAGGGTAGCGTCTCTGCATCGGCTTCCTCGAAGCGCGCTTGTAACCCCTCCGATTGTGCGCGCGCCCGCGCACGCTCCACCAAATTGCTCGCGATGTCGACGCCGGTCACTTGCAGGCCATCCTTCGCAGCCATCAGCGCCAGCTGGCCGGAGCCACAGCCCACGTCCAGGAATTGGCTTCCAGGAGCGACATTGAGGCGCTCGTAGAAATCTCGCGCACTGCCCTCCATGTACCGTGAGAATCGATCGTAGTCTCCGGCCATCCAGATCGTCCTGAGACGCGTTTTCAACCTCTCCTCTTCGGGTGCCAATGCGTTGGTCGACATGGTTGTCCTCCTTTGTGTGGGTGGTTAGTTCAGCATCGCCCTGCAATGACATGTCGCACTATAGGGCGTCTACTTGTGAGAGGCCTTATCCGGGAGTCTGGTTCTCTTGACAGGGGCGTGCTAGGCTACGCTTTACTTGATTGGGCGTCCGGAATAATTTGCACACCGACTGATACGTGCCGTGTGGGGCCCGCGTGGATGTCTTGTCCGAAGTGCTCAAGGCCGTCAAGCTCGACGGAGCCATGTTTTACAATGCGGAGTTTTCAGCGCCCTGGTGCTTTCGCTCGCCAGCCTCGCGCACCGTGGCTCCGTATTTTTCGCAGGACTCCAAGCATGTGATCATCTATCACCTGCTGACCGAAGGCAGAGGCTACGGACGTGTCGAAGGAGATGGCCGGCCGGTTTCGCTCAACGCAGGGGACATCGTTATCTTTCCCCACGGCGATCCACACATCTTAGGAAATGGTTCACCGGTTACGCCGGTGGACAACGCGCGAGAGCTGCAACGAATATTTTCTCAAGGTCTAAAGCTCTCCCGCTCGGGCGGAGGCGGAGAGGTCACGAAATTCATCTGCGGCTACATGACCTGCGATCCGCAACTCAGCCAGATCTTCCTTGGCGGACTGCCGCCAATTATGAAAGTCCAGATCCGCAACGACGCGTCAGGCCAATGGCTGGAAAATTCTCTCCGCTATTCGGTGGATAATGCGGAAGCATCCAGCCCCGGTCATGAGACCGTGCTCGCCAAATTGTCGGAGGTCCTGTTCGTCGAAACATTGCGACGGTACATCGCGCTGCTCCCGCAGGAACAAAGCGGGTGGCTGGCCGGGGTCCGCGACCCTGAAGTCGGGAAAGCTCTGGCCCTGCTACATCGCAAGCCGGCACATCCTTGGACGATTGCTGCGCTCGCGACGGAGATCGGAATGTCGCGCTCCGTCCTGGCCGAACGGTTCCGGCGTTATCTTTCGGAGACGCCCATGGCCTACCTCACCCGGTGGCGTCTCCAGCTCAGCGCACAATTGCTCAAGTCCACAAGCCACAGCGTGGCGGAGATCGCGTCTGAGGTTGGCTATGAGTCGGAACCCTCCTTCAACCGCGCCTTCAAACGTGAGTTCGGCCTCCCGCCGGCCCGATTCCGCAACCAATCGAAATCAGCCCGCAACACATCCGTCCGCCATGCAGCGACGAACGTCCGGCACAGTACGAAGCGATAGAAGGAATCACCATGCTGGAACTGCGGCCAACCTGCGAGCACTGCAATAAAGCCTTGCCACCCCACTCACCCGACGCGCGCATTTGCACCTATGAATGTACGTTCTGCGCCTCCTGCGTCGATCATGTGCTGGGCAATGTCTGTCCAAACTGTGGCGGCGGCTTCGTTCCAAGACCTATCAGACCGTCGAAGAACTGGAAGGATGACAACTTTCTCGGCAAGGACTCGGCGAGCACCACAGTCAGACACAAACCAGTTGATGCCGCGGCGCACGCACTCTTTTCGGCGACTCTCAAAACCATCCCGCCCGAAGAACGATAGGTGTCGCGCCAACGCAAAGAACTATTATTAGAATCAATGGCGTTACATTAACCCTTATTTTTCGGGGAGGGTGCCACCATGGTTACGTATTTAGTGCTCATTAACTGGACAGACCAGGGAATCAGGAATGTAAAGGAATCACCCAAACGGTTGGATGCAGCGAGAAAGCTCGCCAAAGACTTGGGTGGTGAGATCAAGACTGTCTATATGACCCAAGGCGGTTTCGATCTTGCCTTGATTGCAGAAATGCCTAACGACGAAAAACTGGCCAGCTTCGTATTGAAATTGGGATCCTTTGGATATGTGCGAACAACGACGCTCAAAGCCTATGCGGAAGACGAATATCGGAAGATTATCGATGCCCTGAACTAAGCCGTCTCCATCCGCCTTCCTTGACAGGGTATTGAGCGGCTCGTATGCTCCTGTCGATTGTTCCGTCTCCATGGGCTCCGGCCTTGTGGGAGGGACACCTCGATGCAGTTGACGAGTCATCGTTCTGGTCTGCTCTTCTTGATCAAATTCAATCTTCCAATTGTTGCGCTTCTCGTTGCCTTATTTGCGGCGCCACCGGCGACCCAGGCCGAGCCGTTTGTAGTGCTCGCCACCTATGATGGCGTTATCAATCCTGTCTCAGCCGAGTACCTGCACGATGCGCTTGCGTGGGCCGAGGAAGGCGGCGCTCAGGCTCTGATCGTCGCTCTCAATACACCGGGCGGCCTCGACACGTCGATGCGGCTCATCATCAAGGACATCACCGGCGCGAACATTCCGGTGGTCGTCTACGTGTCCCCCTCCAGCGGACGCGCCGCCTCCGCCGGTGTGTTCATCACCATGGCCGCGCATGTGGCAGCGATGGCTCCCGGCACGAACATCGGCGCAGCCCATCCCGTCAACATGGGCGGTGGCGAGATGGACAACACCATGAAGGAAAAGGTCGAGAACGATTCCGTGGCCTACATCAAATCGATCGCCCAACAGCGGGGACGGAACGCCGCCTGGGCGGAAGACGCCGTGCGCAAAAGCGTATCCGTCACCGAACGCGAAGCTGTGAAATTGAAAGTGGTCGATGTGGTCGCCGAGGACCTGCCGGCGTTGCTGAAACAGCTGGAAGGACGCAGCGTCAATCTGCCATCGGGTCCGATCGTGCTGAAGACCGCTGCTGCGAGCGTGCGCGAATTCCCGATGGGGCTCCGTCTCGAATGGCTCAAAGCCATCAGCGACCCCAATATCGCATATTTACTGATGACGATCGGCACCATCGGCATTATTGCGGAACTGTATAGCCCCGGGGCGATCCTGCCTGGTATCGTCGGCGCGATCAGCCTGATTCTGGCGTTTTATTCCTTCCAATCCCTGCCGGTCAATTATGCGGGCGTGCTCTTGTTTCTCCTCGGGATCGTTTTCTTTCTTCTTGAAGCCAGCGTCACCAGTTACGGCCTGCTGGCCATTGGAGGAGTCATTTCGATGCTCATCGGGTCGGTGATGTTGATCAAAACCGACGTCGAGTTCTTTCGGATTTCCTGGTTGGTCATTCTCCCGGTTGTCACACTGGCAGCCGTATTTGCGCTGTTGATCGTCGGAATGGGCGTGAAGGCGATGCGGAAGCCGCCGGTGACCGGCCGCGAGGAAATGGTCGGTCTGGTGGGAATTGCCAAAACCGCCCTTGCTCCCCAGGGACAATTGGCCGTCCATGGCGAACTCTGGGAAGCAGTGAGCGAGCAACCGCTCAGGCCGGGCGACGAAGCCGAAGTCACAGGCGTAGAAGGTTTACGGTTGCGCGTCAAACCCTTTTCGAAGAAGAAAGAGGTATGAGATGAATCTGATGGCAAGCCCATTAGTGATCCTGATTCTCGGCGCGGTACTCATCCTGATGGGATTCAATGTCCTGCGCGAATATGAACGGGGCGTGATCTTTCGCTGGGGCCGATTGGCCCGCGGACTCGTCGGCGGCAACGGTCCCGGCGTCGTGATCATCATTCCGTTCATCGACAAACTCGTGCGCGTCAGCTTACGCACCGTGGCGATGGACGTCCCGCCGCAGGACGTGATTACAAGGGACAACGTCACCGTCAAGGTGAATGCGGTCATCTACTTTCGGGTCGTGGACCAGGAGCGGGCGATTATCCAAGTCGAGGACTATCTCTATGCCACATCGATGATGTCACAGACGACACTCCGCAGCGTACTGGGGCAGAGCCAGTTGGACGATTTGTTGTCGAAACGGGAACAGATCAACGCCGATCTTCAACGGATCATCGATCAGCAGACGGAGCCGTGGGGCGTGAAAGTGACCGCCGTGGAAGTGAAGAATGTCGACCTGCCGCAGGAGATGCAGCGGGCGATTGCGCGCCAGGCGGAAGCCGAACGGGAACGGCGAGCAAAAGTCATTCATGCCCAAGGCGAGTTCGAGGCCTCGCAACGTCTGGCCGACGCCGCCAACGTGATCAGCCAAAACCCCGCCGCCTTGCAGCTCCGCTACCTGCAAACGCTGGTCGAGATTGCCGCCGAGAAAAATTCGACGACGATTTTTCCGATCCCCATCGATACCATCGCGCCCTTCTTCAAGAATCTGCTGAAGCAATCAGAGCCGTAGGTGATTCCACCGCCCGCTCCTAGGGAAGAAGAGAGGTGCCAAGACCGTCGGAAAGAGGGAATCTGAACGATCTGGAGGCGCTATATGAACGCGGATATCATTCCTGCCACAACTGAAAGGGGTCTCCAACATACGGACGAGGAAATCAACGAACGGATCAGCCGTCGCATCGAAGCGAATGTCAATTTCTATGCCACCCAGGATCGGCGAACGCTGAATATCCGTCTTCAGGAGCTGGATCGGGAATGGGACATTGAACGAGTGCTTGAGGCTAATGCGGCGGCCGTTTCGCTGATCGGCCTCGGACTCGGACGCCTCGTCAGCCGGCGCTGGTATCTGCTTCCCACCGCCGTCGCGGGCTTCCTCCTCCAGCATGCAGTGCAGGGCTGGTGTCCGCCGTTCAGCCTGTTTCGTCGACTCGGTGTCCGCACCACCCAGGAGATCGATCACGAACGCTACGCCCTCAAAGCTCTGCGGGGCGATTTCAGTCGCGTACAACAAGAAGACAGCCCATCAGTCGAAGAAGCCCTCCATGCTGTCCACAATCCATGAAGGACTTCCCCTCCATGTTACGCACAACTGTACCTGACTCGCGGCCGCACTGACCCCTAGTCCACTGGCACCTCTTCAGGGTGCAGTTCACGGTGGAACGGCGCCGCTCACGATGTCTTCATAATAGGCATTCAGAATCGTAGCACGGGAAGAGTCGAACAACACCAACTGGCGCTGGTCGAACGTGTTGGCGCAGTACAAATAGACGTATCCTTCGGCCGTCCCGAGTTCCACATGCAGTTGGCGGCCGTCCGGTTCTTGATTAGTCGTCTCCCTGGTCACCTGAGGATCGTTGAGCCCTTCCCATACGCGCTGCGCCGAAGGCCAGTGGTTTTCATAGAGCGGGGTATCTGAATCGGTCGAACCTGGTTTCAGGTGCGTCCGGTTAAACGGCAGGCCTTCATCTGCTTCCGGCTGTTCATCCCAGATGACTCCGCTCCCCTGCCCTTTCCCAAGGACGTAAAGCGGACCATCGTCTGACACTTCCTCAACCAATGAATACCGGATTAGCGCCGGCTGTTCCAAGAGGTGAAGGCCACGCGTCGAAAAGGCCCGTTGTAATGGAACCCGCCTTGCGAGCTGTCTGGTCTTCTCAAACACGATCATGCGCCCGGCGGGAGCCATCACGGCATTCAAGCGATCCAGTCGCAGGCCGAGAGCCGTTCGCCGCTCATACTCTGACTGCTGCTGTGTGTCACGAGTCCGTTCGAAGGTGCGCCAACTTTGGCTCGGCAGCCCGGGGTCCTGCTCCGACTGAACCAGCGCATGGGTCGCCACAATAGTATCGTACGTTCCTGCCACTTGCCCAGCCTCGATATCGACGCATTCGAAGCGGACGTTTTGCAGATGTAACTCTTGAGCTTGTTGTTGCGCTTGGGCGATCGAGGCGGGCGAGCGATCGAGACCGATCACTCGCGCGTGAGGAAACTGACGCGCATAGAACGTCGTGAGAATTCCGGGACCGCAGCCAAAATCGAGAATGGTCTGTGCCTCGCCGAGGCGGGCGGCGATCAGCGGGCCGATCGCGAGGTAGTAGTCATAGCGCTGGCTGTAGAGGACGCGGAAGATATGCGGATGAGCGGTGAGATCGTAGAAAGCCACCTCATCTCGAAGATCCCCTGCCCGTTTGTTTTCGACCAGTCGGTTGAGTTGATTCAGATCTGCGGAGGAAAGCTTCTCACGCTGCCACGCGAAGTACTCCGCATCGGACAGGAATCGCTTGAGGCCGTACAAAGAGAGGTGAGCTTTGAGAGCGTCTTCTAAGGATAACGTCGTCACATACTCTCAGGGTCTCTTGAGCATGATGGCATCGAAATACGTCTCGGGCACCGGATGCGGCAACCGCAGCTGCCCGTTTCCAAACGCGACATATTTTTCACAGGTCAGTTGCTCCAACCCGATCGGACCTTTGGCATGAAGGCGCGCGCTGCTCAGTCCGATGTCGCTCCCGAAACCAAACCCCTCTGCGTCGTGAAGACGCGACGAGGCGTTCACGAACACGGCGCTCGCGTCCACTTCGCGGGTGAAGCGCATGGCCGAGGTATAATTCGATGTGGCGATGACGGCGGTCATGCAGGGACCATGTTCCGCGATATGTGCCAAGGCCTCTTCCATATCCACGACCATCCTGACCGCCAGCGAGGGCGCCTGAAACTGCTTGGACCAATCCTCCTCAGTGGCCGGAGTGATGGACGTATGCCCGCTAATCGGCATTTGCCCCATCAGCGAAAGCGTCTTGGGACAGCCCCGGACGTCGACTTTAAATTCGACGAGCAGCCGGTTGATCAAGGCGGGTAAGAACTGCCGTGCAATGCCTTGCTGGACGAGCAACGTATCCAGTGCGTTCGCCGCGGCAGCCAGTTGCACTTTGGAATTGATGACCACGTTCTGAACCAGCGGGAGATCGACATCGGCATCGACATAGAGATGAGTGAGACCGCCATCGTGGCAGAGCACCGGCATCTTCGCGCCGTCGAGCACGGCCTTGCGGAGCCCTGCGCCGCCGCGTGGAATGATGGCGTCCAGCGCCTTCCCGGCCCGCATCAGTTCCACTGCCACGTCTCTTTCCGGACGATCGATCAGCACCCAGGCGCCGGCAAATATGCCGTTCTGCTCCGCCGCTTCTCGCAGCCCTTTCCCGATTACCTCATGCGTCAAACTCCACTCAGGAGCGCCACGAAACACGCTGAGGTTCCCGGCTTTGAGGCAGAGTGCGATCGATTCGACCGTGACGAGCGGATTCAGTTCCGAAATGATGCCGATGACGCCGATCGGAACGCGCACGCGGGAGACGAGAAGACCATCCGGTCGCTCCCATCGTCCGGTCACCGCGCCGACGGGGTCGGGCTGATCGGCGATGATGCGAAGCCGATCGACCATTTCCTTCACATCGTCCTCAACCATGCGCACACGGGCGACGGCCGTTTTCAATCGATCTTTATTCAGTTCGGTTCCAAATGATTTTCCCAGTGCGTCGACATCTTTCTCGTTGGCAGCAAGAATGGCCTCCTCATCGGCGGCTAGACGATCCGCCATTGCGTGCAACGCTTTGTCCTTGACAGGACCGGGAATTAACGCCAGAGCCGCAACATTCTTTCTGCACGTTTTCAATATCTTGTCGAGATAAAGCTTAATAGGAACTTCAGGCATGAGACCCCCATGAAGCAGTAAGTGACCCCATACATAGGCACCCGCAGGGACGGCGGACTATAGCATGCTATTTTTCCGACAGTAAACAGCTCCAACCTCATTGGTCCTTCATGTTTGCCATCTGTTTCAGCTTTTCCTGGTTGGCCAGAGACCATCCAAGCCACGCCCATAGACATGCCAACGGAATCAGGATCCAGGCAATGTGGGTGGCGGTCATTCCCAGCGACTTGACTCCGTTCACAATCCAACCAGTCATCGCATCACCCCCGCGAGAGACAGCCGTATCGATAAAGTTCTTTGCCTTGTATTTGTTCTCACGACTTAGAACGGTAAACAGCACCTCGCGCGCTGGCTTCGCGATCGCGTATTCGCCGATGCGGCGGACGATCGTGAAGAGGATGAACACGGCCAACAGAGGTAGGAGTCCGATCATGCCGAAACCGACGATGCTGACGGCCGGCAACACCATGAGCGCCGACGCCAACCCGAACCGGGCGATCATCGGGCCGGTCATGAAGAGCTGGGTTAAAAATGTCGTCACGTTGACCGCCAAATCCATCACCGCGAACAACCTTGTGCGCCCCTGCGGCGACGCAATCTGTTCGCCAATGAGTTTGGTTTGCTCAAGATAGAGAAACGTGGCCGTCGTGGTCAGAAAGAACAGATAGCCACAGATGCCCAACAGATAGGGTGAAGATACGGCCATCCGCACCCCCGCCCACATACTCCCTCCGATCGCTTCTCCCGGACGGCTGAGTCGATGCGACGGCTGTTGCTTCGACCAGCAGTCGAGTCGCCGGATACACAATGCGCAGGCACCAAGAAAGGCGGCGGACACCATCATCAAGAAGGGGATGGGCACCACAAAGGTGAGCGCAGTCGTCACCAATGGTCCGACCATCGCACCGGTACTGCCCCCTGCTGCGATGACGCTAAACAACCTCGTGGCTTGATCGGGCGTGAAGAGATCGGCCATGAAACTCCAAAAGACGGAAACGACAAACAGATTGAACACCGACAACCAGACGAAAAAGACACGCGCAATCCAGTGCGGGGCGACATGATTGGCCATGAGTAGAAAAAACCCGACAAGATGGGATCCAAAGAACGCATACACCGTCAGCAATAACCGATCGCGCGGCACCTGGGCGGATAGATAGCCGAACAACGGCGTGACCAGCAGCAGCGTGACGAAAGTCCCCGTCATCATCCAGGGCAAATTCTGCACCCCTCCTTCGATAGCCATCTCGTCGCGTACCGGGCGCAGGATGTAGTACCCGCAAAGGAGACAGAAGAAATAGAGAAACGACCAGCAGAGCGGAACCACTTCATCGGGCTCCGCGCCGGTCAGCGATTGGATCGCGAGACGGAAGCTTGCCATGGGGCGGCATCCTGACGGGCCTGTCTCCCTCGCGCAAGCGAAAACTTCACTGACCAACGGCTCTTGGACTTTTCTCGCGCAGCTCGTTATTGTATGGAATCAGTTATGCGGATCATTGACCTGCGCAGCGATACGGTGACGAAGCCGACGGAAGCCATGCGTGAGGCCATGGCGAAGGCCGAAGTCGGCGATGATGTCTATGGGGAAGACCCCACGGTCAACCGGCTACAGGACATGGCGGCAGGCCTGCTCGGCAAAAAAGCTGCGCTGTTCGTCCCGTCCGGCACCATGGCCAATCAACTGGCAATCCGTATCCAAACGCAGCCGGGCCAGGAGGTCATTGCCGAAAGCAAAGCGCACATCGTCCGCTACGAACAGGGCGCGGCGGGCGCGCTCGCCGGCGTGCAACTGCACTGGGTCATAGGAGAGCGCGGCATCATAGGACCGGAGCAGGTCGAAGCCGCGATCCGTCCCAAAGATCCGTACAGCATTCAGACCGCACTGATCTGCCTGGAGAATACGCACAACAGCGGTGGTGGCACGATCTATCCGCTGGCGACCATCGAGCGCATCCGCGCCGTGGCCGCAGCTCATCGCGTTCCCATGCATATGGACGGCGCGAGGCTCTTCAATGCCGTTGCGGCCACAACCCTGCCGCCTGCTGCCTATGCCCAGCATTTTGAGACTGTCTCACTATGTCTCTCGAAAGGCTTGGGCGCACCGGCAGGCTCGCTGCTCTTGACCAACGATCCGGCTTTGATCGACAAGGCGAAACGTTTCCGTCGCATGTACGGCGGTGCGATGCGGCAGGCCGGTATCCTGGCGGCCGCCGGCATCTATGCGCTCGAACATCATGTCGGGCGACTGAAAGACGATCATGACAACGCCAAACGGCTGGCCAGAAAGCTGCAACAGATTTCGGCGATCACGATCAATCCTCAGCACGTCGATAGTAACATCGTGATTTTCGATGTTGTCGGGCACAAACTGACTCCTCCGGCCATCGTGGCCGCATTGAAGCAGGACGGCGTGCTGATCAATGCGATCGGCGGCACGAGTTTCCGCGCCGTCACACACCTGGACGTCTCGACCAAACAGATCGATGCCGCCGTCGAGGCATTTGCCCGGGTCTTACGATAGCGTTCCGGCGCATTGACGAGGCAAGATCACAGCTGGCGGACGTTTTCTTCATCCTGCTAGAATGCACCGGTTGTAGAGTAACCCCTGTGGACATTGTCTCGTTCGCACAGATCAGCCGCATCCTCGAACTCACCGATTCGCTCGGGCTCAATCGCGAATGGGTGGAGATTCCACTGTCTCCCGAACGTCCCGGGCTCGTGAGACGTCTCAAGAACGGCAAATTGGAAATTGTCGTCGACGCCGATCGGCCGTTCGATGAGTGGCTCGGTTCGCTTCCGACCCAAATTCAATCGGCGCAAGGAACATAATTTATGGATACCGACAGTACCAACACCATCCCGACGAAGGAAGAATTGCAGTCCGAACTCGTTCCCGTTCCGGAACCGCTCGAGCCACCGGAACCGCTGAACGAACCGGCGTACGAAGAGATCGTCGGCATCACCTTGCGACATGCGAGAGGCCGGCGCGGTGGGGACCTGGTCAGCGTCTTGCTGGTCGGCTCCGGCGCGCGACGCGCCGTGACGGCTCACAGCGATATCGACTTGATCGTCCTGGTGAAAGGTCAGGCGGACAGCCATGAAATCGTCCGGGTGGCCGATCGCATGGCCGACATCCGCTATTGGGGCCACAAAGAGGTGGAAGATGAGCTGGCCTATTCGGCGCGTCTGCCCTCGCTGCTGAGGAAGGCCCGCATTCTCCATGACCACGACGCCATCGGCGCGAAACTGATCGAGCGAGCCAATCACCGGTTTCGCCAAGGCCCGCCACCGGTCAGCATGAACGAGCAGATCCGCCTGAAAGCCCAGTGCTTTCATTGGCTGGGCAAGGCTCAAGATCTCGCGGACAAGCCGGCGACTGCGCAATACCTGTTGATGATCTTTTTCGACGATTTCGTGAATGCGTTCTTCCGCCTTCGAGGTCTATGGCTGACGGCGCCGGCTGATGTGCCACGATTCATCTCGTCACGCGACGCCGCGCTCGGTGAACTCGCAGGACACTTTCTCGCGGCGACGACGCTGCCGGAACGCCTCAATTGCGGTCGGGACATGGCTAATTTGTTGTTTAAAGATGTACCAAACCCTGCCCGCATCGACTGATGCGGGCCGCAACTTGGTTTCACGACTCAAAGGAGCCACATGGACATCGGATTCGTTGGTCTCGGAAAGATGGGCTTGAACATGGTGACACGCCTGCAGCGAGCCGGGCATCGGATCACGGCCTATGACCGCTCCGCTGATGCACTCGCGCAAGCCACCGCGGTCGGTTGCATCGGCGCTTCTTCGTTGGCCGATCTGGTTCAACGGCTCAAGGCGCCGCGTGCCGTGTGGATTATGGTCCCCTCGGGAGCGCCGACCGAAGAGACCGTTCAGGCGGTGGCGGCCCTCCTTCAGCCGGGCGACGTCGTCATAGACGGCGGTAATACGCGATTTCACGACGACGTCAGACGGGCGAAAGAGCTCGCGCTCAACAACATCCATTACATCGATGCCGGCACGAGTGGAGGGATTTGGGGGCTCAAGAACGGTTACTGCCTTATGGTCGGCGGCGACAAGGAACCGGTCGACCGGCTGGCTCCCATTTTCCAGTCGCTTGCCCCGCCGAACGGCTGGGCGCACCTCGGCGCCGTCGGCGCCGGCCATTACGTGAAAATGGTCCACAACGGCATCGAGTACAGCATGATGCAGGGTTATGCCGAAGGCTTCGAGTTGATGTCGAAAAGCAACTACCAACTCGATCTCGCCCGCATCGCCGACCTGTGGATGCAAGGCAGTGTCGTCCGCTCCTGGTTGCTGGAACTCGCCGCCGGTGCCTTAACGGACGACCCGCGCCTCGAGAAATTGAAAGGCTTCGTGCAAGACTCCGGTGAAGGACGCTGGATGATCGTCGATGCGATTGAGAAGGACGTGCCCGTTCCGACGCTGACCACCGCGCTGTTTACCCGTTTCCGCTCACGCCAGACAGAATCGTTCGCTGAAAAGATGCTGGCGGCCTTACGGAATGCATTTGGCGGGCACGCTGTGAAGCAGTAAGATCATCCCATGCCGCCCATACAACGCATCGATATCACACCGACACAAGAAGCCCTCGCTCCGGTCGAACCTTGCACGCTGGTGATCTTCGGCGGATCGGGCGACTTGGCGCGCCGCCGCTTGATCCCGGCACTCTATAATCTGCTGCTCGACGGTCTGTTGCCTGCAAACTTCGCCGTGCTCGGGCTCGGACGAAAGTCGATGACCGACGATGAATTCCGGGCCACCCTTCGTGAAGGCGTGCTGGCCCATTCACGCCAACAGTTGGTGGAAGAACGCTGGAAGACGTTTGCCGGTCGCCTGTTCTATCTGGCGGGAGAAAACGACGATGCCAAGACCTATAGCGCGCTGAAGGCGCGTGCCGAAGAGATCGAACGAGGACTGGGGCTTCCCGGCAACCGAATTTTCTACCTGAGCATCCCGCCCAGTTCCTTTACCTCCGTCTGCGAAGGGTTGGAACAAGCCGGCCTGGCCACGCACAGCACCAGGCCCTACGCGAGAATCATCATTGAGAAACCGGTGGGGCGCGATCTCGCCTCGGCGCAACAGATCAACGCCGTCACGGGGCGCGTCTTCGACGAATCGCAGATCTTCCGGATCGATCACTATCTGGGGAAAGAAACCGTCCAAAATTTAATGGTGGTTCGATTCGCCAACAGCATTTTCGAGCCGATCTGGAACCACAAGTACATCGACCATGTGCAGATCACCGTCAGCGAAGCAGAAGGCGTCGGCACCAGGGCGACCTACTATGAAGAAGCCGGCGCGCTCCGCGACATGGTCCAGAACCATCTGCTTCAACTCCTCTGTCTCGTCGCAATGGAGCCACCCTACTCGCTCGATCCCGACGTGGTCAGGAACGCCAAGATGGAAGTGCTGCGCTGCCTGAGACCCATCACGGGCAAGGACGTCGATATCTATACCGTCCGCGCCCAATATGCGCCGGGTAAGGTTCGTGACAAGCCGGTGCCGGGCTATCGCCGCGAAAACGGCGTGAAGCCGGACTCGACGACGGAGACCTATGTGGCCGTCAAATGTTTTGTCGAAAACTGGCGATGGTCCGGCGTGCCGTTTTATTTGCGTACCGGCAAAGCCATGCCGCACCGGGCCAGCGAGGTTGCGGTGCAGTTCAAGGACATTCCTCAAATCCTCTTCAACGCTAACCAGCAACAGCCACAGCCGCCGAACGTGCTGGCCCTGCGCATTCAACCGGAAGAGGGGTTGTCACTGCGAATCGTCTCGCGCGTGCCGGGCACCAGAGAGCAGACCCATCCCGTGGAAATGGACTTCCAATATGGGGAAGTGTTTGGGCGTCCGTCACCGGAAGCGTATGAGCGGCTGTTGTTGGACGTCATGGCCGGCGATGCGTCGCGGTTCATGCGGCGAGACGCCGTCGAAGCTTCGTGGGCTTGGATCACCAAAATCCTGGAGGGTTGGCAGCAGCAGGGAGCACGATGGCTGCCTGAATATGCAGCCGGGACGTGCGGGCCTGTCGAAGCGGACCGGCTGATCCAGCAGGACGGCCGAACCTGGAGACCGCTGTAGCCCGCGATCAAGATAACGGAAGCTGCTTGAGAATTTCTTCCTTCGTTCCGATCCCGCCGATAAACCGCTCGAATTGTCCTTGCCGATACAAGGCCAGTGCCGGGAGCGAATGAATTTCCAACTCGCCTGGAATCTGAAAGTTTTCTTCTACGTTCATTTTGAGTATGAGGACTTTCCCGGCCGCATCCTGTTCGAGTTGATTGAGCTGACGCATCAACGCTTGGCAACTCCCGCAGCCCGGTTTCCAAAACTCGACGAGGACCGGCATGGCCGCCCGTTCAACCACTTGGTCGAAGTTGCGATCCGTGACGTCTCGGATCATGGTGTCAGTCCCCGAGCTGTCGGGAACGCCTTCGCGAATACCTCGTCGTAGAGCAACCGGGCCAAGAGCCGATAGCCCGCCGTCGTCAAATGCAGCCCATCGTTGGAGTATTCTGCGGCCAGCAGGCGCGTGCGAGGTTCCGCAGTTGCGGTAAAGAGATCGATCCATGCAAGACCTTTCGAAACAGCATAGTCACGGATCAAGCCATTCAGTTCCGCACGCCGCTCCAGATGTTGGCCGACAAATGCCTCTGCATCCGGCCCTCCATCCGCGACATCGACGCGAATGGACGGGACCGTCACCGGAATCAGCGCAATCTGCGAAGCACGAGCCAGCTCATACATTTTTACCAGATTCTTCATGATATCGGCCGGCTCGGCATTCCACCCCAGATCGTTGGCCCCCCCCAATATCACCACATGGCTGGGCTGGTGCTGCAAGACGTCCCGCCGGAAGCGCATCGCCATTTCAGCGGTCAATTCGCCGCATATGCCGCTGATTCGTATCTCAACGGATGGCCCCAGCCATTCCTGTAAAAACTGACCGTAGGGGGCCTCCTGTCCGGTCGGATGTTGCGGGGTAGGCGACTGGAAGCCGGCCGTCAAACTATCGCCGAAGCAGACAATCATGATCGACAATTCCTCTTAACATTCGACGATCTGCTACAAGCCTTCGGCCTCGCGTAATTTCATTAGGTCGTTGGATTGTACAGGCTTGTCTTTTTGTAAGACAACCGTACGTTCGGCGCGCCTTTTTTCTGATGTATGAGGGAATCCAAAACTTCTGAAATCCTTGACCAAATGCCGGGTTACCGGTACGACTGACGATAATGTCAGACCTCAAGGCTGCTCAAGATATGATGGCGGCCGCCATGGTCGCTAAGCAGGGTGCTGACCCTGAGCTGACCTCGGTCAGCCAACTGCTCAAGTCGCTCGACCGGGCGTCGAAAAACGTCCGCACGTTCGGTCAACAGAATAGCGTAGCCCAGAAGTTCTTCGAGCAGTTTTATACGGAACTGAACACCCACCTGGACCAATACAGCGTACTGACCTTTGTCGTCCAACGAGAAGGCCTGTTCTTCAAGGAAGCATCTGTCTACAGCTCAAAAACCGGAGAGGCAAGCGAGAACCTCGCGTTCAGGCTCTACAGCGATGGCATTCGAGAGATTACCTTCCATCAAGGTATTGAACAGGAAGACGTCCTGTTCTTCTTCGATGCCCTGTGGGACACCGTCGGGGCGGTAGACATGGAGGACGATGACATCGTGACCCGCCTGTGGTCAAAGAATCTGCCGACGCTGACGGTCGTCACTGCCGACGAAGTCATGAAGATTTCCGAGGTCGACGGCGTGCTGGCCCCCCAAGGGAAAGCCCCCTTGGACAGTTCGCTCAGACAGATTCTAGCCGAAGCCCAAGTGAAAGAGGCGAAGGGGTCGAAAGAGGAACAACAACGGAAAGCAAGACTTTCCTCGAGCGTCACAGGCTATGAAGTCACTGAACAGGAAATGGCTGCGTTAGCCCAGGACATTGAGGCTGAGTCGAGCCGTGACAGTATCCTCTACATGCTCGATATCTTGACCGCCATCCTCTCTTCTGAGCAATCTCCAGACCTGTTGAACAAGCTTTTCGACATCTATGAAGGGATTCTTAAATCCCTCTTCCAGGGCGGCCATTGGTCCATTGTCGAACATGTGCTTGGATTGCTTTCTGAGGCCGAGGCGGTACGACCCGACCTGACCGACGAACACAAGAAGAAACTTCAGAACATGTTCGATCAGGTGAGCAGCCCTGAACTGATCACTCTCATACAGCAGTATCTGAATACCGCCGATAAGCCTCGCACGGAAGGGTTCGCCAATGTGCTGCTGATGATGAAACCCTCCGCCGTCTCTGCACTCTGCACGCTGCTCGGCGATCTGGAACAACCGGCCCATCAAACCCTTATTGCCAACGCCTTGGTCGATCTCGCCAAAGAGACGCCTGAGGTGCTGGCGAAATATTTGACCGATCGACGTCCAACGTTTGTCCGAAACCTGCTCAGCATCATCATGCGCTGGAATAATCCGAAGTTGGCCGACAACGTGGAAAAAATCTTGCGGTATCCTGATCCCTTGATCAGACGGGAAGTAATCAGAACGCTGGCCATTTTAAAGCCTAGCGGAAGTGCGGCAAAACTCGTCTCGTTGTTGAATGATCCCGAGGAAGGGGTGCGCCTCGCTACGCTCAAGCCGCTGCTAACCGGCAACTACACGGCTTCGTTTGCCATGTGGGAACCCATCCTCAATGCCGAAACATTCAATGACCGTGAGCCGGCGGAAAAGCGAAATATTTTCCATGCGATGCGTGCGACGGCCGGGGATGAAGCGGTCCCTTATTGGACGACGCTATTGACTGAATGGGGCTGGACGAATCGGAAGAAGCGGGAAGAACTCGCTCTGCTGGCGGTTGATGCCCTAGGGAAGCTTGGAACCGCGGCAGCTCATGCGGCATTGGACACCGGCACCAAGAAAGGCACGGCTGCGGTGAAACAAGCCTGTGCTGCGGCGATTGCCGGTATGAATAAGTATTCACGAACAGCCTGACGATCTAAAGGCAACGAGGATCATTTTGCATGGCTGAACCACTGCGCGCGTCGGACTCGGCCGCGGCGAACCCGTCGTCGACACAACCGATCCTGACCCATGAGAAGTCGCTGACCAAGAAGGTTGCCAAAGGATCGGAAGCCGGCGATATCTACGATCAGCAGATCCTGATGCTGGGCACACAGCTGGTGACCCAAATCAGCATCCTGGTCAAGATGTCTCGCCTCCATGGCCGCACCAATTCAGCCTTGGATAATCCGGTTGACAGCGCGCTGACCGTCATTAAAACACTAGCACACGACGAACCGATCTCCGTCCGGGTGCAAAACGATTTCCTGTTTTTGGGCCAGAGACATTTGAAAGTCACGGCCGCGCAGATGCCCGTGTTCTCAACCGTGATCGACACCTTGAATCTGTGGTGCATCGGAGGAATTTCCTTTTCCAAGGAAGTCGAACCGCGGGACTTCAGGGAATTCATCTTCCAATTCGCTAGATTCGATCCTGCGACCAGTTCGATCTCGACGTTCCGCACTGCCCTCGAGCAGAACTCCGTCAAAGGCATCGAACTTGAGGAGCGGCGCGTGCTCCGAGGCAAGGCGACGGCCAAGACCCGTTATGCCACCGCCGCATCAGCAGTCGGCAAACTCGTACAAGACTCCCGTGAGAAAGGTACGATCGGCTTCAAGCAGGCCAAGCGAGCCATTCAGAGCATCGTCGATCTCATGATGAACGATGAGGCTTCACTCTTGGGCCTCACCACGCTCCGATGCCATGATCAATATACGCACAACCATTCCGTCAACGTAGCCTTGCTCTCCATGGCCCTCGGCAACCGGGCAGGCTATCCGAAGGTCGAACTGGCCGACCTCGGTCTGGCTGCCCTATTCCACGACCTCGGCAAAGCCAATATTCCTATGGAGGTCTTGAACAAGCCCGGCGAGTTTACCGAAGACGAATGGCAAATGATGCGCAATCACCCGACGGAAGGCGCGCTGAGTTTGGCCAAAATGCGTGGAATCACCAATCTGCCTGGACGCATGGCTTCGGCGTCCTTCGAGCACCATATGAATTTGGACTTCTCCGGGTATCCGAAATTAAACGTGTCCTGGAAGCTTTCTATGACGGGCCGCATCCTCATGATCGCCGACTGTTATGATGCAATGACGTCCTCCCGAGTGTACCGGCGCGAGCCCATGTCGCCGTCGAAAGTTCTAGGGTTCATGTTCGGAAAGGCCGGTAAGTCCTTCGACCATACCCTGATGAAACTGTTCATGACCTGCGTCGGGATCATTCCGATCGGAAGCCTCGTCCTGCTCGATACAAATGAGCTTGCCGTCGTGTTGAAGCCGGCAGCCGATCCGGCGGACGCGGAACATCCTTACGTCAAAGTCATCACGGATGCTCAAGGCACAGGCATCGAGAACGGCAGGGAAATCGATCTCCATGAGAAGGACGAAGCAGGCGAATACCGCTACAGCATCATCCGCCTCATCGACAATACGGAATACAAGTTCGACACCAGCCGCTACTTCGTGTAACCGGGCGCTCCCCGCTCCCTTGACAGTGCCGTCATCGGCCGTTATTCTCTCCCATTCAAAACTGCAAGCTTTTCATCCATTAAGGAGCGGATACCATGCCTATCGCGACGACCCCTTGGGGTCACACTGTCCTTTCGATCGTTGCCGCGGGTTCAATACTGATCAGCCTCGCATCCGGCGCCGCAGCGGCAGAGGCGTTCAAAATGGGTGTCATCGATCCCCAGGCGGTGCTCGAAAAATCGAAGGCCGGCAAGAAGGCTTTGGACGGGCTGAAAGAATATGTCTCGACCAGACAGAAGCTGCTGTCTCGGGACGAAGAAGAGTTGCGCAATACGGAAAAGACGCTGAAGGAATCGGCTGCCAAGCTGAGCGAGGCGGAAAAGAAAGACAAGGAAGCGCAGTTCCGCACGAAGATTCAAGAATATCAAAAGCGGGCGCAGGAGTTTAATCAGGAATTGCAGGGCAAGCAAAAAGAACTCGTCGACGACTATATGAAGCGGATTGCCTCGGCTACCCAAACGGTGGCCGAAAAAGGCGGCTTCTCGATCGTCGTCGACAAGGGCAGCGAGCAAACCGTGAAGATTGTGATTTACAGCAAAGACGCTATCGACCTGACCGACCAGGTCATCAAAGAATTCGATCGGGTCAACAGCAAGTAATTAAGCACCCGACGGGCGGGACCTCGATGTGGCGAGGTTCCGTCACCGTTCCATTGGATAGCCGGCATCCCTCCACGCTTTGATTCCTCCACCCATCGAGATCACATTCGTATAGCCCATCTGCTGGAGCGCATCGGCAGCCAGAGCCGATCGGTACCCGCCTCCGCAATACAAAATGATCGGGACCTGTTTGTCCGGGACGAGAGTTTCGATATCCCGCTCGATGATCCCTTTGCCGAGATGCCGCGCTCCCTTGGCATGATCTTTTGCAAATTCGTTATCCTCGCGGACATCGAGGAAGTGGGCAACCTCACCCTGATCGAGCTTGGCTTTGGCCTCTGCGATGGTACATTCCTTTACACGCGCTCGCGCCGCATCCACCAATTTCAAAAATCCAGGATTGTGCTTCATCGTTCCGCTATCCTCCGTGTTTTAAAACAGCAGCGTCTGCTCACGACCCGGACGACGAAATGTCCGAGGCACGGCCCCCTCGTCAAGCACCGTAAATCCTGCCTTCCGTCTCGCTACGTCATACAGCTGTTCGATCATCGTCCAGTACGGCCCCTTCCCGTGATGGCGGGAAAAAAAGGCGCTGTCCGTCATGGCACCGCCACGAACTTCTTGGATTCGGTGCGTGATCTTGGCAAGCCGCTCGGGAAAGGCCTGTGCCATTCGCTCCAGAAATACCGTTTCGACCGGCCCGGAAAGCCTCAACAACGTTGCCATCGCTTCACAGGCTCCCGCTTGCTTCGCCCGCTCCAGCAGGTCCGGAATATCTTCGTCGTTCAATCCTGGGATGACGGGGGAAATGGAAATTCCGGTCGGAATGCCGGCATCCGATAATCGGGCCATCGCTTCAAATCGCTTACG
>CAMLHQ010000032.1 GCA_946479785.1 uncultured Nitrospira sp.
TTCATCGGCGTCCCCGGTCCAAAGGCCGTCGTGGATTTATGGCAGGTCTCGCATCCCCCGGTCGTGGGAATGTGGCTCGCCGGCTTACCCAGCGCTGTCGTCCCGTTATGGCAGCTCGCGCAGCCGGTGGTGATCCCGGTGTGGTTATAGCCGCTACTTACGAGAGCCACCCAGCTGACCCCCATCTTGTGGCAGCTGTCGCACGAAGCCGTAGTAACCATGTGCCCGGCCGGTTTGCCCCGCGCCTGGACTCCGTTGTGACACGTGGCACAGGTGCCGGGAGCCACGCCAAGATGTTTAAAGGACGCACCGACCCACGACACAGTTCGATGGCAACTATCGCAGGCCATGCTGGTGGGTATATGAGTGGCGGGTTTCCCTTGGACTGTACTGTTGTTGTGACATTTCGCGCAGCTTCCAGGAGCCACGCCGTTATGCGTAAAGAAGGCCGGTTTCCAATTGGTCGTGCGGTGACAACTGCTGCAGTTCACCGTAGTCGGCAAGTGATTGGCTGGCTTGAACGTGGACACGACTCGTCCGCCGGGTGAATGGCATTGGAAACATTGGTTGGGCGTCCCGCGGAACAGGCCTTGTAAGTGGCAGCGTTCGCATCTGACTTGAGCATGCCCGCCGGTCAACGGAAACCCTGAGGTGCCGTGATCGAATTCAATGTCTGAACGAATCTGAGATTCCACAGGGCTTGGCATCGCCGAGGCCAGACAGAGGACGAGCGCTGCGAGCATCGTTCGCATGATGGATCGTCTCTTCGTCTGAACTGTCCTGCTCACAGCCATCGGTGTCCTACCCGTTGCAATCCCTTCTGAGCGAATATAGCCCGATTCTTGCCCCGCAGCGTTCTTGGGAATATAATCCCAACGCAGGAGCGGGATCCTATCGCTGAAGAATGGGAAATCTCTCCCAAAACATTTCCGACTCGCAATTCGCGTACCCTTCCGGTCAATACCTAAATCCGTGATTCTATGACCTTTTGGATGCTGCCCGATGACACATTTGTCCGGAAGAATCGACCAGGCGGGTGCAATAGTGTAGGGTGCAGCGGACACAGATTACGTTTGGGAACAGTGTCCCAAATGGTAAATGGTCGAAATCTTGCAGTGCGAACGTAATTTGTACAGGCGCGGGAATTGCCTAAAAGAACGGTGTGACGAAGTGGGGGGTTCTCGCGCTTGAGAGGAGACCCGGTGGCATCGGCTCAGGTCATTGCGGAAGAGAGAAAGAGGATTTTTACAAAACCGACCCAGCCATCCGATCGGATGGTGGAGGCACCCGCTTCATCATTCGTCAGTCTGCTGGGCACCCTCGTCATGGCGTGTCTAGTAACGTGGGCTGCCTATACGGTTGCATACGGAAAATATTACACACCCCGCTCTAACTTCGGCTTTTACTTGGGCGTCGTCGGGACACTCATGATGCTGGCCCTCCTCGCCTATCCCCTTCGCAAACGAGTGCGTTGGATGCAGCGGTGGGGCGCACTAAAGCACTGGTTTCGCGTCCATATGTGGCTGGGGATTCTTGGTCCCACGTTGGTTTTGTTCCATTCGACTTTTCATATCCGCTCGACCAATGCGGCGGTCGCCCTATTTAGTATGTTGTTCGTCGTTGCCAGCGGCATGATCGGCCGATTTGTGTACACCCAAATTCACTATGGCCTCTACGGGCGGCGGGCTACGCTGGAGAAAATTCAGGAAGAATGGCTCAGTCATGCCGACGAGGCGAGATCGCGACTGCATTTTGCTCCTCAGATCGAGCGATGGGTGCGGTCGTTCGAGTTCAACGCGCTGGAGCGTGAACGCGTGTTTCCGATGAGTCTGTTGCACTTTGTCTGGTTGGGGCTCCAGAGGCGCTGGGTGACGTTCAGATGCACGAGACGATTGCGTCAAATCTGGCGCCTCGATTCGAGTCCATCTGTGCGAAAGGGCGTGTCCACCGCGTATCCGTTGATTCCTTCCTATTTGCGAGAAGTGCAACGTGTCGCGCAATTCAGCGCATACGAACGGCTGTTTTCACTCTGGCACGTGCTGCATGTGCCGCTGATCTATCTCTTGGCCGCAAGCACCATCTTCCACATTCTCGCGGTCTACATGTACTGAACCCCTTTGTATCGTGCGATCTCCAAAACATTACCTGGCATTGGTCTTCGCCGCGGCCCTGCCCTTCTTTCCCTCTCCAATCCGAGCCGACAATGTTGAAACGGCGTTGATGCCGGGCCAAGTCATCGAGGGCCATGCCAAATGGGAGGACGATTGCTCCAAGTGCCATAAGCGATTCGACAAGTCCGCTCAGCCGCTGCTCTGCCTCGACTGCCACAAAGACGTGCGCAAGGACGTCGAGGGAAAACAAGGGTTTCACGGCCGTTTCAAAGAACAACGTGCATGCAAAGAGTGCCATACGGAACATAAGGGCCGCATCGAAAACATCGCCCCCATCACCGAACAAACGTTCGACCATGCGCAAACCGATTTTGTCCTTCGCGGCGCCCACGCGAATCCCAAGAAGGTGGAATGTAAGGCCTGCCATACGCTCAAGGCCAAATACAGAAACGCTCCCTCATCCTGTTACGCCTGCCACAAAAAAGACGATAAACATAAGGGCCGTGCGGGAGAAGCCTGCACGGATTGCCACACCGAGACTAACTGGAAGGAGATCCGGTTCAATCACGACAAGACCCGTTATAAGTTGCGGAACAAACATATCGAGGTGCCCTGTAAGGACTGCCACGCGAACGACCGTTACAAAGAGACGCCGATGGACTGCTACTCCTGCCACAAGAAAGACGACAAGCACAAAGGGCAGGAGGGAACAAAGTGTGAGGAATGCCACGACGACCGCTCATGGAAGAAGACGCCGTTCGATCATAATAAATCCCGGTTTCCGCTGCTAGGGAAGCATGACGCAGTGGAGTGCAAGAAATGCCACATCACACCGGCCTTCAAAGATGCGCCGATGGACTGTTATTCCTGTCATAAGAAGGACGACAAACATAAAGGCAGCTATGGAGAGAAGTGTGAGACGTGCCACGCGGAACGTGACTGGAAAACCATTACCTTCGATCACACGCTGCACACAAAGTACCCGTTATTTGGACGGCACATCGGGGTGAAGTGTGGATCGTGCCACAAAGGACATTTATATAAAGACAAGACGCCGCTCGATTGCTACGCCTGTCACAAGAAAGACGATATCCACAAAGGTCGCTATAGCGAGAAATGCGTCAGCTGCCACACTGAACGGGATTGGAAGGCCATGCTGTTCGAGCATGACCGAGATACCACATACCCACTAAAGGGGTATCATCGCAAGACAAAGTGCGACAGCTGCCATAAGGGGCAGCTGCACAGGGACAAGACGCCAACGGATTGCTATGCCTGTCATAAGAAGGATGACATCCATCATTTTAATTTCAGCGAGAAGTGTGAAAGGTGTCACGGCGAATCCAATTGGAAGGAGCTGACGTTCGATCACGACAGAGATACCAAGTATCCGCTCCTCGGCAAACATCGTCTTACGACCTGCGAAAACTGCCACATGGGGCGACTATATAGGGACAAGGCACCGACGGGATGCTACACCTGTCACAAGAAAGACGATGTCCATAAGCGCCGCCTTGGAACCAAATGCGAAGAGTGTCACAATACGAGGGACTGGAAGATTTGGGACTTCGATCACGACATTCGAACCACGTTCAAGCTCGACGGCGGACACAAGGGGATCAGTTGTTATGATTGCCACCGGCAACCGATGGGAGACAAGGTGACGGCACCGAGCACCTGTGCCGGCTGTCACAAGGAAGACGACAAGCACGAGGGTGTGCTAGGGCCCCAGTGCGAGCGCTGTCATGAGACTTCCGCGTGGAAGACGATCAAACGGGGTGCAGGGATGTTGCGTCGATGACGAGCGCGATGGACGATGCCCGGGACAGCTCCTAGATACATGATGCGGTCGCACAAATCGGGATATCCAAGCAGTATCAGCCATATTCTCAAGCCACTTGCCGCTGTCCTGGTCGTCTTTGTCCTCTATCAGACTTGGATCAAGCCGACCTTTTTGAGATCGCCTGCCCCGCCCCCGTCGTCTCCTGACGCGCCCTCTCTGGACTTGGCGATTCCGCTTGAAGAGTCTGGCGGATCCGTCTTCATCCCTCGCATCAGAGTCATCGATCCCGGGGAAGCGCCCACCCCCACACTCGGCCTGATCCGGGACGAGCTGGAAAAGGGCAATGTACGGCAGGTCGAAACGGCTCTCAAGAAACGGTTAAAGACGACGCCGGCAAAAGCGAGGGAGCGTGAATATGTGGCAGCGCTCTGGAATAATCTGGGGATTCAGCAGGAACGATACGGTGGAGTCGCGCTCTCGGTACACGCCTTCAAAGAAGCGGTCGGGCTTGCTCCTCGCAATCCCACGGCTCACTTGAATTTGACGCAGGCCTACTGGGAGCTCCGCCATCCGGCGATGACGCCGCAGTTTCTGGAAACCGTGATCCGGCTCGCTCCAGAGGAACCATTTCCCCACCTGGCCCTAGCCGACCTTCTTCTCAATAAAGGGCAAGTGACAGTGGCCGCAACTCATCTGAACCTGGCAAGAAAGGGAGCGGAACTGGATCCCGGCATCATTTCCTATCTGCGGAAGCTCACAGCCAGAGCAGACACGCTGACGACCAAAGATCGTTCGACTGTCACCGTCGCGTCCTCCCCCAAACCCACTGCGCTCCAGCCTTCTCCACCGATTCCAACTCCAAAGGAACCAGTACAGGCTCCGTCCGCAAACGTCGCAACGCCAACGGCTCCGGCTCGAGCCAAACCGCCGGAGGACTCTCCACGGGCTCGCCCTTCTTCGGGTACCGCCCATTTCCTCGTTCGGTATGATGGGCAGCCGGATGACGGCGCCTGGACGCGTATGCGCGCCATCCTCGAGTACGCCTTTGACGAAATCACTCCGAAGTTCGGCCATGTCCCCATAAAGCCCTTCACGGTCGTTCTGCACAGCAGTCACAAATTTGCGGGGGCCGCCGGGATTCCTCTATGGGCCGACAGCTTGTTCGACCATGCATCGGGCGTCATCCATATTCCCGTGCAGGACGCCTTGGAGGACCTGGCCTTGTTCAGCCGCATCGTACGCCATGAATTGGTCCACGCGTTGCTCTTTGATTATTTGAAGGGGCAGAGTGCCGCTCTTCCTACCTGGCTCATCGAGGGGCTCGTCATCCAACTAGCCGAGGATCCATGGCCTGGCGTGGAAGAAGCGAAGGTGAGTGCAACAGGACTTATCCCGTTGTCGTCGTTGCAAGGACCGTGGAAACAGCTGTCACCGGAATCGATCCCGATCGCATATCTGGAGGCAAGTTCGGCGGTCCAACATCTCATGGACCAGTACAGCATGTACAACGTGCGGCATCTGATGACGCTTGTGAGGACCGGACAATCGCTAGATGCCGCCATGCTTCAGAAGCTGTCGGTTTCGTATGAGCGGTTTTATCGCCAATGGGAGCAGGACTTTCGGTCATCTTTGGGTTCCAGAACATCTTAGCCTGGCCACCGCTCGCCCTGCCAGAAATCCCGTGGCCCAGGCCCATTGGAAGTTAAAGCCGCCGATGCGTCCGTCGCAGTCGAGAATCTCGCCCACAAGATATAAGCCCGGCACCAGCTTTGATTCCATCGTTCGGAAGTTGACCTCTTCAAGCGGAACCCCGCCGGCTGTCACCTCCGCATAGTTCCAGCCACGATCAGTCGTGACCGGCAACGGCAACTTGGTGAGCGCGACGAGCAGACGGTCTCGCTCAACCCGCGGCACTTGTGCGATGGCTCTCTGCGGATCGCAGTCGACATGCAGGCAAAGTGCCTCGCCGAACCGTTCCGGAACCACGAGCGCCAACGTGTTCGCCAGCGATCTCCGAGGATGGTGTCGGGTTTCTTCCGTGAACCACTGCCTCACCTGTTCCCTGGTCTGCTCCGGCAAAAAGTTCGCATAGACCTCGGCCTTGTCTCCATGCTCGCGAGCCAACGTCCAAAATCGGCTGACATCCATCACCACCGGACCGCTCATGCCGAAGTGGGTCCAGAGCAAACTCCCCTTTCGGGAATCGACGGTCTTTCCGGCAACCGCCATCGTCAGTTCAACCTCATGCGAAAGGCCGGAGAGTGTCCGATGAAACATCGTGTCCTCCAGCATCAGCGGAACCAATGCCGGAACAGTGGGGGTCACCGAATGACCAAGTCGTCGAGCGAGCGAATAGCCGAATCCAGCGCTTCCCGATTTGGGAAGCGATCGTCCTCCGGTCGCAAGAATGACGTTCCTGGCTCTGATCGTTCCATGAGAATGCTGAACAGTGAAACCGCTATTCTCATCGCCCCGGTAATCGACGCTGGCAACCCGATAGCCGGGATAAATGTCCACGCCCGACGCATGACAGCGGCTGATGAGTGCATCCAGAACCGTCCGGGCCTTATCGGTCGTTGGAAACATTTTCCCGGTTTCTTCCCGCTTCAGCCTCACACCCATCGAAGCAAACCAGTCGACGGTCTGCTCGACAGAAAACGCAGCCACTACGTTCTTGATAATGCGTCGATTCCCGAAGAAGTCGGCGGCAGTCACAGTCTCGTGCGTCACGTTGCACCGTCCTCCGCCTGAAACCAGAATCTTGGCACCGAGCGTTCTTACGGCGTCGAGCAACGCGATGCGCCGCTCGCCATCCTGCTCAGCGGAAAAAATCGCCGCGGCGAGGCCGGCCGCCCCCGCTCCGATGATGACAAGATCCGCCGAGTCCATCGGGCGCACTATACACCACAAACGATTTGACTGAGGGAAATGACATTCCTTGGAAAGCTATTGACGAAGCAGCAGTCGCAGGACGTTCAAAAAGGCCGTCCGGCGAGGCCGCAGCAAGAGAAGAGGAGGCGTACTCTGTGTCGTACGTGGGCCTCTGAGCGAGACGAGAACGAAGCTGGAGGCCATTTTCAACATCCTGTTATCGAACGACCAGCACCGAACACGTCGCATGCTGCACGACTCTGGTCGACACGCTGCCGAGCAGAAAGCGCCCGATGGCGCCCAATCCTTTCGCGCCGGTCACGATGAGGTCGGCCTTGCGTTCCTGGGCAATATTCAATATCTCGTCCGCCGGATTGCCCAGCTTGGGTAACTGCTCCACAATATAGCCGGCTCGCGCAAGTTTGTTCGCGCACTCCTCGACCATGGCCTTCCCCGCCTCGCGGAGCTCCGGATATTTCAAGAACGGCATGATGTGCGCAACCGTGATCGTGATGGGTTCCTGATCCGGCACATCTTCCCAGGGCCTCATCGATCGCAGCAAGAACTGCACAGCCTTCTTTGACGGCGGCGATCCGTCGAGCGCCAGTACGACTTGCCGGATAGATCGCGGCGCCTCCTTGACCACCAGCACGGAGCAAGACACGTGATGGATCGCATGAGTGGAGATACTGCCCAGCATAAACCGATCCAACGCATCCAATCCACGCGAACCGACCGCCACGAGTTGGATCCCTCGCTTGGCGGCCTTGATGATCGTAGCGGCCACCGGTCCGCGCTCCATTACCACCCGTCCGCTCAGCTGCAAGGACTTCATCATTTCAATCGCCTCTTGTTTAGTTTTCTTCGCATGCGCTTCCAGCCGGGCGATTTCGGCTTTGAGATAGCGCTCTGTGCCAACCACGACAGGTTGTACGACGAGCGGAGCGCGTAGGGCACCGATGTCCACGATGTGCAGCACCTTCACGGTCGGCGCCTGAGCCAACGGCAACTCCGACACCCACTCCAGCGCCCACTTCCCGTATTTCGATCCATCGGTTGCGACGAGAACATTCATGGCGTGCATCCTTTCTTATCGCTCGCTATTCGCGCAGGCAACCGGCTCAAACCGCTGTGTGAATGCGTCGGGCGACAGACCCGTCATCGCGGCGTAACGGCCCACAGCGATGGGATCCTTCATGTCATGCTCGTCGAGCCGAATCATGTACTGCCGGGCGATCTGATATGACTGCGACTGGGTGTCGACCATGCGGACCTTTGCCCGTCCGGTGGCAGGATCCAACATGTGTTTGAACGGAATCGGCGTGAATCGGCCGTTTTGGATCGACACCATCGCCGCCGTCCCGCCATCGAGTAAATATTGGGCGGCGCAGTAGCCGAGATCGCGCGTGTACTCGATATCGTAGGGAATCGGGTCCGCGCAGCGCAACTCGTAGCCGACGTCCTTGGACACGATCGTTGCGGAGAGACCCACACTCTTCAGCCCCTTCGTCACTTCCCGTCGGAGCAAATCACCAATGTTCACCTCAGAGAGACGCAAATTCCCATGTTCATCCCGCTCGACATGCTCCAAGCCTCCCAGATCCCGCTGGTCGATGATTTCCACCAATCCTTCCGCCAGGACGACGACCCCGTCGGTCCGCCCCCCATCGAGCCGTTTGATCACGGTCCCGATCACCAGATCTACAAGGCGTTGCAACTTCACAGGCCGTTCGTGAAATTCTTCGGGAATCACCGTCAGCGTCGCACCGGCGGCCTTCCCGATGCCCAACGCCAAATGACCGGCCTTGCGTCCCATCGTCACGGCGAGGTACCACCGCGAGGTTGTGTGCGCATCCACCATGAGATTTTTCACGATCTCTACGCCAAAATGGCGGGCCGTTTGAAAGCCGAACGTCGGAATCCCTTGGGGCAGGTCGAGATCGTTATCAATTGTCTTGGGCACATGGACGACCTGGAGACGACCGGACGATCGCTCTTCTAATTTGAGCGCCGAAAAAGCGGTATCGTCTCCGCCGATCGTGACGAGACGCGTGATGCCGAGTTTGGTCAGCATTGACAACACCCGATCGAGATGTTCCGCCTTCTTCGTCGGATTCGCCCGCGAGGTCCCCAGCTGGGACCCGCCCCGGAAGTGAATACGGCTGACTTCTTCGATCGACAGAGGCCGCACATGTTCCGTGCTCCCTTCCATCAAGCATTTGAATCCATCAAGAATGCCGACCACGTCACAGCCGCCGAGAATACTGCGGATCGTGACCGCGCTGATGACGCTGTTGATGCCGGGCGCCGGCCCGCCACCGACGAGCATGCCCACAGTCGTTCGCAAGGGACTCGCCATGATAACTCCCGGACAGATTGCTGGCATGGTTCAAGAGCCAAGGCTGCCAGTATGCCATGGCGACTAGAGAATCAACTGCCGGCGCATGTGACGAAGTTCCGCCTCGTCTTCGGAATCGAGTTCTTCCCGTTGAACCGGCTCGACGCGCACTGCGGACACTTTATACTCCGGGCACTTGGAGCTTTCATCCGCGCTGGATGAGAGCAGCTCATTCACGGTCGAGGCGGGGAAATGAAAACTGGTGAATACATGCCCCGGCAACACCCTTTCGCTCCGCACGGCAGGAAGGAGCGCCTGGCCGCGGGCACTCACCAACCGGACGATCGCTCCGTCCTGAAGATGCAGCCGTTCCATGTCGGCTTGATGCATCTCAAGCACATCCGTATCCACGACATCTAAGATCCGCGTCCGTCTGGTTTGGGCACCACAATTATAATGCTGCAACACACGGCCGGTGGTCAGAATGAACGGATAGTCTTCGCTCGCCGCTTCGCCAGGCGGCAGATAGTCCACGGCCACAAAGCGGGCCTTGCCTTTTGGAAACGTCTCACGGTGCATCAACGACGTGCCGTCATGCAATGGGCTCGTGACCGGCCATTGCAGGCCGGCATGTTGATCCAACCGGTCGTAGGACACGCCGGCAAACATGGGCGTCAGCCTCGCGATCTCGTCCATGATTTCTGAGGGATGGCGGTAATTCATCGGATAGCCCATACGATTGGAGACTTCGCAGACCACCTGCCAATCCGGGAGAATTCCGTCCGGCGGCTCAACTGCCTTTCTGATCCGTTGAATCCGCCGTTCGAGATTCGTAAACGTACCGTCCTTTTCGAGAAAAGATGCGCCGGGGAGCACAAGATGTGCAAACTTGGCGGTCTCGCTCATAAAAAGATCCTGCACGACAAGAAACTCTACCTTCCGCAGCGCCTCATGAACTTTCTTGAGGTTCGGATCGGTCTGCGCCACGTCATAGCCGATGATCCAGAGCGCTTTCAAGCGGCCATCGAGCGCTGCATCCCACATGTCGGGCGTTTTCATCCCGCGTTTCGCCGGAAGAGGACGGCCCGTAATCTGTTGATGCAGCCTAGCCAGACCGGGATCGTCCAAGGATTGATACCCGGAGAAGTAAGTCGGGAGACATCCGACGTCGGATGCGCCCTGGACATTGTTCTGGCCGCGCAGGGGATTGATGCCGGTGCCCCGCCTGCCGATATTACCCGTGGCGAGTGCCAGGTTTACGAGCGCCATCACCCCGTGACTGCCCCAGCGATGTTCGGTCATGCCGAGTCCATGCATTGAAAGCGAAGCGCCGCTCATGGCGTAGCGGCGGGCCGCTTCTCGAATGAGATGAGCGGGAACCCCGGTGATCTGCTCGGTGTTCTCCGGCTGGCAATCGGCAACCGTCTTGACCCATTCGTCCAAACCTTCCGTTCGCTGGCTCGTAAACACGTGGTCGATGAGTCCCTCTTTTACGATCACGTGGCCCAAGCCGTTCAGCAAAGCCACATTGGTGCCCGGTCGAAGTTGCAGATGCAGATCGGCCAAACGAGCCAACTCGGTTCGGCGCGGGTCGATCACGATGAGCGGGATGCCGCGCCGGTGTGCCTGCTTGATCCGAGCCCCGACAACCGGATGCGATTCGGTCGGATTCGCGCCAACGATCAAGATGAGCTTGGTAAAATCGATGTCTTCGATCGAGTTGGTAGCGGCTGAAGTGCCTAATGTTTCCATCATGCCGGTGACTGTCGCGCTGTGGCAGACACGGGCGCAGTTGTCGATATGGTTGGTCCCGATCACGCAGCGCATGAACTTGCCGAACAGATAATTTTCTTCATTCGTGCCGCGGCTGGATGAGATAGTCGCCAGCGCATCCGGACCGTCCTGCGTTTTGATGCGAGAGAATTCCTGGGCGATGTGGTCCAACGCCGCGTTCCAAGAAATTTCTTTCCAGCTGCGCCCCTCTCGCAACAGCGGCGTTTGTACCCGATCCTCCGCATTGATATAGGTCCATCCGAAGCGGCCCTTCATGCAGGCATGGCCTAAATTCGAAGGGCCATCGTCGGCCGGAAGCATCTGGACGACCTGTCCATCACGCACGCCGGCATCGAACGCACAACCGACGCCGCAATAGGCGCACGTCGTCCGCACAAATGTTGTGGGTTTCCCCTGTTCGAGTACGGTCTTCTCCGTCAGGGCGCCCGTCGGACATTCCTTCACGCAAGCCCCGCAGGACACGCAGTTCGATGCGGCATAGGCTGTTGCCGGGTTCGTGAACGCCCCGGCGCCTGCGACCGGCCTCGCGCAAAACCCTCGCCCAGTCATCGTCAGCGCATACGTCCCTTGAATTTCATCACAAGCCCGAACGCAGCGCGCACAGGAGATGCAGGCGGCGTTGTCGAATACGAAGAACGGATTTGAGTCATCTCGTACATCGGCACGCTTCTGATGCGCTCCATCGGGGTAACGGACCCGATTGACGCCGCATGCGAGTGCGAGTTCGTGCAGGGGCCCCGATGACCCGTCGCCTGGTTGTTCGGATAAATAAAGTTCGACGAGATTATGCCGATGGCGCCGCAATCGTTCACTGGCGGTTCGAATGACCATGCCGGGACGGACCGGCGTGGTGCAGGATGCCGGTGTGCCGGATTGCCCTTCGATTTCACAAACGCAGAGTCGGCAGGATCCAAACGGAGTCAGATGGCGCGAGACGCAAAGACTGGGGATTGTGATCCCCGCTTTCTGCGCCGCTCTATAGATGGTGTCTGAAGGGTCGGCCTGAACGATTTGACCGTCGATGGTGATCTGCATGGTCATGACGGCCGTTTCATCAGCTTGCCGGAAAATTCTTTTTCAAAATGTTCGATCGCGGTCATCACAGGATAGGGAGCACGGCCGCCCAGAGCGCAGAGGCTGGTCGCTTTCATCGTCTCTCCCAAATCCGCCAGCAACGTCAAATGGTCAGCTGTTGCACGGCCCCTTTGGATCAACTCCAACAGCTCGCGACCCCGGACAGAGCCGATCCGGCAGGGCGTGCATTTGCCACACGACTCATCGGCCGTGAACGCCATGAAATGCCGGGCGAGATCCACCATATCGGTGCTGTCGTCATAGACCACAATGCCGCCGTGGCCCAGGATAGCGCCTGCATCCGCAAACGCGTCGTAACAAATCGGAATGTCGAGTTTCGATTCCGGAAACAGACTCCCGAGCGGTCCCCCAACCTGCACGGCCTTGAACTTCGCTCCCGCCGCCATACCGTCGCCGAATTCAACAAGCGCTTGGCGCAAGGTCATGCCGAACGGAATTTCAACAAGCCCCGGCTGCTTAACCCGCCCGCCTATTTGCAGAGCGATCGTCCCCCGCGACCCCTCGGTACCGAGTGAGGCATGCCAGGCTCCGCCACGCGCGAGAATGTTGGGCACAGTGGCAAAGGTCAGCACGTTGCTGACGATCGTCGGCCGCTGATAGAGCCCGGCCACAGCAGGGTACGGCGGCTTGGCGCGCACGACCCCCCGTCGCCCCTCCAGCGATTCCAGCAAAGCCGTTTCCTCCCCGCACACATAGGCGCCGGCACCAAGCACGACCTCGATCGAAAAGGTTCGGCCATCCAGCTCGAGCAGTTCCGCTTCATCCGCCTTCTGAATCGCCGTCCGGATCACCCGGGCCGCCGCCGGGTATTCCTGGCGGCAATAGATGTATCCTTTATTGGCGCCGATCGCATGGGCACAAATCAGCATGCCCTCGATGAGACGGAACGGATCGCCTTCCATGACCATGCGGTCGCAGTAGGTGCCTGCGTCCCCTTCGTCGGCATTGACGACGACATATTTCTCGTCTGCGTCGGCTTGCCTTGCCGCCTCCCATTTGCTCCACACGGGAAAGGCGGCGCCCCCGCGACCTCGCAACCGCGAGACTTTCAATTCCTGGATAATGGCCCCCGGTGCCATGGCCAGTGCCGCCTCCAAGCCCTTGAAACCGCCTCGCGACTGATACTCGTCAAGCGCCAGCGGCTCAGTGATGCCCAAGTTCGTAAACGTGACGCGCGTTTGTCTTGCCAAGTAGGGGATCGAATCGACACGCATTCCTCCTTGTCCTGCAATCACGTTGGGAAGATCCGCAACAGTCACGTTGGTCCATGCCACGCGACCGTTCGGCTCATCCCGTTCAATCATTGGCTCGAGGTAGAACGCCCCGCGCGAGGAGGTCCGCACTAACTGGACGTCAGTCCGTTCTCCCAGTCGCTTGGCCAGACTGTCCGCACCTGCGGCCCTCGATGAGGTATCGTTGGATAAGTACAGTCTCGCGATCGTCATCGGTAGCGTTCCAGTAACGCGGGAACCTGGGCCGGTTCCACTCTTCCATAGATGTCCTGATCTACCACTAGAGTCGGAGACAAGGCGCAGTTCCCCATGCAATACACTTTCTCGAGGGTGAAAGTGTTGCCCTTTGTTTCGCCTATTGTCAGGCGGACATAGTCTTCGGCTGCGCGGAAGACAGCCGGGCAATGGTTAGCCATACAGGATTCACCCATGCAGACACGAATCACATGACGGCCGGGACGAGAGGTTCGGAGATCCGGATAATATGAAAGGACTCCGGCTATGTCGGCCTCCGTCACCGTCAGCGCGTGAGCAATCTGCGGAAGAGCTTCCACCGGTACATAACCATTGGCTTGTTGGATCGTGAGAAGAGCCTGAAGCATGTTCGCCTCAGCTGGATGGTGCGGGAGGGAGGAGTCGATCAATTCGGCTGGCGTCAGGGAATGTCCGCTCGTCACTCAGGCGCCTCGTCTAATCCCACATGCGCACGAAGGATGTTGTACCGGTACGCGGGCTTGCCTATGCGTCCAACGCCGGGATCGTTCCGCTCCATTTCAACGATTAGGGCGCTCACTTTGTCGCGAAGCGCCGGCGACGCTGCAGCATGCCTTGGCGTTTGTCCGCCCAGCAGATGATGCGGCTGATCCGACCATTCCAAATAGGCCTTCTCCAGGAACTGGTTCAGCAGCGATCGGTCTTCTTCCTGCGTCACGATCACCTTGAGCGGCTCGTCAGACATCAATTCAGCCACCGAGAGTTGCCGCACCGGCGGCGTCAAAGTCTCGCCGCGAAAATGCAGCGAAAATCCGAACGCCCCGGCGAGCCGATGTTTGATCGCGTCCAGCCGCTCTGAGCTGTCACATTCCACAATGAGCTGTGAAGATGTCAACGTTAGCCTCGCCACGATCGTCGGCCCATTCGCGGATGCTTCGCGTTGAATCCAGATTCGAGCCGGTGGAAGCCCGGCTGCCGGAGGCAACGGCTTCTCCGGTTCAAACTCGCTCATCCCCGATAACCCATCGACGAAAAATCCATGCTCATGCTGGTCGTACAGCGCCACGGCATAGAGATAGGGTTGCCCATTGGCCTTTCGGTATCGAATATGGATAACCGCATCGACTAAGGCGGCAAACCGCAGCTCAGCAAAATTCCACAGAATGATATGGCCGAAGCGTTTGGCGAACTCCTGCCATTCGCCCAGGACCAACGAACCGGAAGACATTTCCATGCTGCGTTCCCATTCCCGCGTCGCCTCATAGAGCGTTCTGGCATCGTCGGCTGAGAGCACGACGCCGCAACCGGCCAACCAGCCTTTGCCGGATTCGTAGGACTCCGGATCTCTAATCACTCGCGTGAGCAGCACCTGGTTGGCGACAAACTCGTTCGCGAACTCTCCGCCGGGTACCAGGAACGCCGTCCCGTCGCCGATTGAGCGCAACGCAAGATCATCGCCAGGCTTCGGGGTGGCCGTCAGCTCCAGCAGATCGAGATAGGAATGCTTGAGCGGATCGAGCCAGACCCGCTCTTCGTTCGGAATGTGTTCGGTGATGACGTCTCGCAACTGTTCAATGAGTGTCAATTGCCCATCGTTGGGGTAGAAATCGCAGAAGAGCAAGAGGCCGGCGAGTTCGGACTCTTGCGGGAGCGGCGCGACGATTCGTCCTGTTCCGCCTTCCAAATACGGTTTGAGCGCCTGCGCAAGCGCCAATTGCCGCTGCAAGGCAAATTCGGGCTTAAGTGACAGACGTTCGAGCCGCGCGAGCACCGCATCGAGGGACGGCGGCCGCGGGGTCCAGAAACCGGAGGCCTGCTCACTCGCGAGCTTCATGAACTTCTTCCATGACCGCTTCTTCCGCGTCGAGCCAGTCACGAAGGTCGTTGCCCTCTTTGCGACCCCGCTCTTCCCAGAGCTCGTAGGCTTTGCGCGAAATCCGCTCCCACATCCCTTCCGGCAGTTCGATCGGCCTGGCCGACGCGCCCCGAGAAGAGGACGATCGCCCCTTTCCGCCCTTCGCTTTCTTAATCACGACACCCATCTCAGACTCCTCGGTTAGGGGTTCATGCTGTGGATCGATGGCACCGAGACCACCCGATGATGGCCCGGCCGGAACTTCGGACTCCGGACCGTCAAGACCGCACATGTCGCACGCCGTAACAGGGCTTCAGCCACACTTCCGGCCATCACATGAGACAACCCGCGGCGGCCATGCGTACCCATCACGACCAGATCGCTCCGCAACGAGCGCACGTCGTCCAGAATGGAATCGACGGGGATTCCGCCGCGCAAGTGACTCGTGACGGTGATCCCTGTTGCCGACAGCGCCGAGGACAATTCCTCAAGCCGCTTCGTCAGTCTCTCGCGCCTCTGCATCTGTTCTTCCTTATGGCTGAGCGTAAAATCCAATCCGTAGGATACCGGTTCAAGCACATGGAGCAGTGCGATGGAAGCTTTGGCCTGCTTCGCCACTAAGGCCGCATATTCCAGCGCATCCAATGAACAATCGGAAAAATCGATCGGGACGAGGATCCGCTCAAGACAGACACCGCGTTCACCAGCAGGCTCGTCCTTCGCCATATGCACGGCCAGCACCGGACAGGGAGCCGTACGAATGACGCGCTCCGCCGTACTGCCCAGCAATACATGCGCCAAGCCGGTTTTGCCTCTCGTGCCGACAATGATGAGATCGGAGTCCTCGGCCTGCGCCGCGACATTAATCTCTTCGCTGGGAATTCCGGTGGCAATCCTCGTGGCCACCGTGATGCCTCTGCGCGACGCCCGCTGCTTAAAGTCCGCAAGTTGTTCGGTGGCTTCACCCATTCGGTGCGCCAGATACTGATGATTGACGGGATAGTCCGGATTCAATCCGGGCGGAAACTCCAGCACCGTCATCACGGTCAGATGGGCCTGCCAGGTTGCGGCCAAGGAGCAGGCATAGTCCTGGGCACGACCGGCCCAGCCTGAAAAATCTGTCGCGAGAAGAAGGCGTTCAATTTTCATGGTTGAGCGCTCCCAACAACCTCCGACTCCCTAGACTGCTTCCGCGCTGAGGAGCAACAACTCCCCTTTCATGTCCGGATGAATCGAGCAGTGGAAGGTATGACGCCCGGGGCGTTCCATATTGAATCGGATCATTGCATCCCGTTTGGGATCCAGCATCACCCCGCCCACACCCCTGCCATAGACGATCATGCCGTCCTTTTCGATCCTGGTGGGAATGCCCTCGAACATGATCGAACCGAAGTCGTGCCGCTCGGCGTCGTCATTCATGATCTTGATCGTCGTGGGCAAGCCTAATCGCAACGCACCCTGTTTGGTAATGAAGGTAAAGTTCTTGATGGTCACCTCGACGACTTGCTCGGTTTGCGACTCGACAGGGGCACTCCCCCACAACCCGACTATCCCCGCCACTGCGATCACGAGGCCTCCGGTCCAGTTCCAACAACGTGTCATGAACCCCTCCTTGTTATAAAACGAGATCTCTTCGTATCTTTTTCGCCGGCAGTGGAATTGTCAACACGGCGCAGCCCGCGGTCCGCACGACCTTCTCGGCCGTCGCGCCGAAAAAAATCTTGTCCATGTTCTCCGAGCGTCCGCCATAGCTGCCCAGCACGATTACATCAACCCGTTCCTGCCGCGCGAACTTCACGATTTCAACGAACGGCGCCCCCTCAACCACGACCCGTTCGACCGGAACCTCTTCCGTCGATTGCGATGCCAACAGTTGCCTGGTTTTCAGCCGCGCCTGATGGTGCAATCGGCGGCGTTGTTTGGTCTCATCAGACGGCACGGCCAATAGGCCCAAGCGATTGAAGGCGGCGACGGCACTCGTATCGATCACATGCAAGATAATCACGTCCGACCGAAACGCCTTCGCCATCTGAAGCGCGACCCGAAAGGCTTCACTGGAACAGGATGAAAAATCTACGGGAACCAGGATTCTACGAAAGATATCGATCGCCATCAATTCCTCAAAACACTGATCTATTCTTTATCAGCAAGGGTAATGCCTATCACTCGAGATTGGAAGCAGCGATTTTCGTGAGTCCTCTCGGTCAGATCGATACCATGAGTGGAACTCCGCTACAGCGACATTCTTTTTGCTGTAGCAGAAGGCGACAGAAGATTGAGGCCTGCGAGGTGAAACGTGAAGGAAAATCGGGCCAGCACGAGGCACTGGATTTGCTCAACATCGCTTCACGAAGGAGACAAGGGAATGACCAAGGCACACTGGTGGTTGGCTGGCGCGGTCGGGCTCGGTCTGGCGATCACGATCTATCTGGTCTTCTTTTGCCCGATTGAATGTCGGTGAGTTCTTGAATTTTAAAGGATCTGCCTCGTCGAAGTGTGACCCGCGCCGTATCTATTTGATCATCGCCACCGTGCCTTGCCGACATGATCGAGGCTCGCTCGAAGGAGACCTAAGAGAGGTGCCGTCATGAAAATCCTGCTCGCCGTGGATGGGTCCGATTACTCCTACGAAGCGGTTCGCGCGTTGAAATATCTGAGGAGGGCGGATCAGTTGATTGTGCTCCACGTCTTGAACGTGCCGCGCCCGGCCTACCCCATGATGATGCCGGAGGTCGCCGACGAACTCTACCGAACAGCCGAACGGAGCATGCGGGAAGACGGCGAACGGCTGCTCGAGCGCGTGCGGTCGTTGCTGCCCCCGCACACCGGCCCCTCGACAACGCGACTGGAGCTGGGGTCGCCAGCCGACATGATCGTAGAATTGGCGAAGCGTGAACAAGTCGACCTCATCGTCATGGGAGCGCGCGGAGTTGGTCCGATCAAAGAGCGGTTGCTCGGAAGCGTCGCTCACCGCGTCCTCACCTATGCCTCCTGCGCGAAATTGATCGTCACGACTCCCCTACGAGCCCTTTCGCGCCTGCTCCTTCCCATCGCAGGCGAGGCGGACGCAAACCATGCCCTGCAGTTTCTCAAACGCAACCCCTTTGCATCACCAGTCGAGCTCAGGCTACTGACCGTCCTGCCCCACACGTTACCGCCTTGGCCGGCAGGGTCGGCAGCGTTCGAATTGGAAGCGACTGCGCTCCGGAGCGCGCGTGAGTTCATCGACGGAGTCGGCGTGCAGCTGCGTTCGCTCGGGTATCAGTCGACGGCGGAGGCCTTGTTGGGCTCACCCGTCCAGGCCATCATCGAGGAGTGCCGGAAGACGAACCCGGACTTGATTCTGATGGGCTCTCGCGGGAGCCGAGGACTTGGACGCCTCGTACTGGGAAGCGTTTCGCACGCACTGTTGCACCACAGCCCCTGTCCTCTGTTGGTTTTTAGCTAGAAGGCCGTCGAGAGGGGGAGTTTTTATGCCGATGTATGACTACAAGTGTCAGGATTGCGGAAAGGAATCGTTGCTCGTCCTGACGTTAAAAGAGCACGAGGCAGGAAAAGTCACGTGTCCTTCTTGCCAAAGCACGAACGTGAAGCAGATGTACACGTCCTTCATTGCCCACACCACCAAGAAGAGTTGAGGACACGCATGCGTCTGTTATGGATGGTGGGATTTCTGGCAGTCGCGACCTTCATGAGACCTCTCGTGCTTCCGGCGCAGGAGTATCCTCCCGATGTGACGCGCGGGAAGGCCGTGTATGAGCGTCATTGTGTTTCCTGCCATGGTACCGGCGGATGGGGCGACGGTCCGAATGCCCCGTTGCTGAAAGTTGCGCCGGCCAATTTCCATCGCTTCAGTTCGTTTCTGAAATCGGATGAAGAATTGCTCCGCACCATTGAGCACGGTGTCGTCTATAGCCCGATGCATTCGTGGCGTGGGCAGCTCACTGACGGAGAGATGCAAGACGTCGTCGCCTATATTCGCTTATTGTCACAGCAGGGGCGCTAGCCGTCGCTGGAGCGACCAAGGAGTCATCACGATGGAGAAGCTCGATGCATAAGACGCTCGAAGAACGATTGACCCTGCTTCCCTTCTTGGTTGTCGCATTGACAGTGATCGCAAGCTCTCTCGTGCAAGCGGGACTGTCCGGCACGTCCGCCCAGGGCAAACCCTGCCTCAGTCCCCACAAGCAGAAAACCGTCATGGAGAAGACATTGAGAGCGATCGTCGAATCGCACGGTCAGTGGTTGGAACAGCGATACAACCACGACTATCACCGTGCAGACCTCTGCCAAGCGGATCTTCATCAGGCTGCGCTCAACGGAGCGAATTTGGAGCGAGCGAACTTGGAGGGAGCCAATCTCCGGCAAGCCAATTTGTACCAGAGCACATTGACGCATGCACGTCTGGCGGGAGCAGACCTCACCAAGGCCGGCCTCGAAGACAGCAATCTGTCCGGAGCCGATATGCGGCAAACCCGACTGTCGCATGCGAATCTGTTTCGCGTGATCGGGGATGAGGCGGCGCTCTTCAACGCCGTCTTGAGCGGGACCCAGTTGCACGAATCGACCTTCGAACGAACCCATTTCGAAGGTGCCGATCTCACCTCAGCCGATTTCACAAATGCCAGCGTCGTCGACAGTTATTTTTACGGGGCGAATCTTCATCGGGCGACGCTCACTGAGGCGGACTTCATGGGAACCGATCTCCGCCAAACGAACCTTACCAAGGCCAACCTGACGAAGACGAACCTTCAAGGAGCGTTGCTCGACGACGCACAACTCCACGGCGCGCGCCTCGTGGAAGCGGATCTGGAAGGGGCATATTTCGACGAAGCCGATCTGACGGAAGCCAGTCTCCGCGGAGCTCTGCTCCGGGGAGCGGATCTCCGCTTCACCAATTTGCAATCCGCAGGTTTTCAGCAGGCCGACCTCGAGGGTGTCAATTTCGAAGGCGCGCGATTCGTGAAGACCAATGCCCAATCCGCCAATATGACGATGGCCATTTTGTACCACGCGGTGGTCGACGAGGCCGATTTCCGTGACGCCCGATTGCACAACGCCGTTCTGATCGGTGCGCGAGGCACAGGAACCATCTTCTCCAAGGCGGATCTGAGCGATATCTACGCGCCGAAGGTGTCGCTGCAACGCGCATCCTTCAACGACGCCAAATTGGAAATGGCCAATCTCGTGGCGGCGGACCTCAGAAAATCCACCTTCAGCCGCGCGAACCTTACGCATGCCAGCTTACAAGAAGCGAATCTTCAAGAGGCCTTGTTCTTCGGAGCGGACCTGACGGGAGCCAGACTCGACGCAGCCGATCTCCGGCATGCCAACTTTCAGGGGACGAATCTTTCAGGAACACTCGGCCTGACACAAGCGCAACTCGATAGCGCCTGTCTGGACGATCAAACCACGTTGCCCGCGAACTTCAACCGTCCGGCTCCCTGCGCACCACCCAAGAAGGCGCCGCGACGTTAGGACTCACTCTGCTCATCCCTGCGGCCGTCATGACCGCCGCTCCCGCTCCAACAACGCACGTTTGCGCGCGATTCCCCATCGATACCCGGACAAACTGCCATCGCGGCGCACGACGCGGTGACAGGGAATCGCCACGGCCAGGGCATTCGCGCCGCAGGCGCGCGCGACGGCTCGCACGGACTTGGGAGCGCCGATGGCGATCGCAATATCGGTGTAAGTCATCCGTTCGCTGCTGGGAATCCGTTGCAATGCCTGCCACACCCGCCGTTGAAATGCCGTGCCTCTAATGTCCAGCGGAAGGTCCAAGCCGATCGCCGGCGCTTCCACAAAGCCCACGACACGCGACACCAGCCGCTCGAATGTGGCGTCGCCGCCGACCATGTGGGCACGCGGGAATCGGTTCTGCAAATCTCGGATGAGGACATCGGGATCATCGCCGAGGAGAATGGCGCAGATGCCCTCTTCGCTCTTGGCCACCAGTATCGACCCAAGCGAACATTCTCCGACGGCGAAGCGAATGGTCACCCCTTCCCCGCCGCTTCGGAAGGACGACGGCGTCATGCCTAGGATGTCGTTCGACGTTTCGTAAAACCGCCCGTTCGAATTGTACCCGGCCTCATAGATGGCTTCCGTGACGGTACGGCTCCGTTCAAGTGTCAGACGCACCCGCTTAGCACGATGGGCGGCGGCATACTGTCGCGGCGTCACGCCTGTGACTGCTTTGAACACACGATGAAAGTATGACGAACTCAACTGCGCCTCCTCAGCCAACCGTTCGAGACCGATCATCTGTTCAGACTGCTCGATGAGCCGGCAGACCTTCGAGATCATCGCCGCCTGCCGGTTCTTTTCCGAGGTCTGATCCGGCTTGCAACGCTTGCAGGGACGGAATCCGGCTTGTTCAGCCTCACGACGGGTTTGATGAAAACGCACATGCTCGGGTCTTGCCAGGCGCGCGGCGCATGACGGCCGGCAATATACGCCGGTCGTCGAGACCGAGTAGTAGAAAGTTCCGTCAGCCTGGGGATTTCGCGTTGCCACAGAAGCCCAGCGAGCATCCCGTTCGGTGACGACCGCACGTTCCACCCGTGGTGCTGCGTTGTTCATGGTTGCTCCGTCATGGAATTGTCTCGGCAGTAACGTAGCAGCAGACCTTCTTTCTGACACTCCGATTCTTGCTGTTGAATTGATCCGAGACCTAAAGACGAGCGACCGCATTCTACGATTCATCGCGGACGGACTCTCCGCTCAGCCTCAGCATAGAAATGCTTCTTCACGAACTCAGCTGTCAGGACATAAGCCAAAAGAATGAGTGCCAATGCGAGAATGAACAAGGGGGGGACCGGTTCGAATCCCAACACTGTCCCCACCGATGTCAGGGGCAACAGCAGGGTCACCACCCCGACGCCCAGCGTGCTGATGAGCAGGGCAGGCGATGGCCGGCTGGTCACGAAGGGCCGTCGTGTGCGGATGACCAAGACGATCAGCGAAGCCGAGATGACGGATTCCATAAACCAGCCCGTCCGGAACTGACCGGTGGTCGCTCGCAAAAAGAGCCACAAAACACCGAACGTCAGAAAGTCGAACAGGGAACTCACCAAACCGAACGTAAGCATGAAGCGGCGGATAAAGGGAATATCCCACCGGCGCGGACGCTCGACCAGTTCCTGATCCACCCGATCGGTGGCGATCGTCATCTCGGGAATATCCGTCAATAGATTTGTGAGGAGAATCTGTTTCGGCAGCAACGGCAGGAACGGAAGGAACAGAGATGCACCGGCCATACTGAACATGTTCCCGAAATTCGCGCTCGTGGCCATAAAGACATATTTCAACGTATTCGCAAACGTCACGCGCCCTTCCTCGACCCCTTTCACCAGGACGCCCAGATCGTGTTCCAGTAGCACGAGATCCGCGGCTTCCTTGGCGATGTCCACGGCACTGTCGACGGAGATGCCGACATCCGCCGCGTGTAACGCAGGCGCATCGTTGATGCCGTCGCCGATATACCCGACAACATGGCCCGCCGCTTTCAGCGAGCGGACGATCCGTTCTTTTTGATTGGGCTCGATTTCGGCAAAAATATCCACGCTGCCGGCCTGACCGCGCAGCGCCTCGTCGCTTATGCCAGCCAGCTCCGCTCCTGTCATTACATGAGGATCGGCCAGTCCCACTTGCCGGCCGATATGTTCCGCCACCAACGCATGATCACCCGTGATCACCTTGAGCGACACGCCGAGCCCATGCAGCCGGGCGACCGTCCCGCCGATGCCGGGCTTGGGCGGGTCGGCAAATACCAGCAGGCCGAGGAATGTCATGTCGGTTTCCTGTTCCTTCGAAACCCGATCGACGGCGCCCATATCGCGGGTGGCGAGCCCGATGGTGCGGAACCCCTGCCGGTTCCACCCGTGGACCTGATCGAGGATGGCGGTTCGCACCTGTTCGATGGGCACGATCGATCCGTCACTCTCTTCCGCGTGAGCACAAACGTCGAGCACGCGCACGACCGCCCCTTTCGTGATCAGGAGATGCGTCTTCGGGGTAACGACCAGGACGGAGAGCCTCTTGCGCACGAAGTCGTAGGGTTCCTCTTCCAGCTTGCGATATCCGGAAAGATCGAAGCGGTGCTGGGTCCGTAGCGCATCGTCGAGAGGGTTTGGAAAGCCGGTTTCAAATGCGGCGTTGAGCGTGGCAAGGAGCAGCACCGATTCGCTCGGCTTCCCTGCCAGATTGAACGCACCATGGAGCCGCATCGTGCCTTCAGTGAGGGTGCCGGTCTTGTCCGAGCAGAGCACGTTCATGCTGCCGAAATTCTCAATCGATTCCAATCGCTTGACGACAACCTTTTCCTGCGCCATGCGCTTGGCTCCATGAGAGAGATTGACGCTGATGATGGCGGGCAAGAGTTGCGGGGTCAGTCCGACGGCCAACGCCATGGCAAAGAGAAACGCTTCGAGCACCGGCCGTTCGAGATACACGTTCACGGCAAAGATGCCGAGCACCAGGAGCAAGGTGACCTCAAGCAACAGATAACCGAAGCGTCGGACGCCCCGCTCGAATTCCGTTTCCGGCGCCCGCACGCGCAGGCGATGGGCGATGCGTCCGAACTCCGTCTCCTTCCCCACCGCCACGACGACGGCGCTGGCGCGCCCGCTCACGACATGCGTTCCGAGAAACAGGCTGTTTGTCCGATCTTGCAGCGGTGTCTCGGCGGCAAGCGTACCGGGAGTTTTCTCGGCGGGATAGGCTTCTCCGGTCAACACCGCTTCGTCGACAAAGAGATCCTTGGCGGCGAGGAGCCGGGCATCGCCCGGCAGCGTCGATCCCGCCGACAATTCAACGACGTCCCCCGGCACGACAAGCTCCAGCGGTATTTCAATTACACGGCCGTCCCGCCGCACCTCGGTCGTCACGTGGACGAGCGCCAATAACTTGGCGACTACATGAGCGGCACCGTATTCCTGCCAGAAACCCAGCAGGACGCTGATCAGGATGATAGTCAGGATAATAACGGCGTCCGTGCGATCGGAGAGAAAGAAAGAAATCCCGGCCGCGCTCAGCAAAATGAGCATGATGGGGTTGTGCAATTGCGCGAAGAATAGCCGCAAAGGCTGCACGTCGGTGCCAGGTTTCAGACGTGTCGTGCGCAACGACTCGTTGCGTCTTGCAGCCTCCTCACCGCTCAGCCCGTCCGGTGAGGATTGCAGGCGACGGAGCAACGTATCCGGAGTCTCACTCCAGAATGCGACCGACATAGGTCTTCAGCTCAACTTCAATTTGCATGTTGTGCCTTCGTTCGGCGGCATCCTAAACTAAATCGCAAGAATCGGCACCATCTGTCATAGGCACCGGTCCTGTGCAATACTACGTGCCGGGAGAGGTTCGCGTTCCATGACAGGCAAGCCGCAATTCCCGAACGAGCAATCGGCCGCCGGCGAGTTCAAGCGGCAGGCGGATGCGTTTCGCGATTGGGTGACTGCCGACGGCAGCTCCGGCTATCCGGCTGCCACCGGTCGTTATCATCTCTATGTTTCATGGGCCTGCCCCTGGGCACACCGCACGATCATCGCGCGAAAACTCAAAAAGCTCGAACAGGTGATTGGGATGACGGTCGTCGATCCAATTCGTGACGAGCGGGGCTGGGCCTTTCGTGAAGGCCCGGGGCATTCACTGGACCCGATCAACGGATTTCATTTCCTCAGCGAAGCCTACAAAGCGACCGATCCGTCCTATCGGGGGCGCGTTACCGTGCCCGTGCTCTGGGATACCGTCACCAAGCGCATTGTGACCAATTCCGACGACGATTTGCTTCGGATGTTTAACAGCGAGTTCAATGAGTTCACGACGAGCACGATTGACCTGTATCCGAACGAGCTTCGCAAGGACATCGACGCACTCAACGAGTTCATCTATGAAAACGTGAATGATGGAGTCTACCGCGCGGGATTCGCCACCTCGCAGCGGGTGTACGAGAAGGCCGGGCTGCGGCTGTTTGACGCGCTCGACCAGCTGGGAAAACGGCTCACCGATCATCGATACCTCTTCGGTCCGCGATTCGTCGAAACCGACTGGCGGCTGTTCGTCACGTTGATTCGGTTCGACGCCGTCTACCACGGTCACTTTAAGTGCAACATCCGGCGGATCATCGACTACCCCAACCTGTTCGGCTATCTCAAAGACCTCTATCAAACCGACGGCATCGCCGAGACCGTGAACTTCGACCATATCAAGCGCCACTATTACATCACTCACCAAGACATCAATCCCACCCGCATTGTTCCCATCGGTCCGGACCAAGATCTTTCCACGCCCCATCGTCGCGAGCGATTGGCATAAAGCCAGCCCTCGATCCGATAGGCCAAACGGCTCTGTCGCAACTCATTAGGTATTCGATCCATCTTGAGAAGTGTATGCTCCTGCGATATAAGAGGCGCGTGTGGCCGGTCCCTTGGTCGACCTCGTCGTCGGGGGTCGCGAGTACAAGGTTGCCAGGAGGACACTACACTATGCCTATCGCACTCCGGTCCGGTCCTTATTTTCTGTGTGCGCTCTTTGCCTGTACGGTCGCCTTCCTCCCACAACGCTCCGTCGCCGCTTCCTCGCCCAGCGTCGCCACTTTCTCTGCCTGGGACCACGGCTTTGACGGCCCGGATACCATTCCGGCGGGTCAAATCACCATTCGACTTCAGAACCGCGGGCAGGAACCGCACCAGCTTCAACTGCTAAAATTGGACCAAGGAAAATCTCCCGCTGATTTGGCCGCGGCTCTTCAAGCAGGCCGCGGGGTGGTCCCCCCGTGGGCCAAACACATGGGAGGACCAAACGGGACCGGGTCAGGGGATGCTTCGGAAGCCACGGTGTTCCTGGAGCCTGGTTCCTACGTCATCATTTGCGGCATTCCGACCAAGAACCACCAAACTCACGCCACGCTCGGGATGCAGAAAGCTCTGCACGTGGCCGACACGATCTCCGCCCCTCCCGAGTTTTACGGCAACTTCCACATGGCGATGTTTGATTATGAATTTGTCGTCGTCCAGCCTCTCAAGAAAGGCCGCCATACCTTTTACGTCATCAATCGGGGGAGCCAAACTCATCAGGCAAGCTTCGTCCGCCTAGATCCCGGCGCGTCAGCCGAGGATGTGCTCGCGGCGTTCGGATCGGACCTACCGCTTCCTGTGCCAGGCAAATTGGTCGGCGGGATCAGCGGACTCGAGCCTGGAGGTGACGCCACGTTCACTGCTGAATTCACGCCGGGCCGCTATGCCATCATCTGTCTGTTCCCTGATCCAGCCACGCGCGATTCGCATGCCGCCAAGGGCATGGTCATGAACTTCACTATCGAGTAGTCCGGGGGCGCGCTACGGAGACCCGGGCGACAGTCGCATTCCCGTCTGCGCATCGTAGCGAATCAGGACAGGAGCGCGTCGACTATTGCCCCTTTCTGCTACGAACCGGTTGATGGCCCTGCAAAAGTGCTTACCTCAAGACTACTAATTCAGCTCTTTGATTGATCTTTGTTTCGTGCATGTCGTCTCGCTCGATGGCATTTTCTTTGCGTGCCTTTCACTTTCAATAGGCGAAGGACCCTTCAATCATCTCGCCAGCCAGGGAGGACCCCATGGTGACGCATCAACGACTCCAGAGCTACCTCGACAGCCATAAAATTCCTTACCAGGTCGTGAACCATTCCATCGCGTATACCGCGCGGGAGGCGGCGGACAGCCTCCATATCCCCGCAAACACATTTGCGAAGGTGGTCGTCATCAAAGCGGAGGGACGCTACCTGATGGCGGTCCTTCCCTCCACCTGGAAAGTCGATCTCAAACGCTTAGAAGAAGTTCTGGAGTGCCCCTACGTGAGACTCGCGACGGAAGACGAACTGGCCATCTTATTCCCAGATTGCGAAATCGGCTCCATGCCTCCCTTCGGCAATCTCTACGGCACGCCAGTCTATGTCGATGCCACGCTCACACAGGACGAGGAAATCGTTTTCGACGCCGGTAGCCATGTGGGGGCGATTAAGATGCGCTACAAAGACTTTGCCGATTTGGTCCGTCCGCAAGTCGCGGAGTTCCACCGTGAGCCGACAAAGCTGGAATATTAATCCTCCTAGGGAAGGACGATGGATTGCTCAGGGTAGCCGATCCCTTTGAGGGTGGCTTCCAAGGCATCGGCCATAAGGGGCGGGCCGCAGAGAAAGATGACGGTATCAGGGCCAGGGGGAGGAAGTCGCTTGCGTAGGATTTCTTCCGTGATGCGGCCGGTGCCTTGCGACCAGCCTGCAGGCGGCTTCTCCAACACATGATAACAATGGAAGTTCGCATGCTCGCGCTGATTCCCTTCCCATTCTTCTCGAAAAATGATATCGGCCTCGGTCTTGTTGGCAAAGACAAGAAACAACTCCACTCCGAGACTTTTCGCGAGAATCCAGCGAATGATTGAAATCATCGGGGTGATGCCCGTGCCGCCCGCCACAAATCCCACTTTCTTGGCCATGCCGTCTACCCAATGGCCGCCGGAATTCGGTCCGCTCATGAGCACGGTGTCTCCGATCTGCCGGTCGTGGAGATATTTCGAAACCACACCGGATTCATAACGCTTCACGGTGAGATCGAAATAGCCGGTCGTGCCGGGAACCGATGACGGCGTGTAGGGCCGCTTGACCGTTTTCCCGTCAACCGTCGCATGGACGTAGAGATGGTCGCCGGGCAGCATGTCCAATGTGGCATCGTCAGGCAGGGCAAAGCAGAACGTCTTGGTGTCGTGGGTATCACGATGAATCGCCGTGAGCTCGTACGGCGTCGGCGTCTTCGACTTGATGCGTGTCACCGTGATCATGCGGCCATCATACGAGTCCGCCATGGCAGTCGCAACCGAGATTCTCTGAGCACTTTTCAGCTTTGGGAACGGATCCCTACGACCCGGATGAACCACTTCGGTTTCATGCGGCCAAAGTCTGTCCGCACATGTGCCTTCAACGCCCGCTTGGAATCCAACACATAGGCGCGATTCCGCTCCCGCACAAAGACGACCCAATGCCAAAAGGCCCGACCGCCTTGACGATGCCACTTGACCGCTAATAGCGCCAGATCCGGCAATGCCGACCAGGACACAAAGGGGAATTCATTGCCGGATGCGTCGATGCGGTACTGTTTCAGCAGCGTACGCACCGGTTGCGTCTGGGACCACAGTCGGCAGTCCCCTGCGAAGATGCCGAGCCGGTTCGCCACGCGCTGCGCCTGCCTGTAACTCACGCCCGCCAGCACGGCGACGCTGGCGATGCCGCACCCTGTCCGCTCAAGTTGTCTCACTGGCTTCACTGCAACGTCGCTTTCGTTGTTCATCCGCCCGAATCGTTCCACGAAAAGATTTGAAAATGCTGACTCTCGATAAGATCCGAGTCCGACGTAAGCCGATACCCGGCCGATTCCATCTCGCGTCGAACCACTTCTTTCTGTGTCCCATGGCCAAGCAGCCCGGAAAAGAAGCCATGCGGATGAAAATCCAAAATCGCCACCCGTCCATCGGGCTTGAGATACCGAGTGAGTGACCGGAAATAGGCGATGCGATCGTTCATGTGGTGGTAGGTGTCGCAGGTAAACACGAGTTCAACAAGCTCCGGCAATTTCGCATCGCCGAGTTCTGCGTGGATCGGCACCACATTGGTGATGCCTCGAGCGTGCATTTCGTTCTTGATGATACTCAGCGCAGTCTCGTCAATGTCCACCGCATACACGCTCCCTTGTGATCCGACCGCTCCTGCCAAATACCACGTGAAATATCCTCCCCCGGCGCCCACATCTGCCACTCGCGACCCTGGCGTGATCGCAAGCTTCTCGATGACCTCCTTCGGCTTCTGCCAGGTATCCCGAGAGGGATCGTTCATGTGCTGATACGCCAACTCGGCACAGCCGGCGAACCACAGGCTACCGATGAACAACGCACTTACAGTTCTATTCAATGATGTGCTCTTCATAGTAATAATGAGTTACCTCTCTCTAAAAGTTTTTATTCGAGACTGTTAGCAGTCTGCTGATTGCGCTTGTGTCATTCTCATACTCATGCTAGGCTGTTGCTTGATCGCATAAGACCCTCCTGAGCTTGTTCTGCTTCTGCTGAGCACACCCGGACGGCCTTCGGCCCAACGTACATAACCAGTCCGACAGAGTCGCAAAACTCTGTCATGAACTTAAAACCTGAAAGAGGTGTTCCTTGTTTCACGCATTGTATTCAACCATTCGAATGTTCCTTCGAGACGCGGCGGGCAGTCTCTATCACATTGTTGTCGTCGCCTTGAGTGCAGGCATTGCCCTCCTCCTTCCGTCAGGCGCCAGACAGTTCTTGACGCTCTGGTCGCGGGTGGAACATGACAAACTCTCACTCATCATCGTTGAAATGATTGTCGCCGTCCTGCTCATCGGCTGCTTCAGCTATATCCGTCGCAGCGTCCGAGACCGTGTTCTTGCCGCAGCGGCCGCCGGTGCGGGACTCGTGTCCTTTTTTCCAAGACGCGCGCGACGGGCCCAGCGGCATATCCAACGACTCAAGGAAGAACAGAGTACGGGCCGCATCATCATGGTAATCGGTTCCAGCGGCTACAGCACCTTCGTCGATCAAGTTGGCGATCTGTCGTCCGTTCTCGACAAGTGCCTCGGCGCGAAAATCCTCCTTGTGAATCCGTACAGTCAAGAGGCGATCGCGCGAATCGAAGCGATCGCGCACCCCGAATACACGCTCGCGGCCTTTCGGGAGGAAGTACGGCAAAGCATTTCCCTGCTCAAGCGACTCAAAGCCATGGGTAAAGCCGTCAAGCTGAAACTCTATGCGGACTCGCCCTTGGTTAAGATGCTCATCCTGGGCGATTATCTCTGGCTTCAGCATTACCATGCCGGTCTCGACATCCGAAGCATGCCGGAATATGTGCTTCGGCACAACCGACAGGACCACGGTTTCTATACGCTGTATGCCCATTACTTCGAGCAGCGATGGGAAAACACCGACTTTCCTGAGTACGACCTCGACACCGATGAGTTGGTCTATCGCAACCGAGCCGGAAGCGAAACCCGCAGGGAACGGTTTGAGAATGTGGCTGTGGAAGAGGCCGGACCCTATGCTGAGGCGGTGAGATAGATAATAGATAAAGGTGACGACCACTCCTTGCGACGAGGAGAGACGTTCAACGGGGACGTACACGCGCCCAGTACCGCCCCAAAATGAGGAATGTGATGTAATGAGTCACCAGGAGTGCCGGGACCCAGAACGCGGGAATCCAATAGGCCGGTCCCATGTACGGCGACGCGGCATACACTGTCGCCAGCGTAATGGCCGCTAAGAGATCCAGCGATCCTTCCACATTGAACGCCCATACGAGAAGCCGGGCACTCCAATGCCCCGTGAGGACCGCTGGAATTGAGAGCAGCGCGAGGATCGCTGCGACCAGATCGCCGAAGGCTGCCGGATATGCGAACTGCGAAGGGATGCCGGCATAGATCGCGCCCGGCGCCAGAAACATCAGCCCGAGATGGCGAAGCCCGTGCAAAAGCAGTATTGGCAAGAGGACGGCTTGAGGCTGGATTTCATGAAGTTTTGGCAGAAGGTAGATTCGTGCGGCAATCCAGAACACCAGGGTGCTCGACAGCAAATTGATCGTGAGTATATTCATCAGCTCGGATTTATTATCTCTCCTTGCCGGGTCCTTTCCTAGTACTCTTCTCGTTACGCTATTGATACATGAAAAGAGGATTCATCGAGAAGGAGGACGTATGACGAACAGACCGTTGCAAGGCATGAGGGTCGCAATATTGGCCACCGATGATTTCGAACAATCCGAATTGACGGAGCCGAAGGAAGCCCTGGAACAGGCAGGTGCGAAAGCATTCATCGTCTCCCCCGCATCAGGCCGGATTCAAGGAATGAAGCATGACGAAAAGGCGGATCGATTTCCCGTCGATCTCGTGTTGGCCGAAGCCGATCCGGAACAGTTCGATGCCGCCCTCCTGCCCGGCGGGGCGCTCAATGCGGATAGCCTTCGCGCCGTCCCGGAGGCAAAGACGTTCATCAGGGCCATTGACCAAAGCGGCAAACCTGTCGCCGTCATCTGTCACGGCTCGTGGTTGCTCGTTTCCGCCGGCCTGGTCCGGGGACGGGCGATGACCAGTTATCATACGATTCAAGACGATCTGAGAAATGCCGGCGCCGACTGGCGAGACGTCGAAGTAATGCGAGACGGCAACTGGGTCAGCAGTCGCAAGCCTGACGACCTCCCGGCCTTCAATCGGGAAATGCTTGCGCTCTTCGCCGAGCACCAGGCTGGACAGAAAGCGCGCGCCGCATAAGCGTTCTCGTTATCGGCGCACTCCGGCGACCGTTCGGGATGTCGCGGAATTCGTCGGCTCCTTTCAACTTCTCGCACGACGCAGGAAACCCAAGGTCAAAGGGTTTAGTTGATAGACCAGGCATCGCGTGCTAGCATCCGGCGATTTCATGGTCACGCCATCAAGATTGTTCGTAGGGTTGTGTGTGCTTGCGGCCTGTTCGCTCGCGATTCAGGGTGAAACGTGGTCGCAGGCTGGTTCTGCCCGTATCAAAGGCAATCAGATCTATATGGAAAAAGGCTGTGCGCTCTGTCATGCGATCCGTGGGAAAGGCGGAAAAGCAGGGCCCGATCTCAGCGACGTGGGGGCTAAGCGCGATGCCGAGTGGCTCGAGCAGTTTCTGATATCCCCGAAGGCGGTTGTGCCCCAAGCCAAGATGCCCGCCTTTAAAGGAAGCGCTGAAGAACGTGAGGCGCTGGTGGCCTATTTGCAGTCGTTGCGGTGAACGTTACACCCGTCGAGTAAGAGGCGAATGACGCTGCGGACACTGCCGCTACCACTGAAGGTATTGGCAACGTGTTTTCTTTTGACCATCGGCGCCGGCTACCTGTTTGCCCTTGCCTACCTGTATCTCATCGACCTCGAACCCCATGCCCAGCCTCGTCTCAGTGTGGTTCAGGCGGTCATCGCCAAATATTACGGCAGGCAGGAAGACAGCCTTCTCGAGGCGGCCCTCAAAGGGAGCATGGGCGACCGAGTGGGGCCTGGCGAAAAGCGGGAGATCATCCGGTGGGTACGAGCAGGCGCGCCTGAAGCGGAGTTTCTCAAGATTGAGCCGATCCTCAAACAATCCTGCGCAAGTTGTCACAGCGCGCAATCCGGATTGTCGATCCCTGGATTGAGCTCCTATGCGGAAGTCTCCGCGTATACCGGAGCATCGGTAGGTCAATCGTTAAAGAGTCTGGTGCGCGTGTCCCACATTCACCTCTTCGGCATGAGCTTCATCTTCATGCTCACGAGTTTGATCTTTGCCTTGAGTGAACTTTCGTTGACCCTGCGAAGCATTCTTATCGCCATTCCGTTCTTGGCCATCTGGCTGGACATTGGCTCCTGGTGGTTCACAACGTACCAACCGATATTCGCGTATACCGTGATTGCGGGAGGTGCGTTAATGGGTCTTTCGCTCGCCTGTCAGATCACCATCTCACTGTATGAACTCTGGTTCAGAACGTCGGTTTCTTCACACTAATCTGCAAGCAACACCCTCATATTTCCGACATTCGATCACTAACAAATTGAACTATCAGTTCTTGCTTTTCTCGGTCTCCTTCGCGCATGGAATCTCAAATGATGTCTCCGTCAGCAGCTGCTTGTCGTCCAGCAACTTCATGATGAGCTCGGCGGCTAGAAAGAGATCGTCCTGTTCCTCTTGGGCAATCCAAAACTTCGTCTTAATCCGCGTCACACGCTCGGCCAACTGTTCATCTTCCGATTCCCCCGCATACATCAGATGCCGGAGTGAGACATGGCGAACTTCGCAGCCGCATTGATTCGGATCGTTTACCGGGAGCCGGCCCCGCACTTCCTGATCTTGTTTCTCAACCGAAATGCCCATCCTGGCCAAAAGGGTTCGGCGTGATTCCATCAACATGGCATCCATCGCGTCCAACGCATTCGTGTCGACGAAATAGTCAATGGACGCACGACTGGATCTTTCCGTATTGAGTTCAGGATGCTCGCTCGCAGGCGTGGCATCAACGACGATAATCAGACATCCCTTGGGAAACAGACGATTGAGCGAGGTGCCCAGAATGTTCCGATTCATGTATTCGAGGATGGCCTGGACCCCGAGATTGTCGATGGGACCGCCGTCGTAGAGATGAATGAACTGGGGCGGTTCCACATATTTTTGCAAGGTCACGTCTTGGAAGGCGCCCGGAAACGCAGAGGATGCATTCACGGCGTTGGCCACGTGATAGGCGGCGAGGACAGAATGGAGTGCGGCAAAGCGGTCGTCCGTGAAAGTAAACCTGGTGTGATCGTTATGAACGGTCGAATTGAGCAGGATCTTGGGATGGGGCCGAAGCTCGGCAAAGGTGGCCTTATGATAGAGATTGTTGTTGAAGACCTGCACCATAATATCCGAGCGTGTGAAGTCGGAGAGCCAATAGCGAAAGATGTTCTGAGGCAGAAACCACCGGCGAATCCAACTGCTCTGAAAATCGTAGCCCAACGCCTCGCGGAGCGCAGGCTCCGTAAACGCCCCTGCCTTGTCCCCGAGTCCGTAATACACGGTGGGGAGCGTTCCACCTGAAACGCCTGAAATCACGTCAACTTGTTCAAGCATGTTCCGGCGTTGAAGTTCGAGCATGACGGCCGCGCCGAAGTTGGCGGCTCGACTGCCGCCCCCTGAGATGGCCAGCGCGACAAAGCGGCCGTCCTTCGCTTCGAGATCAGTCAACCTCCAGGAGCCGGCGGTGTCGGGCACAGGCGTGGCGTCCGGCCAATGTTCATTCCATCCAGGCCGCCAGTGGCCAGGCAGAATGTTGCAGCCGCCGACCACTAGCAGCAAACACACCGCTCCTATAATAAAAAGTGGTCTTGCGGTACAGCGGCGAGGAGCTGAGTCATGCGGAATAAAATCTTTGCTCATCGCGGCTGATTGTAAGAGCTAGAGGAACAACGCGCAAGAGAGGCCGCGACCGATGTGGTAAGCTGAAGAGGACGACACATGACGGATACTTCAATGTTGACCTCACGTAGAACGCTGACAGTATCGTTCGTATTCTGCCTGTGGATCTTCGGCCCTTCGGCCTTTATCTCTCAGAGCTCCGCAGGGTCGCCAATCTATACCTATAAAGATGATTCCGGGACACAGAACTTCACCACAGAATTAGGCTCAATCCCGGAACAATATCGGAGCCGCGCCGTGCCTCTTCATCTGGAATCCTCCTCGACTCCGCCAGTCGTGCCGGCGGCGCAACGTCCTCCTTCTGCAAACGTCCGGGTGGTGACCGCCAGCGGGGAATACCGCATGGGAGATCATGACACTCGGAGCGATGCCGTTCGGTTGGCCGTCGAAGCGGCAAAACGAGAAGCGCTCGAACAGGTCGCCACCTATTTGGAAAGCGTCACCGAAGTGAAAAATATGGATGTCACGAGGGACGACATCCGAGCCTACACGGCCGGCATTGTGATGGTGTTGGATCAGAAGATCACCACCAGGCTGGAGGGAGAAACCGTCGTGATCCGCGCCGATCTCACTGCGCAGGTCGACCCCGACGAAGTCACACAGGCCATCGCGACACTGCGAGAAAACGAGAGCGCCAAGACGGAACTCATGGCGCTTCGATCAGAAACCGACCAGTTGCGCCAACAGCTCGATGCCGCCAACCAGGCATTGGCCGCCGCCGTCTCGCCCGAGCAAATTCAGGCCCTCAATCAGGAGCGTCAGGACCTTCTTAACCAGCTACAGGCGAATGCCCTCGTGTCGCAAGCCTGGACCGACTGGGTCTATGTGACACCTGTCATCTACCCGTACCCATGGATCGGGCTCCAGCAGGTCAACGGCTTGCTGCTGCAAGCGCATCACATCTATCCACGAAATCGTCATCTTCCTATCGTGCAACAGGTGATCACGACACAGTCCGGCACCCTTGCACCCCCGCCGCCGGGAGTGCCCTCGACGGTTCAACCACATCCGTCCCTGCTTGTCCCGCCAACGGCTTCAATGGGGATCACCGTGCCGCCTCCGCAGATCCTGCTTCCGGGATCGGCAAATGCTGCGACCAGTGCCAATGCGCTACGTGCACCGGCGTCCGTACCGCCACAGACTCTGCTCCCCGGATCGGCAAATGCAGCGACCAGTGCCAATGCGTTAAGGGTGCCGGCCGGCGTGCCGGTGCAACCGTTTTCAAGTCCTTTGCCCCCCACACTGCAGCAGGTCCATCCACCTCATGTCGCGCAACCGAACCCTCCCGTGCTTCGCGCACCCTATTCCATCCCCCAACATTTTGGCGGCGGCGGAGGGCATATCGGCGCAGGTGGTCATAGCGGCGGTGGACACCATGGCCGCTGAGACTGGATCGGAGCGTTCCGCCACTCGGCCGCTTCAGGGAATATCCATTGAAACCGCTTAACGCGTTGAGAACTTGGTGAGCACGCC
>CAMLHQ010000033.1 GCA_946479785.1 uncultured Nitrospira sp.
CCTTTTGTGCGCGCTGCGCGAGCACAGGAGACCAACAGCCTCCATCCTCCACTTCTCGCGTGCGCACTCCGGGAGCAAAGGATCGATACGGGTGTCGTTCCGCCATCTCCCGCGTGTCGCGCCACCTCCGACATGGAATTAGAATACGCCGTCAGTCGGGCAACGCTGACCCGCGGAATCATTGAACTATCCACGCCCCTATTTTAGATTTATTATAGTGGTTGACTCCCCTCCCCAGTGCGCCTAGGGTGATGCTGTCTGGTGTGAAGCTCCGCTGACTGTCCTATCTCTTGCGCTTCCTGCTTTCTTCCTAGCGCGACCGATTCTCCAGTCCCCGCCGCTCCGACGCCCGAGGTTCCGCGTGTCCCCACTGCTGGACCAACCCAGCACAAGAGATCTGGTTGTCCTTGGACGAACCAGACGACTCTTGTGATGAGGGCGAGGCGGAACCTCGCTCAATGAACCACTCACGCGAGTCATGAGGAGGTGCACAATGGTCAGAGAAACTGTTTCGAATCCAAAAACGCCGACAGTGTCAACTGGCACACTCAGTGTCAGTCCAAACGCTGAACAGTCCCGTACCGCTATCCAGATATCCAAGGCCGATTGGACTCATGAGCGCATTGCGCGGCGAGCTTACGAATTGTATGAGCAAAGGGGTCAGCAGGAAGGCCGGGCTTTGGAGGACTGGATCAACGCGGAACGACAACTGGCTGGCGCAACGCGTAAATCGTGAATCGAACCATAAGGCATGGAATAGGTTAATAGTCCAACCTGACAGGGGGTATAGACAATGAGAATCCATTTGATCATAAAACCGGCGGTCCCGCTCTCGTTACTGGTCCTGCTTGCATTACTTCCGGTGTACCCGGCTCATGCGGAGGTCCAGTTCATGGAAGGAACCCCGGTTCTTCCTCCGACTGGAGCGCTTGGCGTGATGGCATCTGGCGCAGAAGAGGATACACTGAAGGCTTGTTTAGCCAGAATCCCCACGGGCGCCAGTGCTGGGCAGCGCATGCTGGCCGAACAAGGCTGCCGAGGCGAAGAGGCGACTAGGAAATTAGTCCCGCTTGCACCCAAGTTCTGAAGAAGAGATCGACCGGGTGAAAGAGGCGAACTCGAAGACTGAATGATTGAAAGAGAGGTGAGTGAGATGTATCAGATTTACAGCATACTTGGATTAATGGTGTTCCTTTGGGCCGTCGCCATCTGGGCGTCTTTTCCGGAAGAGCAGAAAGAAAACCGGTGATCAGGTCTCTATGACAGCGCCGAATCATCGTGTCCGGACGTCAGGAGGACGCCATGCACTCTTGGTGTAGGGGCCGTTCAGAACTGTTCCTGGCATTCTACGTCATAGCATGGGTGTTCGCGCTCGTCTTGACGCACATGCTTTCGACCTAAGCGAAGAACCAGGCGATTCGCCATCAAGCCGAGCGTGTGATTCCCGCCTGACGAAAATGCAGAGGGTCTCTGAGGCTCTGGAGTTCGCAGTAATAGTAGGGCGACGTCGGTCGTCCGGATTCTTGATCAACCATTCAATAAGGAGAAGTTCCATGACACCCCAGGAGCACATTGCGAAGATGACGACAGCCATCAGACAGGCCATTAAGGTAATGGGAGACCGGTTCGGATCTACCGAACAGGATGTCGCAAGGGCCATTCAGGAACTGAAGACGTCGATGCAGGTATCGGAGCCGAGTCCATGTTTGGATGCCTCGCCACGGCCAGCCGGCCAGTCACTGCAGACTCAGGAGATAACCGCCGGGGCGTAATCGCGTCTGGAATCAAAAGGAGAATGAGCAAATGCATACCCAATCCACCGTGCATAGTCATATCGACGTCACAGACATGCTGGCCAGATTGTACCTCTTTCTGGCGCAAAGCTTGGATCGCTGTGTGAGCGAGGCGGCGCGTATCAGCTATCCGGAGCCCGACTTCCAATCGAATCTCGCCGCGACCAAAGCCGCCGTGTTGGACATGCTGTCGGTGAATCAGGTGGTCAAGGGGAAGGTCGAACAGGAGTGCAATCGAGTGGGTTCGCTTGTCACAGCATGCCGCATGGATAGTTCTAACGCGGTTACTCGAGAAGAACTGCAAGCGGAGCGGGCGGTATTGAAACACAAGACCGTGGCGTTGAGTGATCTACTCGCGCTTTTTCGAGCAGCCTGACAAGATGCTCAAGGACAGTGGGGCAAGATATAAATGGAGGACATCATGAAGAACGCACCTCAGACATATGTGCTGACCGTGAATTCACCATCCCGAAAGGCCCTTCGGCTGTGGACGGGGAAAAGCATTCATACGTTGCGCCACTGCTCGATCAAACAGCTCGGTCATGCGCTGATGGAAATGCAACAATACGTCCAAGATCTGCAAGCACCTGTGCCGGCGCCAGCCGCGGCGTATTCCCTGAACCGCTCTCGATAGCGGAACACAACCATCGGAGTCGTACTTACCTTAATTATGGAAATTCAGCGCATCACCGGCGAGTTTTTGAACCAAGGGAAAGAATTATTGAAACGACTTCGCTCAACCGAAGGAAACAAGCTTACAACGGAAGAGATACGCATGCTGCGCCTTCAACTTCACTTACTGGACATCGAAGTATCCAACAGGCAGCTCACGAATACACCTTTCGTCAAGAACACCCTTCCCCAAGAACAGTAACTCGCTTTAACCATACACCCGACGTGCGCGCGCCATCCCCTACTCGCCTGGTGAGGATGGTGGGGCTAGCTGCGACTTGCGAGAGGTTGGATGGCCCTGTCGATGCGGTCGCTGAAAGCGATGGCGAGCATTGTTCGACGTTCCATTCGCCTAACCATCATAGGCAGCGTTCGGTTGAGCGAACCTGGCCGGAGGAGCGAGGTATCCACCGAGGTATGACTGGGAAGGAAAGCTGGAACTGACCGAGGCACCACGGTCTTATGACCGTGGCCAAGAGAATTCCAGAAGGCTTCCTCCCAGTGATACCCGGTAGGATCGCTCCGGGAGGTCGGTGAGCGAACACCGAATGCTGCCGTTTTTCTATTGCCCGTGTTCCACACGCAGGAACACTTCGGCATAGTTCCCGGCCGGTGATGTCTCCATCGGATCGGCATACACGGCGCGCCAGCGGTTCAATCCCAGCATCCCGTCCCCGTACGGGATCACCGACACCTGACTGCGGTGCTCCGCAATGGCTAATTTCTTTTTCTCCACATAGCGGTCGATGTACTCAATGCGGTCCCAGGTCGCGAACGGTCCCCAGACTTCATAGGCCCAGATCCCTCCCCTCGGCGTGAAACCCGATTCCTCGACCGCTTCCCGCACCAACGTGCCCGCCTGGCGGTGCGCCTTGTGTCGATCGAGTTCTTCGTGAAGCGTATAGATCTCGCCGGGCTTGAGGCGCGTCATCACCTCGATCAATTTCCGGGCCACTGCCTGTACATCGACCTCGTCCGCCGCGTCCGGCTGATCGCAGAAGATCACGTCCTTCACGCCCAAGACCTCCGCAGCCCGGAGCGCCTCTGCCCTCCGCTCGTCAGCCATTTGTCGCTCCGTCCAGCCGAAGGGGTTCGAGGCCCGGCCGCCGTCCGTCACGATGAGCGAGGTAATCTCGGCTCCTTCCTCAACCAGTTTGGCGACGGTTCCTCCCATACCGATTTCCATGTCATCGGGGTGCGCGCTGACGATGAGAATCTGTCGGCTCATAGGAGCTCGTTATCTTCCGTGCTGCGGACGCAAGATGTTCTTGAAGACCTGGTCGGCCACCAGACGTCCCTGCGCGATCCCCTCAGTCTTGTCGAACGCCCAATGGATTCCGAGATAGATACGGCTCTGGCCGTTTTCCTCCTCCGCCTGGGAGAGGGTGGTGAAGCTCCGTTCCACGAGCGGCCGCACGTTGCCATTGTTGTCGCGCGTCACGCCGTTGAATTCGTCCGAGACGAAGGAAAATCGGATGTGATCTGTCCGGTAGAATTTGCGGAGCGTTTGGAAGAGCGCCCCGCCGAAGCCTGCATGGCCGGAGGGATAGGCGGGAAACGGCGGTGTAAAGTTCGGCCCAGCAAGGTTACTGGCCGGCGCACCGAGCGGCGAGTAGGTCGGGTCTCCGGCAGTGGCTGGGTTGCCGTCGCCCAATCCGGTCGGTCCGGTGTGCTCGTCGGCTTCACGAATCCCGGTCACCGGCCGCCAGAACTGATAGTAGTACTTGGATTCCCACACGGCAATGCCTGCGTCTGCCATGGCGACGTTCACCAGCGCCAGGAGGCGGGCCAGTTCCGCCACGTCGTGAACCGTGCCCATCCGTTCCGCGATCCGGATGGTGATTTGATTGTAGAGGCGCGGCGGCGCACAGAGACTTGGCGTGCCGTCGTAGGCCCAGAAGGTCCCGATGATCGTTTGCTCCGCCGAGCGAGTTGTGGGCGTCACGATGCCGTCGCCTCCCAGCGTCTTCACTTCGTTATAGGCGGTCGCATAGTCGGGACTGTCGATCCCGGGCGGCACCGGCGCTCTAAATTGGTCGCTCCGTTCGAGGACGAAGGGTTTGACCTGCCCCCAATAGGCGCCCAAGGCGAGCGGGATCAAACTGATGGGATCCTGCCGCCATTTGCCGGGATCGTTGCTCGTGATGAACTCGATGCCGACCCGGGGCTCACTGCGCTGCGAGCCGTCGTTGGCGCGCTCGGCGAGGATTGCGGAGGCTGCGTGTTTGCCCAACGCGATTCCGTTGTTCTTTATGCTTCCTTCTTGAATGATGGACAGATCGTCCGCTAGTTGGCTGTCGAAGCTCGGAGCTTGCGACGGAAAGAGCGCGGCAAGCGTATCGTGAGCTGCCTGCGCCACGGCCGCTTGGAGCGACGTTCCCCTCTGCGCGGGAGCAAGGCCGACGTAGCTCTGATAGCCTCCTTCGATGGCGTTCACCGCTTCGAAGACAGCCAGATGGATGATGGCCATCGCCCGGCTCGCGCGACCCGGCCCCAGCTGTTCGCCGAAGACGCGGTTCTCCCCCGGCGCGACCGGCGTGTGATCGAGGCCGCTCGCATCGATGGCGATCTGGTTCCAATGGCGGACTTCCTCGGCCCGATCGAATCCTTGCGGAGGACGATGTTTCAAATCCGGGGGAGCCGATCTGGCATCTGGACGAAACTGCGGACCGAATGCCTCGTCGAACCCGCTGCGCAATCCTTCCGCGGACGCCCCCTGTGTGAATGCCAACATCAGCAGCATCACGATGGAAGGCAGAATCCTGCCGGTTTCGTGTTTCATGACGCACCTCCTCCCGTCAGGTCTCACGTCGGCACAGCGACCGGTCGCAGATGCGCAGGCGCGCCCATAAGAAAGAATGGGTTGGAGAAACGGGGACATTCTACTTTCCCGCTGGAACTTCGTCCATTGCGCAGGTCAGATGGAAGAGGATGGGTATGCTTTGCTATCTTCACAGTAGGACGTACCGGGTATGATTCATATCAGACCAGCCACAGAAGCTGACTTCGAAGCGCTGCTCAAGATTCAACAAGCCGCGTTCGGCGAATACTCCAATTTGTATGAAGTGAGCGCATGGACCACGGAAACGCTCGATAGTCTCAAGCAGGACGCCAAGGAGAAACGTATTCTCGTGGCGGAGACCGAGGGAGCGGTCATCGGATCGGTGCGCTTTTGGATTGTGGCCGGTGTGTGCGTGATTCGGTTGCTATCCGTGAGTCCCGCTCATCAAAAGCGTGGCGTTGGAAAAGCGCTGATCGAAGAAATCGAACGAGTTACAGCCGATGCCCATAAGTTCTATGCGTGCACGATGCTGCGGACCGCTAGGAATATTCAGTTCTTTCTCAATCTCGGCTACAAGGCAGAAACCGTGTTGCCCAACCATTACCATCATCTAGACCTCATCTGTTTCGCCAAGTATCGCGAGCCGAGGGATTCAATGATGCAGAGAACCCCCTCCAGCTAAGATGCTCCCTCCAAGCTTGCTCGTTTCCCCTTTACCAGTTGCGGCTGCAAAATCATTTAAGGAATGCCTTCGCGATTAGTGAACTATCAATGCTCCTTCCAAGCTTGCTCGGACTTCTCTCCTCCTCAGGCGAGGTGTGGATGGGGTGCCTAGCAGGCGACTTGTACCGAAGAGCGGGAACCGTACTTGCTGAGCAGATGCGGTCGTGTTTCACGACGGCGAGCATTGTTCGACGGTCCGTTCAGCGAAGCTTCAACGGACCAAGTTGCGGAGCCGAGCAAATGCGAAGCTTAGTACGGTCGGCTGAGGTACTGGAGCGTGCAGGCATCCCATCCTGTGCTCCCCCTCCACTCAGCTAATGCGAGGCGCTGTGGGATCGAGCTGAAGCGCCGGAGCATGGCCGGCTTGATCACCTATTATTACTTGTAACCTTTGTGGCCGCACTTCCGACTCTGTCTGTAGAGGCAGCCACTGTAGTGGTGGACTCCCTCTCGATTCATGCATGGCCTACGTCGGTCCGTGTCTGACTGCCCACCAGACTCGGAACCTCGGGTGGAGACTCTCCTCCTGGAGTTTCCACCCTGGCCATCCATGATGGGGTTCCTCGTCATGGTCATGGGTCGCTCTCGTCGCTCTCATGGGTCATATGCCAAGACATGGTGTGCACGTGCTGGTAGCCGACGACGACGAAGATGTGCGTGAGGCTATCAGCGATCGATTGGAACAGCTCGGCATGACCGTGGTCCAGGCCTCTGATGGTCTGGCTGCCCTCGCGGCAATGCGCCAGCGTCGTTTCAATGTCGTACTGACCGACTACAACATGCCCCGTCTCGACGGCCTCGTCGTTCTCCGCCAGTGTCAGTTGTCCTGGCCCGGAACGCCGGTCATTCTCATGTCGGCGATGTCCGACGCAACGGAGCAAGTGGCGGCAGCCCGTAGTGCCTTTAGCTGTCTTCAGAAACCGTTCGATGCAAATCGATTAATCACTCTCGTTCTTCAAGCCGCACACATGTCTCTGACATTGGATCCTCCGTTGTCCGGACCGGCATCTGACACTGGTCCATCTGTGGCTCCTGGGGATTCCCGAAACAGACCTGACTAATTTCCCGTTGCTCTGGGCGGAGGCGCTGCATGAAACCAACATTCCAGATCTCGCTCCTCATAGCCTGTATGGTGTGGGCCGCAGCTCCCGCATGGCCGGAGGCAGAGGACCTTCAGGTGCAGCAGACGATTACAGATTTAGCGGAGGCCTACATGTCCTTCCCGCAGACGCTGGACCGGCATTCGGTGTTGCGGTATTTCGCGCCGGAATACTCGTATTTCGATGACGCGGAACATCGGTCTCTTGAAGACATGACACGCTTGCTGGACGACCTTGAGCGAGAGGTCACGCGCGGGCCGGTCTCAATCAATGAGCAGATTAGCGACATCGCCGTGCACACTGGTGGTGCCCTTGCGTGGGCGACGTATCAGGATCGAGTGACCATCGCAGCGCACGGTGGCACCATGGACGCGATGACCCTCTGCACAGCGATCTTTCGCAAGACGCTGACGGGATGGGTCTATCGACACGAGCATTGTTCGTCAAACACTTTAGATAAAGGCGCCGACCATGGTGAATTGACGAAGTTCGCAAGGAATCTCGACCGGACTGTCTCCAAGTGAAACCTGGCGTCAAGGCATCGATATATGATGCTCCCTCCAAGCTTGCTCGTTTCCCGTTTAAAAGGGTGGCCTGGATTAGTCCCAACGTGCGCGCATTATTCCCTACTCGCCTAGTGAGGATGGTGGGGCTGGCTGCGACTTGCGAGAGGTTGCATGGCCCTGCCGATGCGGTCGCTGAAAGCGATGGCGAGCAGCGTGTAGGCATTCCATCGCTGACCTTCCTACACAGGCTGGGCTGGTCGAAGACAAGACCCGCGTTCCGATTATTTACCTTTCGGCTTCCAATACCACGCCAACCGTGCCGCCTCGCCGACTTGCGCATCGGTCATATAATCTCTGGCAATGTAGTTACGGAGCGTCTCGGCCGTTGATTCGCCGGACATCGCGGCCAGGATGAACCACATTTCGGCCTGCACGATATCTTTGGGCACCCCCTGCCCTCGCAGATACATATGGCCGAGCAACGTCTGTGCGGCATGATTCCCTTCTTCAGCCAGCGGCTCACATTCGCGCAAGGCGGTTGCATAGTCGCCGCGCTTATGCGCGGCCTCTGCTTCCTCCATGCCTGCCCAAGCCGGTCCGCCGTACAGCACTGCGAGGATGATTGTCAGTAGGATGTGTGCCCTCATCGGTCGTCCCCCAATTCGTTGCGGGAAGAGGATACACAGGGACACTCTGCCAGTCAGCCGGTTGCGATGAGAATTCCGCGACAGGCTACGACTCGAGTCGACAGGTGTCAACTAAGCGCGCGGCAATTCTTGCGGCGACTTGATTTTAGACCTGCTGGGGCTTAGCCTATGGCTATCAATTCTATTGAGAATAGCCATGGCGAAGGTGACGCAACTCAAGATCGAACTGGAACAGGAAGAAGACGGCCGATGGATCGGTGAGGTGCCGACACTGCCCGGCGTAATGGCCTATGGACAGACAAAGGCCGCTGCGCTCGCCGCCGTCCAAGCACTGGCTCTTCGCGCAATGGCCGATCGCCTTGAACATCATGAAGCTGTGCCAGAGGAATTGCTGAACGTCTCCTTCATTGCGGCATGAGCCGCTGGCCCTCGACTCAAACCTCCCGTGTCCTTTCCGCACTCCTCCGTATCGGTTGGCAAATCAAGCGCACGACGGGTTCCCATAAAGTGCTCCAGCGGACCGGCTGGCCTGATGTCGTCTTCGCGTTTCACGACCGCGACGAAATCGGCCCGCGCATGCTGGCTCGTCTGTCTAAGGTGACGGGGCTTACACCGGAAGATCTTTAAAAGTTGTTCTAATTCAAAATCACCCGGGGCGCCTGAAGGCGGCTGATACATTCTTGCCAGAGTGTGGCCGGGTCCTGGTCAAAGATGGCGATCGAATCTGGCGGCAGGGTCGCCCACGCTCCCTGAAACATTTCATATTTCAGCTGCTGCGGAGCCCACCCGGCGAATCCGGCAAAAGCCCGGAAGGTTTCGGTCGGCTTGGCTTGCGCAATGATTCGTTCCAATATCTTCGGTGTACCCCCGACATAGACCCCGTCGAACACCGATCGCGCGTCTGCCGGCGGGTCCTTGAGTCGGAACAACAGAGTAAGCTGATTTCGCTGCACCGGCCCACCCGCAAACAGCCGATGGCTCGTCCCCTTCAGCGCGGTGACGTCCGGCAATGCTTCAGATAAAAGGACTTTGGTGGAACGATTCAGAATGAGCCCGAGCGTTCCCTCATCACCATGCTCCACGATGAGCACGACGGCTTCGCGGAAGTTCAGATCATCCAACGATGGGCTGGCTACTAAGAGCACACCTTTCTTGACCGATGACGGGGCGAACTCCCCTTCCGCCACAGCTGGTACCGGATGCAGGATGATGAAGAGTCCCGCAAGCAGAAGGCTCGCAATGGCTCGCCATTCACCAGCAGAATGTGACGCGCACGAGTACTCAGACGTGAGCATGGAAGAGACGGACATCCTATGCCTCAGCCGGTGGCTTTGAGAATTTCGCGACAGGCTACGATTCGCCAGCCGTCGTGTCAATGTAGTTATTGAGCAGTCGACAACCGGCGAACGGTGTGGCGGTTCTTGCGCACGCGTTTCCTCTTTCAGGGGGTTGTATGGCTCCACTGGGGGATGGTGCCTCATTGCGGCAGTCGTTATGCTGCCTCCTGGGTATCAGAATGGCGCTCCTCCGGTGTGGACAGCGAGAACGAAAGGACTGATCGTTATGAGGCAGCTCAATACGCTGGGACGTGTCGCGCTCATCTTGTCGCTCGCTGTCACGTTCCTTTGGCTCGGTCCTTGTTCCGTCGTCTTGGCGGAAACGGCGAACAACGAGTCCATGGCGGCCGACTTCATGGCTCTGTCCGGTCTAGATAACCAGATTCACCAGATGCCCCGATGGTATGCGATCCTTGTCGACCAGGTTTTTGCGGGACTCGAACGGGGGGGCCACCGGATCCCGGGGAAAACGAAACACCTGGTTCGTCAGACCTTCCTCGACGCCATGGATGGGGACGTCCTACAGGAGGAAGTTCGTCATCGCCTCGACCGGGAACTTCCTGAAGATGTCGCAAAGCCCACGGTCGCTTGGCTTCGTACTGATTTAGGACGAAGGATCACCGCCTTGGAAACTGAGGCGACTTCACCGGAATCGTCTCTTCAGCAAGCCGCGTTTGCCATGCAACTCCAACTCGAGCCGCCCTCACCTGAACGGATGCAGCTCACGCGCCGACTGGAGGAAGCCACTGGAAGCAGTGATCAGGCGGTGGAAGGGTGGGAGATCGTGGCCGTTGCTCTCGGCGTCGCTATGACTGCCGGTACGCCCAATGGTCGAGCAGATGGAAAGGACATTCTGCGGGAGAGACTCGCCAAGCTGAGACCGGACATGAAGACGCTGCTCCTTCAAGCGTCGCTCCGGCACATGCTGTTTACGTACAGAACGTTGACAGACCAAGAGTTAGGGCGTTACGTCGAGTTCCTTGAATCCGAGACTGGCAGAACACTCACCAGAATCGTCAATGGAGTCGTCATACATGTCGCTTCGGGCGCGGTTGAACGGATGGAAGCGACCATGACCGATTCTTTGGCAAGAAATCGCCAAAAAACTGGAGTCTAAACACAGTCTCCTCCCGGGTGTGCCGACCTACCTACCCTTCCAATCACCATCATTGATATGATGGGGCGCGATTGGAGGTCGTCGTGGCTGCCGCAGCATCCCCACCGTCTGTGAGATCGCACGTCGCCGGAATCCTCGGCCTTCTGATCATCACCGCGCTTGCCATCGTTCCACTCACCCTGACCGTCATTCACAGTCGCGAGTCCGATGCGCTCGTCATCGATCTGGCCGGCCGGCAACGGATGTTGCTGGAGCGTCATATGAAAGAGGTCCTGCTCGCCTCACAAGGGGTGGACGCTCAGTACCAGCACACTCGCGCCACGTTGAGGGACCGTGTGCTGACGTTGATCCACGGGGGCACGGCTGTGGCGCATGCAGATCGCGTCGGAACGTTGGCAGTTCCCGCCGCCCCGACCGACGAGATCCGGGAGAAGCTGTTCGAGCAGCAACGAGCCATGGAATCATTGTTCGCGCAAGCCGATGCCTTCCTCCGGAGTGCGCGGACCGGCGCCGACAGCGGCACGGCGCGGGATGATCTGCTCAGGGACAATACCGCGCTGTTGATCATCGCGAACGATGTCGTGACGCTGTTGACCCGGCATTCGGAGGACAACGTCCAGGCGCTTATTCGTTGGGAACTTGCGGTGGTGCTGCTGGTGGTGGCGGGAGCCACGTTGGGCACCTGGCGTTTTCTGCGAGCGGAGCAGGCATTGAAACAGAGCCAGGCGATGACCGTCCAAGCCTTGCGCCAGCGCGACGCGGTCAAATCCTCGTTGCTGTCTTCCGTCTCGCATGAGCTTCGCACGCCGCTGACGGCGATCAAAACCATGCTCTTCAGCCTTCGCCACGACAGAGAGTCGCTCTCGCCTTCCATCCGCCATGAATTTCTCGCGGGCATCGACCGGGAACTGGATTATTTGAACAGCCTGGTCGGCAATCTTCTGGATATGTCGCGCCTTGAAGCCGGGACGCTGACGCCCCGCCGCGAATGGCAGGTTTTGGATGAGCTGGTGGAAGGCGCCGTCCGACGCGTGGAGCCGTTGCTGGCAGGCCGGAAGCTCGACCTGCACCTGGCGCAGGATCTCCCGCCGATCGCTGTCGATGGGGTGCAGCTGCAACAGGTGCTCGTGAATCTCCTCGACAATGCCATCAAGTTCTCTCCGCCGGACTCTACGATCCGGCTCACCGCTGCACTTGCGGGAGACTCTCTCGAAGTGCGCGTTTCGAACACCGGCGAAGGGGTGCCTCCCAACGAGCTGGACCGGATCTTCGACCGATTCTACCGCGTGCAGGCCGGACGGTCGTCCGGCCCTCCGGGAACCGGTCTCGGGTTGGCCATCTGCAAGGGTATCGTCGAGGCCCATGGCGGTTCTATTCTCGCTCAGTCCGTTCCCGGTAAAGAGACGACCATTCTGTTTCGGATCCCGCTGACCTCTTGGCCGACCGCCGGTGACCGGGGCGAGTCCGAGCCCAATCTGGTTCAGAGGGCGTCGTGACAAACGGCGCGCGCATGCTCGTCGTCGACGATGAGCCGCAAATCCGACGATCGCTTCAAGTAAACCTCGAACGCAGCGGCTATGCGGTCGAAACGGTGGAGTCGGCCGAAGACGCGCTCAGTTCATTCCGCAACCGGCGTCCCGACGTCGTCATCCTCGATCTCATCATGCCGGGGATGAGCGGGGTGGAGCTCGTGCGCCGGATTCGTGAATCCTCCACGGTGCCGATCATCGTGCTCTCGGCGATGGGCGAGGAGGCCCGCAAAGTCGAAGCCCTCGAAGTGGGAGCGGACGATTACATGACGAAGCCCTTCGGCATGGACGAATTGTTGGCCCGTATTCACTCCTTGTTGCGGCGAGCGGCCGGAGCCCATGGTCCACAGCCGGTGTTTATTGCGGGCGAGCTCTGCGTGAATTTTGACCGGCGTGAGGTCACGCTGGATCAGAAGCCGGTCAAACTGACGCCGACCGAGTACGACCTGCTCAAATATATGATCGAACATGCCGGCAAAGTGCTCACACATCGGATGCTGTTGCAGGAGGTGTGGGGACAGGCTTATGTGGATCAGGCCCAGTATCTGCGCGTGTTCATCGGGCAACTGCGGAAAAAGCTCGAAAAGGATCCCACTCGCCCCCGGTTTATCCTGACCGACCCCGGCGTCGGGTATCGCTTCTGCATCGAACGCGATTCCCCGTCCGTCGCCTAAACCTTTCCATCTACAACCCCTAATCCCTTCTCTTTCCGCTTCGCGTGGACTTCACGTGTGGCTGATCTTTACGCGTTCTTTATGCGATTCCGCCCATCCACATATCGAGTCCTTATCTTCTCCGGCTGTATCCTGCCTGCGCGATACATCAATACGGACCTCTGGCGGAAAGGAGGGGCACGATGAGCCAACCCTATCCATTTAACACTCGACGCCCGATTGCACTCGTTCTGCTCTGTTCGGGCATGTTTCTGGCCGGCAGCGCGGCTGCTGCTTTTCCCCCTGCCGATCCGGTCGAGATCATGTTCGAAACAACGTCGCCCTACTACCAACCTCAAGTTGCGGTCGTGCCGGCAGGCGCCCCTGTTCGGTGGATCAATGCAACGGGCTCTCAGCATAGCGTCCGCCATGACGGCTGTCTGACGGATGAGGCCTGTGCCTTTCAATCCATCGCGGTCCCGCCGGATAGCAGTTTCCTCATCGCTCCCCTGCCGCCTGGACGCTACGGCTATCACTGCGAGTTGCATCCCGTCATGCGGGGTACGCTCGTCGTCGTGGATCCACTCACGCGGAGCGACGGGATGATCTCCGCCCTGGAACCAAGCAGGTGAAGGATTGTGCTGAACGAACAGCCAGCCTCACTGCCCCCGACGGAGCGTGAACCGACCGCCGGGCTGCCGGCTCGCTGTCCGCGCTGTCAGGGATTCCTGATTCCGGTCTGGTATGGAGATTGACCGTTCCTCTACCGATTCGAGCATCCGAGGAGAGAAAGGAGGACCCCATGCCGAGCAACGATCACCCCGTACTCCACCGCGTCGCGTATGCAAAGCAGGAATCCGCGATCATGGATCTCCTTCGTTCTTCCGGCAAATTGACGGTTGAGGAGATTGTGGACCAGATTCCGGACCTCAGTTGGAGTCAACTCTTTCTTGCCATGGACGTACTGAGTCGGACTGGGGATGTCATTCTTTGGCGAGAGGGTTTCACCTACACCCTGGAGGCGGCAACACCGGCGCCAGCTCTGGAGACGGCGTCACATGGGACGACGGCTGCTGATCATCGATGACAATCGCTCGATCTGTGAAGCGTTGAAAGACCGGCTCGAGGCCATGGGGTACACCGTCATTGTCGCTCACGACGGCAGGACGGGGCTGGCGCTCATGGCCCTCGAGGCGAAGCAGGCTCCTATCAGTGGCGTGCTGCTGGACCTGCAGATGCCCATCATGGACGGCATTCAGGTGCTTCGGGAACTCGGGGTTCATCATAAGCATGTGCCGGTCGTGATGATGACCGCTGAGCAAGATCGCAGCGTTCGTGAAGAGGCGCTCGGCCTGGGAGCCAGGCAGTATATCTTGAAGCCAGTAGATGCGAGACTGCTTCGACAAATCTGCGAGCAAAACTTTCCCCTAACCGACCATGATGGAGCAGATCTGCTCGACTGAATCTCCCGTATCTCAACTCAAACCCCGCTCCCCTGGCCCATTGTGGGACGGTTGACCGGATTTTCTCATCGGCGTAGCATATCGATCTGACGTTCCAGTGACGGTGGCTGCAGTTTCTTCCGCACGCTTCTTCCTGTCATGCTGCGCGCCGGATCACGCCGCAGTTCCCTTCACTCCTACGCCGGATGCTCAGTCGCAGTGCATCACCGTTCAGATGCGGACCTTTGGAACGAGGGTCCTCATGGAGCCCGTCAGCCGCCGAGCTTTCCTTCCTCTGTTGGCACTGATCTTCTTGTCAGTCGTCTGCTCCGTTCTTGTGTCCACTCAGATTCACGCGGGCGAATATCCGTCCTTGTTCCTCGCTATCGCTGCACCCAGCGAGCCTTTCTCTCCGCCCATCGGCTGGGTGGATGATCTCGAGCAGAGGCTCACAACCTACTTCACTAAGAAATATCCCGCCTACAACTTTGCTCCATATGAACTGGAACTGGATCGCATCCGCAGCGCCGCCAATCGTGGCGACCGGTGGGGTGCCAAACGGGAAACGGGCGTGTTTCTCAAAATGCTGCTCACTCATGCATATGGACTGGGGGACGATGCCGCTGACGAATTGGCCGTGATGTCGCGCGAAATCATCCCGGAAGAAGAGTTCGGCATCATCTATCCCGAATCGGGACCTGAGCCACAGACGAATAGATCTTCCAACTATTGACGCCCGCGTCAGAACATCAGAAGGAGGGATTGCTATGGCGTCTCATAAACCGGTGACCGAGCGCATCCTTGGAGCCGTCAGACACACGCGTGGTTGTGATTTGGATACTCTGGCCGAGAGTTTGCCAGAGCTCACCTGGAATCAGGTCTTTCTCGAAATCGATCGGTTGAGCCGGAAGGGAGATTTACTGGTGACGTTCAGCACCGGCGGCCGCTACATGATTCAGTTGCCGGAACACCAGAAAGGCCCGAGGACCCATCACGCCCGGTCCTGATGATGCGATCTCAGATCCGGTTTCTCTCTCGCGGAAGAGACGCCCTGATCGGCCCCCTCAGCGGGTCGAAGACGGCCGTGTCCCGGGAGATGCGGCAATCGGCGGGATATCTCCACGACCCGTCGCGAGATCGACCAAAAACTCGTTGATCGAACCGGGGAAATAGTCCAGCGTCGGAGATTCAATATCCAGCCTTCATCAGGCTAACCAGCCTAAATGCTCCCTCCAAGCTTGCTCGTGGTCTCCCCTCCCAAGCGGCGAATAGGAGAATGTCGCCCGCGATGGTCCAACTGCGCCCATGGACCACTCTATTTTAAGTAATCCTTCCAAGCTTACTTGTCACGCTCCAGGGATGGAAGCTGATTGGTCTCCCACTGCGCGCATGCAGCGAGCACTGCCCGCAGTGTTCACATACGATCTACCTTTTGTGCGCGCTGCGCGAGCACAGGAGACCAACAGCTTCCACACCCCTACCTTCCCGTGTGCGCACTCCGGGAGCACAGGACCATGCGGGCGGCGTTCTAAGGTTCTATCCTTTCTGCTCCTCAGCTATAGTTGTTCTATGCCTTCTCGACCTAATCTGCATTCTCGTCGCCGCCGCTCTCGCCGCCGCTTCACCATTCACAAGCTGTGGCGTTTTTCACGACGGCGCTGGCGTGAACTGCGAGCTTTCACACGCGCATTGTGGGCCTCTCATCCGGCTGTCAGCATCCCTCTCACAGCCGTGCTTCTTCTTATTGCCTGGCTCAGCATCAACTGGATCTACCACGCCATCAACAAGCCGACTGAAGTCTTCTTTCCCCTCGACAATGCGCTCGACAAAAATCTCGCCGAAACCTGGCGCGAGTACGGGCCGCTCTTCCGGGAACATGCCACCGCCGTGATCACGCCCGAACTGCTGGCTGCGCTCGCGCAGGTGGAGGGAAGCGGCAATCCCGTCGCGCGAACCTACTGGCGCTGGCAACTCTCATGGAATCCGCTGGAGTGGTATCGACCGGCCTCCAGCGCGGTGGGGATGTATCAGCTCACCGATGGCACGTTTCAGGCCGCGAAACGCTACTGTGTCCACGACCATATGGTGGTGGAGGACGGTCCCTGGCACGACCTGCAATCTTGTTGGTTCAATAGTCTCTATACCCGTGTGTTGCCGAGCCATGCGATCGAGCTGACGGCCGCGCTGCTCGACCGTCAAGTGGCGAATGCGATCGGCTCGAAGTCACGCGTGGCCTCCATGCTGCAACAAAAACAGACCCTCGCGGCGGTGATTCATCTCTGCGGCGCCGGTGCGGGCCACGATTTTGCCATGCGCGGATTTCGCCTCTCTCCACATCAACGCTGCGGCGACCATGACGTGCGGATCTATCTGGCGAAGATCGATGACATGAAACGCCGGTTTGCCCGGCTGGCCGCCGGTAGCACGCGTTACGTTCCGGAACATAAGATTTCCGGCCTCCATGGCGGGGTGAAGACCGGTTGACCGGGCTATCGCCGAGGCGTAGGCTAGAGGCCTGACGTTCCAGTGACGGTGGCTGCAGCTCTTTCCGTCCACTCCAGCCCGTCACCCTGCGTACTGATATCTCGCCGCAGCGCCATCACTCCTACGCCAGACACGTTCCCGCAACAGATCTCTACCATTTCGCAACAGGCGTCCGAACTCCGACAGGAGGAGTTGATCATGGCCACGACACATCCTGTAACCGATCGCATTCTCCGAGCGGTCAAACGCGCGCATCGGTGTGACTTGGATGCCCTGGCGACCAGCCTGCCCGAGCTCACCTGGAATCAGGTGTTTTTCGAAATCGATCGCTTGAGCCGGAACGGTGAGCTGGTCGTGACATTCGACGGCGGCGATCGCTACATGATCCAGTTGCCGGAGCATAAGAAGAAGGTTTCGACCCATCACGCCCGGTCATGATTGATGGACGCAGGTGAACTGACTGTCGACAAAGAGACAGATCGTTCAATCTTTGCGTGCTCATTTGTGCCAGATCAAAACGGGTAATCCAACCCCACGAACGCATTGAATCCATCCCGCCCATAGGCAAAATCGGCACGACCGACGATATGCGGCCTGGCCAACATCCGTAAACCGGCGCCAGGATTCACCTGCCAATTCTGGAGATTCAGTTTGTTCCAGGGTTGCTCCCGTTCGACGCGTCCCAGGTCCACAAAGGGCGCAATTTCCAGTCCGATCGTATGGCCAAAAATCTCACGCTCCTGCACTAGAATGCGCTCCTCGAGGTTGAACAAAATTGCAGTATTGCTGATATAGCGGTTCTGGCCGAATGCGCGGAGGGTATTCTCACCCCCCAACATCGGGCGTTCGTAAAACGGAATGCCGCTTTGCTCACCTTTGTCACCGACCACGCCATCCAACAGGAAGCGAGGAGCGAAAATCAGCCAGCCCTGGCCGTGCGGAATCAAGGTACGGGCATCGAGTGTGTAGCGCCACCAACGATGGGGTTCGTTCGAGTGGAAATCTTGGACGTACTCCCCACTCGCCGTCACATAGCTGCCGATCACGGGCGTCCGTTGATGGTCCCGGGTATCATAGAACACGCTCAGGCGATGGCCAAGAATCTGTGCCCCATGAATCCCGGCGACCGTCGGGAAAAATTGTGCGGTCGACGGCAAGGAGTTCACTACCCCTTGCTGCACGTCGACCTCTCGATACCGCTCCGTGAAGAGCACGCCAAAGTCGGGAGTGAGGTTGATACCTCCGGTCAGGTTGATTTTGGTCTCCCGTGACGTGTAGTTCGTCTCCCGTTGCTCGTTCGCTTGGTTGCCAAAGCCGAAAAAGCGGGCGAACGGATTTTTCACCCACTCGGCCTGCCCCCCAATAATAAAACGGCCCCCGCCGGCGCCGACATCCTTGTAGCGGACGTCAAAGTCACGGGCAATTTTCTCAGACAGTAACCAGTTGATCTCATATTTCGCTGTATCGGAGGGATAATGGAGAAAACTGCCGGTGGCGGTCTGCCCGACGAGGTGATTGTAGAGGTACTGCGGTGCAATGATCGTCCCGATGTGCCCATCCGCATTTTCTTTCACGATCGGCATCAGGGCCCCGACCCAGGAGCCTTCATTTCTGGTATACCCGAAGGCGGGAAGCGGTATAACGGTATAGTCGCCCCACTTTAAGTACGACTCCAGCGGATCCGGCTCCCTGGGCGGTTCAGTGTTGGCTTTTTCTTCGACCGGGGGGCTACTTTCAATAACGTCTTGTGCGTGAACCGTTCCTGTGAGCGGAGTGCCCGCGATCAGCAAGAAGGGCAGAATGCAGAGGAAAAGTCTTGCAACCGTGATGTGCGTCAATCGGACCTGACCGAATATACTGATCGAAGGAGAAACCGATTTAATGAAATCGGCGGATAATACGCCAAGGCCTCAAAAATTACCATTCAGGAGAGGCCTTAAACGGTCTGGGTTAAAAAAAGCGCCGGTAGGCTGTCGCACGTAACTCCAATAATGCTCCCGCTGTTGGTAGAGGCATATCATCGTGTCAAAAAGGACTGATTCAAGATAGCTTTCAGCTGATTTCCGATTTCGCAAAGTCCAGCCAGTACAAACAGTGCTCATGACATTTTCCTCTGAAGTTATGTCGACCTGGTATCACGAGCGCAAATTCGAGCATAAACCGTTGGGATCACCAAGAGTGTCAAGACCGTGGAGGTAATTAACCCGCCGATGACCACCGTGGCGAGTGGCCGCTGAACCTCGGCTCCCATTGTCGTTGCTAACGCCATGGGAAGAAAGCCGAGGCTCGCCACCATTGCGGTCATCAGCACCGGTCGCAGTCGATCCATCGCCCCCTGCCTGACCGCCTCATCTGTCCGGATACCTTCCGCTTCGAGTTGCCGGATGTGACTGATCAATACGACGCCATTGAGGACAGCAATTCCGAATAGCGCAATAAATCCGATTACCGCCGAGATGCTGAGCGGCAGGCCACGGAGCCAGAGGGCAAGCACACCACCGGACAACGCCAAGGGTACGTTGAGAAAAATGAGCAGTGCAGGACGCATGGTCCCAAAAATGACAGACAGGACGCCGAGAATCAGAAGAAGGGTCAGGGGCACGACCACAGCTAATCGGCCGGTGGCTTCTTGAAGATGCTGAAACTGCCCGCCCCATGTTAGTTCGTACCCTGTCGGGAGTGTTACCTCGCGTGCTACTGTGCGCTGAGCCTCTGCCACGAAACTCCCTAAATCCCTTCCTCGGATGTTGTTCTCCACCACAATACGTCGCTGCACATGTTCTCTGCTGATCTGAGCCGGTCCCGCATCCACTCGGATGGCCGCCACACGGGAGAGAGGGACGAGTTCACCATGTACGGTGGGAATGAGCAGATTTCCTAATGCGACCGGATCAGCTGTTGCGCTATCGATGATGCGGACCACAAGATCGAATCGTCGCGGGCCTTGCACCACGGTACCGACGACGTGACCCACGCGCGTGGCCTGGACAAGAGTCAGCACGTCATCGGCCGTGATTCCATAGCGCGCGATCTGAGAACGGTCCACAATCACCCGCAGGAGTGGGAGCCCGGCGACCTGCTCGACTCTGACATCTGCGGCGCCGTGCACGTTCTCCAACACACGCGCCACGGCTTCAGCCCTCTGCTTGAGCAGATCTAGGTCAGGCCCGAAGATTTTTACCGCAAGGTCCGATCGAGTCCCTGCAATCAACTCGTTGAAGCGCATCTCAATCGGTTGTGTAAAACTAAGACCGACGCCAGGTACTGTATCGAGAATAGCTGGTTTCATCTTCGCGATGAGGTCCTCGCGAGTTCCGGCAGTCGTCCATTCCTGCTGAGGTTTAAGAATGACGAACATATCTGACATGTCTACTCCCATGACGTCAGTCGCCACCTCAGGGCTTCCGGTCCTGGTCACCACCTGCACGACTTCCGGAAATCTGCGAAGCACCCGTTCAACGTCTAACGCAGTGCGAACCGATTCACTCAGCGACACACTGGGTAATCGCCACACCTGAATCACCATGTCTCCTTCGTCGAGTCGAGGCACAAACTCGATGCCGAGCCACGCACCGATCCCGAGGCTTACGATAAACAGGCCGACGGCCGGCGTGACGACCCAAGTTGGGCGTGCCATCGCCCATCTCAGGCAGGGTTCATAGGCACGGCGCAGCATTCGGAGCGCATGCGTTTCCTCATGTCCGGCCTTGGCCTTCACAAACCAGAAGGCGAGGAGCGGTGTGACCGTCACCGCGAGGAGGAGCGATCCGGCCAGCGCCAGGATCACGGTCAGGGCCATCGGACGGAACATCTTTCCCTCGATCCCGGTGAGTGCCAGGATGGGCACATACACGAGAATGATAATGCTGACGGCGAACGTCATTGGGCGAAGAACCTCACGACCAGCCCTCTGGACCTCGTGTAGGCGTTCATCTGGATTCATATCTACTTTTTTGGCCAACCGTCGGAGGATGTTGTCGATCATTACGACTGATCCATCCACAAGCAAGCCGAAGTCGATGGCACCGAGGCTCATGAGGTTGCCGGAGAGTCCAGCCTGCATCATCCCGATGAATGCGATAAGCATCGAGAGAGGAATGGCCGACGCCACGATCAGTCCTGCGCGGAGATTACCAAGAAAGAGCAGCAAGACTGCAATGACGAGAAGCCCGCCCTCAAGGAGATTGTTCCGCACGGTCCGGATCACCTTTGACACGAAGATCGTCCGGTCATAGTACGGTTCGATCGTCACGCCAGATGGGAGCGTGGCCTGGATTTCCTGTACCCGGGCTTTGACCCGTTCGACGACTCGCTGGGCGTTCTCGCCAGCCAACATCTGGACCATGCCGATGACGGTTTCGCCTTCTCCCATGGCAGTCGCGGCTCCGATGCGGAGCGCTGATGCTTCCTTGACCTCAGCGATGTTGGAAATGTAAATCGGCACTCCACCTTGGCCGTGGGCCACCACGATTCTCGCGAGGTCGGCCACCTGGGTCGCTAAGGCTTCGCCGCGAATGAGCAATTGCTCGCGTTGACGCTCGATGTACCCGCCGCCTGCCATGGCGTTGTTTCGTTCGAGCGCCTCGAACACTTGTCGGAGCGACAACTTGTAGGACAGGAGCTTGGCTGGGTCCACCACGACCTGGAACTGTTGGGGTTCTCCTCCCCAAATATTCACTTCCACCACTCCTGGAACCGCTCGGAGTCGCATCCCGATCTCCCATTCGAGGAGCGTCCGGAGCGCCATGGCGCTATAGCCGTCGCCTTTCAGCGTGAATTGATAGACCTCGCCTAATCCTGTCGTCAGTGGTCCCATGATCGGCCGGCCGTACTCGACGGGGATGCGTTCCATTGCGCGAGCCAGCCGTTCGGTCACCAACTGCCTCGCGCGGTAGATGTCCGTCTGATCTTCGAAGATCGCGGTGACGGCCGAGAGCCCATAGCGCGAGACCGACCGGAGTTCGCGTAGGGCAGGCAATCCGCTCAGCGACGCCTCGATCGGAAACGTGATGAACTGTTCCACTTCAACCGGGCCGAGCGCGGGTGAACGGGTCAGGATTTGGACCTGAACGGGCGTCAGGTCCGGCATGGCGTCAATGGTCAGGTGGGTGAACGACCATAGGCCGAGGGCGATCACGAGCATCGTCGCCACCAGCGTGAAGAAGCGATAACGTAGCGAGAGGGTGAACAATCGCTCCACGTTACGGTCCCTTTCCGGACTCGATGTGCTCTTTCAGCAAGACACTTTTCAGGTCAAAGACGCCGTCGATCACCACCTGCGCGCCCTTGGTCAGTCCGTTCCGCACCTCAATCCAGCCTCCACCTTCGCGGCCGACTTCGATCGGCACGAATGCATACCCAGTTTCCCGCTGAACGAAGACGCCACGCACATTGTCCACGACTGTCACGGCTGAGACGGGGACCGCCAGGGTCGGTGGACTTGCGAGAGCCAGCTGCACATCTACATATTCCCGTGGCTTCAGGCGATGTTGGTGGTTCGCGACCTCGAATCGGATCCGGATCGTGCGAGTGCTCTCATCCGCCACCGGGGCAAGATAGGTGAGCGGAGCGGTGAGCGGCTCCCCGCCCTTCGGCAAGATCGTCCCCCCATCGCCCTCCTTGAATTTTCGAGCCTGCTCGATTGGCAGGTTTGCAAACACCCACACACGGCTCGTGTCGACGACTTCGAACAGTTCGTTTCCCGGAGAAATACCCTGCCCCCGCACCACATTTTGCGAAACCACCGTACCCGCAATCGGCGATTTGAGGGTGTAGCGATGTCCCTCCTGGTGGCTTCCATGCTCCAGCTCACGTAATTCATCTGCCGTCATACCCATATTCAGGAGTTTCTCACGGACGTGCTGATGACGGGCCTGCGCTTCAATGGCGTGACCTCGTTCTTCGACCAGGCGACGCTCCGTCACGATCTGATCTGCTGCCAGTTTCTCAGTCCGTCGGTACCCGCTTTCGGCCACATCCGTCTGGGCCTTGGTCACGAGATATTCCTGTACCAATTCATCCAGGCGCAGACTCTCAATGGCCAACAATGGCTGACCGCGGTGGACACGATCACCCAACTGAGCATGGATCTTCTCAACTTGCCCTTCAATGCGTGAAGTGATTTTGGCCACCTGCCTAAGATCCAACGCGACTTCGCCCGGCGCTGTGATCACTTCTGGAACCACGTGGGTTGCTACCATTTCGATCCGCAATCGGTCGCGCACAGCAGCCGGCGGTTGGACGACCCTGATTGATGGCGTGCTTGATGTAACTGGGTTTTCGGAAGGGAGTGCGGGCTTGTCAGGGCCGCGATCACTGCAACTGACCAGCAATGCCGCGAGCGCAACCGCTAAGCCCCAGGGGCACTCTCTCATGCGGCATCTCATGATGGCTCTCCTCTCATTTCCATCACCTCATCGCCTGCGCCAAGCACCTGCTCACAGGGTCCCACCGCTCGCCCGTTCGAGGCGTGCCAAGGCAATCGAGAGATCCGTGCGTGCCTGCGCATACTCCAACAGGGTTTGTCGATACACGCGCTGCGCATCGAGTACCTCCAGGAGACTCGCCGCCCCCTGTTGGAAGCTAAACTTCGCAATGCGGAGAGTTTCTTCTGCCTGCTTGACCAATCCCTGCTCGAACACATCGATTTGGTCCTTGGCGGTGCGGACTTCTTGCGTGTGCTGGGTCAGGGCTTGAATCAGCTCGTTCTGCAAACGCTCACGATCTGCCAATAGGCGGTTCTTGCCTGCCAGAGCTGTCTGGATCTCACCCTGGCGACGGTACCAGACAGGGATCGGTACGCTGAGCCCACCCGTTACGGATTCATCGCCCGCCTCCCGGTGATACTGTCCTTGTACACTGATATTGGGCATACGAGACTCCTTCTCGTAGGTCACCGCATGGTCCGCTTGGTCGACGAGCCGGCTCAGGCGGCGCACGGTTGGATGGTCTTCCAGGGCCCGTGCGGTCAACGATTCCAGATTGAGCTCCTGTCGTAGCGGCTCGAAGTCCCCCTGGATCGCGAACGTGCTGCCGAGCGCCCCGGCGGTTCGGGTGTTCAAGGCCACGCGAGCCGTCAGCACGGCATTCTGCGATCGCGCGACTTCCTTGGTGGCCTTTTGCACCTCAACATTCGCTTTCATCAGGTCGAACTTCGTGGCCTCTCCGGCTCCGAGACGAGCGGTCACGGTCCGGAACACTTCCTTCACCATGGCCAGGTTCTGCGCAGAGACCTCTACATCTCGCTGCGCGAGCAGCAGCTGATAAAAGGCCACCTTTACTTCGGCCACGAGATTGAGTTTGGCTTCTTCCAACCCCGCACTCGCTCCAGCCAGGCCTGCCTCTGCGGCCCGCTGACGGGCTTGCCGTTTCGCCGGCCACTCGAGCGGTTGCTCGACGGTGATCGTGCGCTCCGTGATGCTGATGCCGTTACTGGGATCTCGAATCGACCCGCGGCCGGCTGCTCCGCTGATAGAAGGGTTCGGATAGGCTCCCGCCGTGACTTGTTGCCCGCGGCTTTGTTCTATCGAGGCTTTGGCACCGGTAATAGTTGGGTTGCGTTCAAGCGCCAGTTCGAGAATGTTATTCAGACTGTAAGGTGTTGGGCTCGGTTCGGCCGCGTGGGTTGCCTTCCATGCGAGGATTACCCCGGACAGGACGAGCCAGAGCACTATGACGACGCGAAAGATCATGAGTCTTCTCCTTCTTCTCCCGAAGCGGAAACTCGCGCGGAAACAGATCTAACAGCGCGTCGCTACGACTGCTCAGGACAGATGTGTCACTAAGTCATTCGCAGCGGTCTACCCGCTTCACGAGGTTACACCGTGACGACAGTATATTTAGGAGAGAAGAGCCGGAGGAGCGCGAAGAGGAAGCGCAGTTACGAGAAAGAGAAGAGTCGGGGCGACGTCACTATATGATGCGTGTTCAGAGATGGCGATGGGAGCTGGTGATTGGAGGTCTTCAATGAGAGTCAATGGGCTGAGAAAGATCTTGCTGACTGTTGGAGTCGCTGAAGACGCGGCAAGGGCAAATTCGATTTCCGGATGGGTAAACGAATGCCCGTGATGACCGTTGAACTGGACATGCTGATGAGTGCCGCTCGGGCAGATATCATCCTCTTCCGAAGGCTCTTCGCACTCAAGCGGAGCTGAGAACACCGTGTGCGTCACGGCGTGGTGCACGTGTCCAGGATCTCCGTGGTTGTGCTCCACTTCTGGATGTACGTGAACCAAGGGCACTAGGAGCATCCACAGGGATGCCCACGACAGAAGCACCACACGAGACCATGCCACGTTGCCACGTATCAATCGCATTGTGATGGCAGCCTAGCATAGTCTTTCGATCCCATCAATCAAGACCGTCAAGGATGGACGGCTGACCGGCGACAGGACCCGCTCCCATTTTTCTGTTACTCTCCCACTCCATGCCTTCCTCTCTCATCGCCTTCATCCTCATCTTTCTGACGGCGTCCTCCTCCGTTCCTTGAAGCTCCTCAACAAAACTCATGCGTTGGGCGGGACCTCCGGCTGCAACCATGCACGGAGGATGGGCATCCTGCCAATCAAAGCGGCCTATCCTTTTTTTTCCTCATTAGGCTTAGGTAGTGCGTTGGTTCAAAAACCATTCTGTGAATGAATCAGCGACAGGACCCGCTCCCATTTTTCTGTTACTCTCTCACTCCATGCCTTCTTCTCTCATCGCCTTCATCCTCATCTTTCTGACCGGCGGTGCGTTGGTTCAAAAACCATTCTGTGAATGAATCAACGAGAGTGCCAAAAAAACGAACGGCTTTCTATCTACGCAGAAGCGGGTTCACAAGACTGTTATTGAAGTCGCTGACTGTACATGTTGGGGAATGGAGGCTGATCGCGCCAAGACATCATCACATCCACCGGAAGTAGTGAATCCGTCGTTGTGCCATTGCCTAATTGACCCTGGCTGTTGTCGCCCCAACATTTCACATTCCCTGCGATGGTTAAGGCGCAACTATGGTGCGCGCCGGCTGCAATCCCTTTCACGCCGCTCTTCAGCCCTACGACATCCGCCGGCGTGTCTCGATCTACTGTTTTCCCTTCACCTAATTGTCCCTCGTCGTTATCTCCCCAGCACTTCACCCCGCCACTCGTGGTCAGGGCGCAAGTGTGTGCGCCGACGAATGCCTCCAACTCCCGAACGGATCCGACCCCGGCGGCAATCAGCGTGACGCCGTTCATCAGCCCGTCTACATTCACAGGGACAGTCGAATTGGCTTGTCGCCCGTTTCCCAATTGCCCCTGGCTGTTGTCACCCCAGCATTGGACTCCGCCAGTTTCATTGAGGATACAGGTGTGGTGTCCGCCCGCTTCGATCATCTGCACCCCTGTGGCAAGCCCCACAACATTCACCGGAGTAGGTCGATCGATTGTTGTCCCGTCGCCCAACTGTCCAGAGTTATTATTCCCCCAACACTTCACGTCTCCCCTGTCGGTGATGGCACAGGTGTGGTGCCCACCGGTCGCGATCGCTCTGACTCCCTGTGCCAGCCCTACGACATCCACAGGGATACTCCGATCAAGAGTCCTCCCATCCCCTACTTGGCCCGCGTCGTTGCTTCCCCAGCACTTAAGCCCGCCCGTCTCAGTTAACGCACAGGTATGATGCCCACCCCCTGCAATTGCCTTCACCCCGCTGGTGAGCCCGACGACATCCACCGGGGTATCTCTCGGCATGTCCGTCCCATCCCCTAACTGTCCTGCGTAATTTCTGCCCCAGCACTTCACTCCGCCTGCCGTGGTCAACGCACAGGTGTAGGGTCCACCCGCTGTGATCGCCTTCACTCCCCTGGTAAGACCGACGACATCCACCGGAGTGTTTCTTTGTATCGTGCTGCCATCCCCCAACTGCCCGTAGGCATTTCCTCCCCAACATTTGATTCCACCCCAATCAGTCAAAGCACAAGTGTGGTGCCCACCAGCTGCGATCGTCCCGATGCGTGTGAGGGGAGGGACAATTTGGCTTTTCTGCGTACAGCCGAAAAGAATGAAAGGCAGAAGAATAATCAGACCGATTGTGACCCACGGCGCTCTGTGGGTCGCGTGGACCTGCGGGGGAAGAATGCGTGTCACCAGGAGTTCTCCATTTCGTGTTTTTCGGCTGGAAGAATACGTCAAAGCCCTAGAAAAATCGACAAGCCTGTTATGTTAGAAGTGTGTTGGTGGAGGCTGATTGGTCTCCAACTGCGCGCGTCGAACATATGATGCTCCTTGCCATCATCATCCGTTATCTCCTTGTAATGATCTTCTGGCCGACCCCTCGTCCTCTCTGCTACTCTCACGCTCCATGCCCCCATCCCTCATCGCCTTCATCCTCATCTTCCTTGCCGGCGTCCTCCTCCGTTCCTTGAAGCTCCTCAACAAAACCCATGCGGAACGGCTCGCCTCGATGGTTTTTTCTATCAGCCTCCCCGCCACGATCCTCGTCTCATTGGATAGCGTGCTGTTTGCTCCCACCGCCTGGAAGCTTCCGATGGCGGCCGGTCTGGTGACGCTCCCGATCGTCTTCATTGCCTTTCAGCTTGCGCGAGTTCTGCAATTGTCCCGCCCGACGCAAGGCGGATTCCTGCTTGCCACCGGCTGCATCAATTCCATCTACTTCGCCTATCCGGTGATTCTTGCGACACTCGGCGACGCCGGTTTGGCCCAAGCCATTCTCTTCGATCTCGGACAAACTACACTGACGCTTACAGTGCTCTATGCCCTGGCCGTCTGGCACGGCGCACAGACCTCACGTGCTCATTCGGCCGTGCTCCGTTTTTTCTCATCCCCGCCGCTCTGGGCGCTCGCCTGCATCCTGACGCTGAAATTCCTGGAGCTCCGGCTGCCTGCTTGGCTACGCGAGCTGCTGCTGCCGCTTCATCTGACAACGACGCCATTGGCGAGCCTCGTGCTCGGGCTGTCGATCGGTTTTGCCGCCCTGCGAAGTACGTTGTCGCTGGCGTTATTCGGAGTGATCGTACGAATGGGCGGCGGGTTGCTGTTCGGGTTTGCGGCTGCCTATCTCCTGAACTTGACTGGCGTGGAACGAGTCGTCGTCATTCTTGTGGCGGGCATGCCCTCGGCGGTCACGGCTGTCATTTTTGCGGCGGAAACAGGTCTCGATGAAGATCTGGTCGCCTCCACCGTGGCCCTCTCCATTTGCGTCGGCGTCGCGGTGCTCCCGTGGTTACCCCAGCTGGCGACGCTGTTGCTGGGGTCACAATGATGCACTTGCGAAAATAACAAATCTAAAATTTCAGATTCCAACTGCGGCCCACCTATAATGCTCCTTCCAAGCTCGCTCGCCTGCCTTCTCTAAGGGGCGGTCTGGATCTATCCTTCACTGCGCGCTTGACCGAGCACCGCCCTTAATTTCATAACCAGATAAGTCTTGTGTGCCGCGGTCGGCGAGCAAGAAGGATAGACCAGACCACCCCTTCACGTTTCCATCATTTCCAATCTGGCGTCGAATTCGTGCCCGCAAGACATGCACCGAATGCAATCCGATTCCACGGTGAACTCGTCCGACCTGATGCCCATGCCGCCGCAGTCGGGACAGCGAGCGAGATGGACGCGTTGATCGTCCACCGTTTCGTATTGACTGCCGCGAAAACAATAGATTGGTTTTCCTTCCAGAAGCCAGGGATTGCCGGCATTGTCCACCACCGGCAGGGCGAGATAGTGATGTTTCACATAATCTTCGATGTCCTGCCGGCTCGCAAAGCCGTCCTTGATGAATTTGCCGGTCGCCGCTTCATAGAGGGCTTGTTCCTTGACGATGGCTTTCGTCGGTCCCATGCTCCCTCCTTCAATGTTATTACGCCACGCCCGAGTAATAGCGAAGAATGTTGGACACAGAAATCACGCCGATGATCTGACCGTCTTGCGCCACGGCCAGGTGGCGGGTCGCCTGCTCCTTCATCAAGCGGACCGCCTCGATGAGCGGCCGATCGCCGTGAATCGACACGAGCGGTTTCCTCACACAGGACTGCACGGGCGTGGTGTTGGGATCAAGCCCGTTGGCGACGACATCGCGCGCGAGGACCGAATCGGTAATAAACCCGACGTACGTTTCCTTGTCGGTCACGAGTAGCGAGCCGGTTTTCCACTTCTGCATGAGCCGGCCGGCTTCCCGCAGACTGGCGGTCTGAGGCACGCTGCGCAGATCGGCCGACATATGTTCGGAGACCTGCGGGCCGGTCAGGACATGCCGCAATTTCTTCGGCTCAATGGCGCGGCGAGCTTCCAACTCCGATACGCAGCTTTCCAGCACCCGGCTACGTTGCATGAGGCTTTGCCGCTCGCTATCGAGGCCGATACTCTCCGGCGCCTCTTCGGTCATGTTGACCAGGCCGGCTGCCTCACCCAATTGCGCATATTGATAGGCATCCAACAGCGAGGATGTTTCTCCGAGCGATTCTGCGATCAAACGCTCCGATTCCGCGTCAAATTCTTCCAGGCTTCCACTGGCTTTGCCCTTCTTCACATAGGGGGCCAGACCGGACAGCTGTTTGCGCATGCGCTCGATACTATGGTCCAGTGAGATCCGAGGTTTCTTGGAAGCGGTGCGTGTGACGGCCATGGCACCTCCGATTGATATAAATAAGACGGCGGGTAGCGAATCTTACCTCCGCGCGATAAGGCGTGGCAAGCGGCCCCCTGCCCTACTTCATCCGCCCTTGAATCGCCCCATACAATTGTTCGACGGCCGCTTCCTTGGTGAGTAACAACGAGGCGCCCGCATTGAGCATCGCCTCCTGATTTTCGCCGCCGGCATTCACCGAGAGGCCGATAACCGTCGTGTCCGGAAAACGGGCTTTGATCTCGGCTGTTGCCTCGATGCCGTTCATCTTCGGCATGTTGATATCCATGATGACAACGGCAGGCCTCAAGGACTCGACCGCCTTCACCGCCTCTTCGCCGTTCCAGGCTTCGCCCACCACTTCCACGTCGGCATAACAGTCCAAAACGCTGCGTAGCCCTTGCCGCATCATGGCGTGGTCGTCTACCAGTAGCACGCGAGTGCTCACGCTCTTTTGGGGCACTGGCGAACGTTCGGTGATGCGTGATGACGGATCGGGCTGCACGGCCCTGGCCAAACGTTCCTTACCGCTGGCGGCCAGCGGCAATGTCAGCGTGGCGGTGGTGCCACGACCCGACGCCGACTCGATCTCAAACACTCCGCCCAGAGCTTTCATCCGCTCCCGGATGCTAAAGAGGCCGAATTTGGAAGAAAGTCCGCCATAGGGGGTATCTGCGGCAGCGGTGGCAACGGCAGCAAGATCGAAACCCACGCCTTCATCCCGCACGACGATCCGCAAGTGACCATCGCACTGTTCAAGGATGACGGTCGCTTGGCCGGTACCCGCGTGTTTCGCCGAGTTGATGAGCAACTCACGAACCGATTGGAACAATAGCACCACCTGATCTTCTGGCAGTGCTGGATCCTCCTGCTCGGGCACCATGACCGTCACCGCCATGTCGTGCTTTCGCATGTAGTCGCCGAGCCATTTGAGTCCGGCGGACAAACCGTGATCCCGCAACACGGGCGGGCTCAGATCCGCGGCGAGGGAGCGTGTGTACTGAAGCGCATCGGAGAGCACGTCGTCCACCTGTTTGATCACATCGGCACAGGCCGGCACCGTCTGCGCCAAACGCTTGCCTTGCCCGATCTTCAACTTGCCGAGGACTAGTGTCTGCTGCAAGTGGTCATGCAACTCGGTCGCCAGTCGCCGACGCTCACGCTGCTCCGCGAGGTTCAGCTCCGTCGCCAGCGCACGCAATTGTGTCTGCGACTGCACCAGTTCTTCCGTCCGCTCTCCCACGAGCTGCTCTAATTGACCGGCAAAGGTTCGCAGGCGTGCCTCGCTCTCGCGCAACGCCTGTTCAATCTGCTTGCTCCGCGTGATGTCCGTGACGAGCACGACCACGCCAAGCACTCTCCCATCAGTGTCACAGTGAGGCGTATAGACGGCGTGGATCCAACGAGTTCCGCCGCCGCGGTACGGAGCTTCCGCCTCATACTCGATAGTTTCACCGGCAAAGGCTTGATCAAGACGCGGGCGGATGATGTCCCAGGCAGCCTCGCCCACCAACTCTCGCACGTGAAGCCCGATAACCTGTTCGCGAGTGAGGCCGAACCATTCCGTGAATGCGTCGTTGCAGGTACGGTAGCGCCGATCCAAGTCCAGATAGAAGATCAGCGCGGGGACTGAGTTGCTCAGCAGTTCGAGCTGCTGTTCGCTGCTGCGCAGGGCGTCCGCCGCTCGCTTGCGCTCGGAAATATCCCTCAACACCACCACTGCTCCGACAAGACGTTCTCCTTTCCAGACCGGCGTGCTTGTATACGATACGGCCAGAGGACGACCGTCCTTGCGCCAGAAAACCTCGTCATCGGCGCGGTGCATCTTTCCGTCGGTCAAACTGGCATAAATGGGACACTCGCAGACCGGATAGGGTCGCCCATCGGGATAAGAATGATGCAGGATTTCATGCGTGTTCTTTCCCAACAAATCCTCGACACGATAGCCGAACATTTCGGCTCCGGCCGGATTGATGAAGGTGCTCAATCCCCCGGTGCTTAAGCCGAAGATAGCCTCACCGGCCGATTCCAGGATCGCGTCAGTGCGTCGTTTTGCACTGGCCAGTTGTTCTTCCGCTTGCATTCGCTCGTGTATCTCATGCCGCAGTCCGTCCATCACAGTTTCGGCGCGCCGCCACGCTCGTCGAGCTGCTTGGCCAAAGGCTACGATGGCCAGACTGACGATGAAATAGGTGGCGTAGCCGACCTGGTGCATCACGTCTGCCACCATCAACGAATGACGCGGTGATACGAAGAACCAATTGGCTGCGAGGCCGCTCAATGCGACTGCCGTCAGTGAGGCCCCCAAGCCGCCGTACCACGTGGTGACCGCCACAGCCGTGAAGAAGGTCGCGTAGGGAAGGTGATCGCCGAGAATCGGGTCAAGGGCAAAGCGGCCCAAGAGAGCGAGTAGAGTCAGAACGACGCCGAAGGCGTACTCTTTGAACGTCCGGTGATTCAACCAGATCGTTTCATGACCGTCTCGGTCTTCGACGCGGGGTGACTGCGATTTGATCGCCTTCACTCCCGTCTTCGTTCTGCCCGCCTGGTCTATCGAGCGATTATCCGTAATATCAACGGTCGAGCCCACATATCCGAGATATTCCCCGTCCGCTCCGAAACGCGGGGTGCCGATCGATTGCATCCAGCGATATGCGCCGTCGTAACGACGAAATCGGAAAGTGGCCTGGAACAACCTTCGTTCCGTCACCGCCTCCAGATATCCCGTGACGTACGCTCTCCGATCATCAGGATGAACGAACTGCGTCCAGTTATAGCCCTGAACGTCGGCATCGGTGACGCCGAGGAAAGCCAGGTACTCACGGTTAACAAAGTCACAGCCGTCCGAGCCATTCATCCACATGAGCACCGGCGCACTATCGGCCACGATACGAAACCGTTCGTTGCTGTCTTCTCGAAGCAACAGCAAGGCAGGACCTTTCTGCATCGCCATGCGAAAGGCCTCTTCGTTGGTGGCGGCCTCGATCACGTGATAACCGGCATCGCGCAGGAGCTTTGTCCGCGGATGGAACTCGGCCGTCTCGTGTTCAACATTGACAACGGTATAGACCGGTGAGGTGCTCATACCCATCCCTCAGTCATGCTCCTGCCTATGAATCGTTAGCCTTCCGTCGCATGTCGAAGGGCCATAGACCTTGTGGTGAATACTAGCTGTAAGGCTGGAAGCCTGCCGAGGCGCAAGTATTTAGCAAAGAGCGGCTAATCAATACTAGGGGTTCCCCTAGGGGTCGCGTGCGGCTAGGGGTTGGCCGAGTATCGGCTGGTTCGGCCGGTGCTATGCACTAGGAATGGAGAGTCGTGAACTCCATGCGTAAAGAGTTTCCTCATCAGTGCCTGTACATAATCTTGGCGGCTCTCGTCCTGGCTCTCTCTCATACGCCGGGCGAAAGCTTCGCCGGGGCTGCCTCGGGAAATGGCGATCAGGAAACCGGCCAACGCGAACTCATAGGGCCTGTTGTTCCCGGTAAGGAAACTCATGAGCGAGCCGCGACGTCCGATGAGGGGCATACCTTAAATTGGGAAACCGGGGCTGGCCGCAGTTACGTCATCCCGGCCGCCGAAATTATCGCCTACCTGTTCTTACTGAATCAGTACGACCGGCATTTTACCGAACCCAAAGATGTGTACCGCACCGACGGCAACACATTTTGGCAGCATCTGACCAATTCCAAGTGGGTTCTTGACAACGACCAGTTCTCCGTCAACCAGTTCCTGCACCCATACAGCGGCAGCATCTACTATGGCTTGGCCCGCTCGGCTGGCCTCAACTTTTGGGAATCCTTTCTCTATAGCGCAGCGGGAAGTTTTCTCTGGGAATTGGGCGGTGAAAAGACGACGCCTTCCATCAATGACATGATCGCCACCCCCATCGGCGGGACGTTCCTGGGAGAACCCCTCTTCCGAATGGCCAATTTGTTGCTCGAAACCGACGATGGCAGGCCGGGATTCTGGCGTGAACTTGGCGCGGCCGTGATTTCACCGCCCACCGGATTCAACCGTCTTGTATTCGGAAACCGGTTCGACGCCGTGTATCCCAGCAATCAGCCTGCCACCTTCATGCGACTGCAGGGAGGCGGAACGCTCACCTCGAGCAGCCACAACGTGGCATCGAGCGTGACAGAGCATGGAGCGGTCGGAGACTTCACGTTTACCTACGGTCTTCCGGGAAAGCCGGAGTACCGGTACGCGCGTCCATTCGACTATTTCGACTTCCACGTGACCGCAGTCACGGCCAATACCGTCGAGAGCGTGAACACCCGCGGACTCCTGTTTGGTAAGCCGTATTCCGGCGAGACCACGCGCGGCGTCTGGGGACTCTTCGGTAGCTATGACTACATTTCGCCCCAAGTCTTCCGCGTGTCCACGACCGCGCTCTCATTCGGGACGATCTGGCAATCGTGGCTCTCGCGCTCCGTCGCGTTGCAGGGCACGGCCCTGGGCGGCGCAGGCTACGGAGCAGCCGGCAGCATCCAACGCTCCGAGGATCGTGATTACCACTATGGCGCCACTCCCCAGGGCTTACTCGCTTTCCGCCTCATCTTCGGGGATAGAGCGATGATCGACGTCACCGGGCGCGAATACTATGTCACTGATGTGCTGTCTTCCGAACGGGGACAAGAAAATATATTGCGCGGAGATGCTTCCTTCACACTCCGGGTTTTCGACCAACATGGTGTGGCGCTCAGATATGTCGTCTCGCATCGGGACGCGAGCTATCCGGGCATTGACTACCGGAATCAGACGGTTGGCACGCTCAGCTTGATGTATGTCTTGCTCGGACCTTCCGGATTCGGGGCCGTGGAATGGCGTTGAAGCGACGAGGCGATATGCGGTTCAATGGACCGCCATGGAGAATGCCTTCGAGTGGATCACACACTACGGCTATGCCGCACTCTTCTTATTGCTCCTGCTTGGCATCCTCGGGCTGCCGATCCCGGATGAAACGCTCCTCGCGTTTACGGGTTATCTCATTTTCAAAGGGCAGCTAGCCGCCGGGCCTTCCCTGTTGGCCGCGTTTCTGGGCAGCAGCTGCGGCATCAGCGCGAGCTATGCACTAGGACGACTGATCGGGCCGTCGGCGTTGCCGCGACTCGGCTCGCTCCTTCGCTTTAGCGATGCGCATGTGCGACACACAGAAGCCTGGATCAAGCGATGGGGCGGCTATGCGATGCTCTTCGGTTATTTCGTGCCGGGCGTGCGGCACGTTGTCGCCATCATCGGCGGAGTGTCCTTGATGCCGTTTCCGCGCTTCGCCGGGTTCGCCTACAGCGGCGCTGCACTGTGGACGAGTTGCTTCCTTGCTCTCGGCTACGTCTCGGGTGAGGAGTGGAACAGGCTTTCGCCGCTTCTGCATCGCGGCCTCGTTCTCTTTGGCGTCATTGTGTTCGCCGTCATCGTAACGAGCTGGCTGCTGCGTCGCCGGAGGTTTTCGAGTTGAGCTGTACGTTGGATGCTGCTGTTCGTCTTGATGGATGACGCAGGTTACCGTGCCATGCATCGCTGTCCGCCCATTCCATCCGGCACGCAGCGAATGGACCCTGAATAATCCGGTCCAACCGGGGCAGGGATTGTATAGGCCGGGACAGAACGATCCGGAGGACTCGGTCTACTGACGGACGGCGGCGTCCAGGGCAGTTTGGCCGGTGCATCAGCGTTTACCGATGAAGATGCCGAGGATGGAGTAACAGGATTCACTGTTGAATGCGGCTCAACCTCCGACTTCGACTCAGTGGACGGCGGTACGGGCACAGATGAGGCGTCGGACGGCTTGACGGCTGATGGAGCGTGACGGCTTCGCTGATCGGCCAGCATCGCTCGGATCGCCTTGAGATTCTCCTCCGCGTTGTCTTGAGACGTGAAGTCTCTCTCTTTTACCGGCTCACCGACCATCATGATGACCCCGCATCCAGCACAGCACAGCCAGAGGGTCAGTACCGGTGCGGCCAGGCGGATTTTCGAGCGAATCCCGAGATTCAAATATGATGCTCCTTCCAAGCTCGCT
>CAMLHQ010000034.1 GCA_946479785.1 uncultured Nitrospira sp.
CCACGAAACACCAGATCGCTGCCGATGATTTCAATGTCCTTGAACATCTGCTTCAGATTGCCGGCGATCGTAATTTCCTCGACCGGGTACGCGAGCTCGCCATTCTCGATCCAGAACCCTACGGCGCCGCGCGAATAGTCTCCTGTCACCATATTGATGCCGAACCCGATCAGATCCGTCACGTAGAGCCCGTCTTTCACGGTTTTAATGATCTCCTCCGCTGACTTCGTTCCTGGGACGAGATAAAAATTCGTCGGCCCGACCGAGGGGCTTTCCCCCACGCTGCGCGACGCATTGCCGGTCGAGGGCAAGCCCAGTTTTTTCCCTGAATAGGTATCGAGCAAATAACTCGTGAGGACGCCCTTTTCGACAATCGTGTTCTTTCTCGTCGGAAGCCCTTCGCCGTCGAATGGTCGAGACCCGAGTCCGCCGACCATGCGACCATCGTCATACACGGTGAAACAACCCGGCGCCAGCTGTTTGCCCAACTGACCGGCAAGGAATGAGGCTCCTTTATAGAGCGAGTACCCCGATGCCGCGCTGCAAAGGTTCCCGAGCAGACTGCCGGCCGTTTCCTGATCGAATACCACCGGCACCCGTTTCGTGCCGACTTTTCTTGCTCCCAGACGCCTGACCGTTCGACGGGCCGCCTCAATGCCGATGGCCTCCGGGCTAGCCAGCTTGTTGAATTTTCGCTGGACTTCATACCAGGCATCACGCTGCATCGCACCGGAAGCCGGATCGACTGCGACCGGCGACACAGCCAATGAATAACTGGAACTGCGGTACTCGCCAACGAATCCATGACTGTTGCCGAGGACCACGCGGCCAGACGAGGAATCGAAATCCGCGCCTTCCGAATTCGTGATCCGCTCATCCGTCGCCATCGCTGCCGCTTCAGCCCGACGAGCCAATTCTATTTGCTGGTCGGTTTCTAACTTCGTCTCATCATAAAGATCGAGATCCGGCTGCTCCGTCGCCATGTGATCCGCAGCCGGCAACCCGGAGACCGGATCTTCGACGACAGCTTTGGCCAACGTGCAGGTCTCCGTCACAAGCCGGCTCAGCGACTCCGCAGAAAAATCCGATGTCGAAGTGGTCGCGGAGCGCTTCCCGACGAATATGCGCAATCCCAACCGTTTTTCCCGCGCCTTGGATAGCCGGTCGACGGCCCCCAGCCGAATCTGGACTGACAGATTCTCCCCGTCGGCAATGACCACGTCTGCTTCCGTGGCCCCGTTCCTTTTCGCCATCATCAGGACTTCGGAGGCAAGTTGGGTAAAGCCGGCGTTGACGACTTGTACTGACTGGTGTGAACTCACTGATAGCTCCAATCCCACCTCATCCGGCGTGCGTGCCGCCGACGGTGATTTCATCGATTCGGATCGTCGGCAAGCCGACACCGACCGGAACCGACTGCCCTTCTTTTCCGCAGGTCCCGATCCCTTCATCGAGTTGTAAATCATGCCCGACCATTGACACCTTCGTCAGAATATCCGGCCCGCTGCCGATGAGGGTCGCGCCTTTGACCGGTTTCGTGATCTTGCCACCTTCGATCAAATAGGCCTCGCTGGCAGAGAAGACGAACTTCCCATTGGTAATGTCGACCTGCCCTCCACCGAACGAGACGGCATACAAACCTTTTTCGACTGATTTGATGATTTCATCCGGCTCAGACTGGCCGGCGAGCATGAAGGTATTGGTCATGCGCGGCAGCACGATGCTCTGGTAACTCTCACGCCGGCCATTGCCCGTCACTGGAATGCCCATCAGGCGCGCATTCAATTTGTCGGTGATGTAGCCGCGAAGAATCCCCTTTTCGATCAGCGTCGTCCGGCCGGTCGGCGTCCCTTCATCGTCCATATTGAGTGAGCCTCGGCGCCCCGGCAACGTTCCATCGTCCACAATGGTGCAGACATCCGACGCCACTCGCTTACCAAGAAGGGCAGAAAAGGCGGAGGTTTTTTTCCGATTGAAATCCGCCTCAAGCCCGTGACCGATCGCCTCGTGCAACAGAATGCCTGGCCAGCCGCCGCCCAAGACGACGGGCATGACTCCAGCCGGCGCCTCCACGGCGGAGAGATTGAGGATCGCAATGCGGGCGGCCTCTCTCGCATAGTCCAAATACCGGTCTCGCTCACGATAGAACTCGAATCCGATGCGGCCGCCACCGCCGAATGACCCGATCTGGCGGTTGCCGTTTTCTTCGGCGATACACGTAACTTGTAAACGAGACAAGGGTTGCACATCGCCGATCAGCGTGCCGTCCGACGTGGCCACCATCACCACCTTGTATTCCGTATTAAATGAAGCCATGACATTCTTGATGCGCGGATCGTAGCGGCGAGCCTCCGCATCGATCTGGTTCAAGAGCGTCACGCGATCGGCCGTGGCCACTTCCAACTGTCCATGAGAGACCGGATAGAGATCCCGCGCCGGCCTGGAATGAACGGGAACAGGAACCGGTTGGGTGCCGCCCGGAGAATTGGCGATATACCGGGCCGTGTCGGCGGCGAGTTCGAGATCCTTTTTGGTCAGCTCATCGGAATAGGCAAACCCGGTTTTCTCCCCTGCCGTCGCGCGAACACCGACCCCTTGTGAAATGCTCTTGGTCGCCCGCTTGACGAGCGACTCCTCCATCGAGACGGATTCCGAAATGCAGGATTCGAAATAGAGATCCGCATAATCCACATCGCGGACTTTGACCCGGCCCAATGCTCCGAGCAGGTCGCGCTCGGTGACACCGAATGAATCTAAAGGAATCAGCTGTCCCATCGAAAAAATCCTCACAAAATGGTGCGTCGTCGTAAGAGAACGAAGTATAGCCGATTCATTTTCGCAGGCGCAATGCGAGTGCTTCCAACTCTTCGCTTTTTCAAGGGATTTAGGAAATATCGTTTGACTTTCCACCAGACGGCCAGTAGACTTTCCTTCACCTGCCATACACACTTCATAGAAAGGATCTTTACCAGACCAGACCCCATGGATACCAGACCACCTTCCAGTATCGACCATCTGTCGGACACCGAACTGACCGCGAAACTCGACGCCGACCTGCTTCCCAAACACGTTGCCATTATTATGGATGGCAACGGCCGCTGGGCCGAAGCTCGCAGTCTGCCTCGCATTGCCGGCCATCGCGAAGGCATTAAGTCCGTTCGAGAAATGATCTCGTTGTGTTTGGAACTTGGTATTCAAGCCCTGACGATTTATGCGTTTTCCCAGGAAAACTGGAAGAGACCGACGACGGAAGTCGACGGCTTGATGGGCCTGTTGGAATATTACCTCTCCACTGAACGCAATAAATTGATCGAGCAGGGAGTGCGGTTCAGAACGATCGGACGGACGGAGTCCCTCCCGACCTCGGCCCTACAATGGGTACGCGCCGCCGAACAGGAAACCGCGCACCTCGATAAGCTTCAATTGACGGTTGCACTGAGCTATGGAGGACGTTCGGAGATCGTTGACGTCGTACGCGGGCTGGTTCGTGACGCCCAGGACGGAAAACTCCAGCCCGAAGACATCGATGAAGCGCAGATCCAGCAATATCTCTACACTCACGATTTGCCTGATCCCGATCTCTTGATTCGCACGAGCGGCGAAACGCGTATCAGCAACTTTCTCCTCTGGCAATTGGCCTATACCGAATTGTATTTCACGCCGACCCTTTGGCCGGACTTTAGACGTCGGGAGCTGTTACTGGCGCTGCTCGAATTCCAACGGCGGGAACGACGCTTCGGCCGTGTCTTCAGCAGCCTCTCTTCGTAGTTCGCCCAGGAATCACCGACATGCTGGAGTGTGGAACGACGAATCCTGAACCGTCGCGGACCGTCCAGAAGGCAGCGGCTCGATTCGATCCGCGCCGCATCTACACTGTCCTCATCGTGGCCCCGCTCCTCTACGCCGCGATTCGCTATCTTCCTCCAATCGCGTTTACCTGCATCGTGGCCCTGGCCGGTGGCCTCTCACTCTATGAATTGTACCGCCTGTGTGTCCCGCCCTCGCCACAGCCTTTGGCAATGGGAATCGGTCTCCTTGGCTGCGTCGCGCTGATCGTTGCACCGCATGATCCACACATGATGCAGCCAAGCCTCCTCGCCGCGCTGGTGGCCGTCCTTTCCATCCCACTGTTGGTTAAGATGCCGCTTCACGACAGCCTCAAGGAAGCGGCCATTACGATGAGCGGCCTCTTGTACATCGGCCTGACCTTGAGCTACCTCGTCACGATCCGGCTCCTTCCTCAAGGTGAATGGCTCCTGTTCTTTCTGCTCTTGGTCACCTGGGCCGGCGATACGGGTGCCTATTATGTGGGAACGCTCTGCGGGCAACATGCCATCGCTCCCCGGATCAGCCCGAAGAAAACGATCGAAGGCTTGGTGGGAGGACTTCTCAGTGCCTTGATGATTGCGTATCTCGCCCGTTGGTGGTTTCTGTCGGATTTCTCCGGTGTCGATTGCATCGTGCTCGCCCTCCTCTTGACCCTCGCAGGCTTGTGGGGCGACCTGGCAGAATCTGCCGTCAAGCGGAGCGTGGGCGTCAAAGATTCCGGCGGTCTCTTGCCGGGCCATGGAGGCATGCTTGACCGGCTCGATAGTCTCTTGTTCACCGGCCCCGCCTTCTACTACTATGTGACGTTGATTCGGTAGTTGGATCACATCCATTAGAGGGAACAGGTATGAAATCGATCGTTATCCTCGGATCGACCGGATCCATCGGAACCAGCACGCTGGACATTGTCGAGCGGTTTCCAGAGGAATTTCGTGTGGTGGGACTGACGGCCGGCAACAACGACGCAATATTGGAGGCGCAGGTCCGCCGCTTCAAACCCCGCGCGGTGGCCATGTCAAATGAATCGGCCGCCGCCAGGCTCAGGCAGCGCTGCTCGGGCCTTTCTGTCGAAATCTTGTCCGGCCAGGAAGGCTTGAACCAGGTCGCCTCGCTCCCGGAGGCCGAGTTGGTCATGTCCGCCATCGTCGGCGGAGCCGGCCTGGTTCCTACATTGGCGGCGATCCGCAGCAAGAAACACATCGCGTTGGCCAACAAGGAACCGATGGTCATGGCCGGGAAGCTGATGCAGGAAGAAGCCAAAAGTCACGGCGTGAGAATCTTTCCCGTGGACAGCGAACACAGTGCAATCTTCCAATCTCTAGAGGGCCACCGCATCAAGGATGTTCGCCGCCTGATTTTGACGGCCTCCGGAGGCGCGCTCTGGGATATACCGAAGGAGCAGCTCCAGGACGTGACGCCCGAACGGGCACTGCAGCACCCCAATTGGAAAATGGGAGCCAAAATTACCATCGACTCCGCCACGCTGATGAACAAGGGGCTCGAAGTGGTCGAAGCCCGCTGGCTCTTTGATATTTCCGAGTCGCGCATCGACGTCTTGATCCATCGGGAGAGCATCATTCACTCTCTGGTAGAATACGAGGACCGTTCGATGATTTCACAACTGGGGCTGCCGGATATGCGGACACCAATCTCGTATGCGATGCGCTATCCAGACCGTCTTCCACTCGATTTGCCGTCGCTGGACCTGACCGAAGTCGGGAAATTGACGTTCTGCAAACCGGACCACGATCGGTTCCCCTGCCTGGGCCTGGGATATGAATCGCTTCGTATCGGCGGCACAATGCCGGCGGCCATGAACGCCGCCAATGAAATCGCCGTTGAAGCCTTTCTCCAGGGCGGCATACGTTTCACCGATATTTCTGATATTATTCAAAGCACCATGCAGGCACACTCTCCACGGGACGTTACATCGGTTGACGTCGCCCTGGAAGCGGATCGCTGGGCCAGAGAGAAAGCCGATTCGTTGGTGCATGCACTGGCACGCTGACCTGTTTCCCTTTTATAAACATTATCATTGAGCATTGAAATGAACATGACGTTATCCGCACTCACCTGGTCCCCCGATAGCCTCTGGCTTCTCATGCAGAAGGCTTGGTGGTTCCTCGTTGTCCTGGGCATTCTGGTCGCTTTCCATGAACTCGGCCATTTTTTGGCTGCACGATGGGTCGGCGTCAGGGTCCTCAAGTTTTCGTTGGGATTCGGACCGAAGCTCCTCGGCCGCCAAGTAGGAGAGACGGAATACCTCTTGTCTGCGATTCCGTTGGGCGGCTACGTGAAGCTGTTTGGCGAAGATGAGGCGGAAGCCATCACACCGGAGGATCGCCGGCGTTCCTTTGTCCATCAAGGCCTATGGGGCAAGGTGCTGATCGTCGCCGCAGGCCCCGGGTTCAATTTCATTCTGGCCTATTTGATTTTTGCCGCCTGGCTTTCGACCGGCTATACGCTTCCTGTTCCGTCATTCAAAGACATCGCTCCGGTTATTGAAGCGGTCGCTGCCGACTCCCCTGCCGCCAAGGCCGGCCTGATGGTCGGCGACCAAATCAAGAAGATCGATGGGCGTGATATCGCCACACGCGTCGAATTGCTCGATGCCGCCGCCAAGGGCAAGGGCACGCCATTGACCCTCGAGGTATTGCGAGACGGACGCATCCAAACCGTCACCGTCACACCCGTTACAGCGCCGGGACAATTCGCACAGAACGAAGAGCCTGGCTATTATTTGGGCATCGAAGAGATTCCTCCGGTCGTGAATGAAGTCGTACCGGGGAAACCGGCGGCTGCCGCCGGGTTCAAGGAGGGCGACCGGGTCCTGTCCATCGAAGGCAACCCCATCCACACTTGGACGCAGATGACCGGGCTGGTGAAAGAAAGCCCTGGCAAACCGCTCCACGTGGATGTCTTACGCGAGGGCCAACGGCTCTCATTGACGGTCACACCGAATGCGGAAACTGCCACGGTCAATGGACAATCGGTCCAAATCGGTAAGATCGGCATCGCGGGACCGGACCGCTCGCTGATGCGATCCGCCAATCCATTAACGGCGCTCTACAATGGCTTGGAAGCGACCTGGAAATGGACGGAACTGACGGTCGTCGGGCTCTACAAAATGATCGTGGGCGACATTTCGAGCAAGAACATCGGCGGGCCGTTGACGATCGCCAAGATCTCCGGCGAGGCGGCGGCGCAGGGCCCGGCCAATGTGATTTTCCTGATCGCACTGCTCAGCATCAATCTCGGCGTGTTGAACCTCCTGCCCATTCCCATCCTTGACGGAGGCCACTTGCTTTTCTTCCTCATCGAAGGCATTCTGCGCAAGCCGTTGGGCGAGCGGCATCGGGAATTGGCGCAGCAAGTCGGATTGGTCCTGCTCGTGGGCGTCATGATCTTCGCCTTTTGGAACGACCTCGAACGGATCTTCTTCTCCCACTGACATTCCATGCGGACCTCTCAACTTCTTCTCCCCACCCTGCGGGAAGACCCAGGGGAAGCCGAAATCATCAGCCACCGGTTGATGCTCCGGTCCGGCCTCATCCGAAAGGTCGCGGCAGGCATCTATACCTATCTGCCGTTGGGCCTGCGCATCATTCGAAAGGTGGAAAACATTATTCGTGAAGAGATGAACCGCGCAGGAGCGCAAGAATTGCTCATGCCGGTGGCCTCCCCCGCCGAATTATGGAAAGAGACCGGACGCTGGAATTTTTACGGAAAGGAGTTGCTCCGGTTCAAGGACCGGCACGAACGCGACTTCTGTCTCGGCCCGACCCATGAGGAAGTGATCACCGACTTGTTCCGTCGCGAAGTCCGCTCCTATCGGCAGATGCCGCTAAATTTTTATCAGATCCAAACCAAGTTTCGAGACGAAATCCGACCCCGATTCGGACTCATGCGCGGGCGCGAATTTATCATGAAGGACGCATACAGTTTCGATAAGGACGAAGCCGGAGCCAGGGTCAATTACCAAAAGATGTACGACGCCTACCACCGCATCTTTTCCCGTTGCGGCCTCAATTTCCGGGCCGTCGAAGCGGATACAGGTCTGATCGGCGGCACCTCCTCGCACGAATTCATGGTCTTGGCGGAAACGGGTGAAGAAACGGTCGTCTACAGCGACGGCGGAACCTACGCTGCCAACGTGGAACGCGCCGAAGTCCTTCCGCCGACCGACGCCAGGACTGAAGACCTTCGTCCCCTGCGCGCCGTCAGCACTCCCAATTGCCGGACGGTCGAAGAAGTCACCGGCTTCTTGAAGATCGATGCATCCAAACTGGTCAAAACCCTCCTCTATTCGTCAGGCAAAGAGACGGTCGCGGTGCTCATCAGGGGCGACCACGATGCGAACGAGATCAAGATCAAGCGCCTGCTTGGCGTGACTGAATTGGAATTGGCGGGTCCTGCGACGGTGGAAAAGATCACCGGGGCGCCGGTGGGATTTGCCGGCCCCGTCGGTCTGAAAGACATTCGGATTCTCGCTGATCATGCCATCAAAGCCGCGAAGAACGTCGTCGTCGGAGGCAATCAAGCCGATACGCACCTTATCGACGCCAACTGTGAGCGCGATTTTCAGGTAGAACAATTCGCTGACTTGAGAAACGCCAGGGCCGGCGACCCTTCACCTCGAAAAGACGGTCTGCTCAAAGCCACGAAAGGCATCGAGGTCGGACATGTCTTTATGCTCGGGACGAAATACAGCCAGACCATGAATGCCTCATTTCTCGATCCCAACGGTAAGGAATGTTTAGCCGTGATGGGATGCTATGGCATCGGCGTCGGCCGCACGGCAGCCGCAGCCGTTGAACAGAATCATGACGACAAGGGCATTATCTGGCCCTTTCCGATCGCCCCGTTTCATGTGCACCTCATCCCCTTGGGACAATCCGCCGCCGTTGCCGACGCAACCACCGGTCTCTATGCTGCCCTCCAGCAGGCCGGGCTTGAGGTGCTCTGGGATGATCGAGACGAGCGAGCAGGCGTGAAGTTCAATGATGCCGACTTGATCGGTGCGCCGTTTCAGGTGATCGTTGGCGATAAAGGTCTGGCTGAGGGATTGCTCGAAGTAAAAACACGAAAAACGGGCGAAAAGATCAAGATCGCTCCGGCAGAGATTCCTGCGAAGGTCCTCCAGCTCGCGTCATCGGCACTGTCCTTACCCTAACCGACCGCAGCAACTCCCGTTCGCTCCCAATCATCGTGATGCCCGCGTTCTCGCGTCGCTCAACCCGTTTAGCCCAATCGGGAAAGTGCCTTTTCCTTGCCTTCCGACCCTGTTGGGCTAGACTGAGTCTCGACCCTGGTGAAGCAGGGATGTGCACCGACGCGATCGGCCGTCAGCATGATCGCCAGCATTAATCAGTCCGGTGTCCTCTAGGAGCTCAGGAATGCAGGCCAAACCCCCGACTCAGAATTTGCAGGAACTGCAGCAGAAGGTGGAGTTCGCGGAACACGTCAAACGGATCACCAATCAGATCCACGCCGCCAGCAACCTAGACCAAATTCTCCTCGACCTGCACAAAGATATCCTGAGCCTCTTCGACGCCGAGGACCTAACCCTCTTCGCCTTCGATGCGGATAAAAAAGAGATTTTCTACAAGGTGCCCCACATCGATACGATCGAAGAGGTCCGCATTCCGATCACTGAGCAGAGCTTGGCGGGATTCTGCGCTAAATATCTACGCCCGGTGAACATAGTCGACGCATACAATACCGCGGAACTGCAAGGCATTCACCCCGCCCTCACCCACGATAGCTCCTACGACAAACGCACAGGCTTCAAGACCAAGCAAGTCTTGACCTACCCCATCGTCGCCGACAATAAGTACCTCATGGGCGTCCTCCAACTGCTCAACAAGAAAAGCGGGCTCCGCTTTACGAGAAAGGACGAAGAATCCGTCGCCGAAGTCGCGAAGGCCCTGGGAATTGCGTTCTTCAATCTCAAAAAAGTCACGACGAAGAAAACCTCGACCAAGTTCGATCTGCTCGTGACGAACGGCAAGATTTCCCAAAACGAACTCGATAACGCCATCGCCGAAGCCAGAAAGAGTATTTCCTCCGACCTCGAAAGTATCCTGATCGAAAAGTACAAGGTCCCCAAACTCGACATCGGCAAATCCATCGCACAATTTCACAAGTGTCCCTACATCGAATACAGCGAACGGACCCTTGTCGACATTGAACTGCTCAGGAATCTCAACGTCGACTATTTGAAGAAGAATCACTGGATGCCGCTCAAACGGGATCGCACGGCGATTGAAATTTTGACGGACGATCCTGGAGATCTCGATCGAGTTGCGGACATCAAACGCACCTTCCCTGGCCTGAATATCCGCTTCGCCGTGAGCCTCAGACGTGACATTTCCCAGTTTTTGAACTCGGCGACCGGCGGGGGAGATTCCGGAACCGGGCGCAAACTCGATGAAAACGTTTCCGACATTCTCGGCGAGTTGGTCACAGAATCCCAGGCCGAGGCGATGGAAGAATCCGGCCTCGGCGGAGGGCTCGACGAAAACGACAGCGCCATCGTCCGCCTAGCGAATCAAATCATCGCCGATGCCTATCGGCAGAACGCATCGGATATCCATATCGAACCGTATGGAGAGAAACGTGAAACCCTGGTGCGGTTCCGGGTAGACGGTGATTGCTTCGAGTACATGAAGATCCCCCAAAGCTATCGGCGCGCAATCGTCTCACGTCTGAAAATCATGGCGAGTCTCGACATCGCCGAACGCCGCAAGCCACAGGACGGCAAGATCAAATTCAAACTCAGTGAAACCAGAGATATCGAGCTCCGCGTCGCCACCATTCCGACCGCCGGCTACAACGAAGACGTGGTCATGCGCATTCTGGCGGCCAGCGAGCCGCTTCCGCTCGATAAGATGGGCTTTTCGGATCGCAATCTGAAGGCGATCAAGGAAATCGCCGAAAAACCCTATGGCATTATCCTCTGCGTGGGACCGACCGGTTCAGGTAAAACGACAACTCTGCACTCGGTCCTTGGCTTTATCAATACGCCCGACATCAAGATCTGGACGGCTGAAGATCCGGTCGAAATCACGCAATACGGCCTCAGGCAGGTCCAGGTCCAACCAAAAATCGATTTCACGTTCGCCAAAGCCATGCGGGCATTCCTCCGAGCCGACCCGGACGTGATCATGGTGGGCGAAATGCGGGATAAAGAAACGGCCGAGATCGGCATCGAAGCATCGCTGACCGGCCACTTGGTCTTGAGCACTCTCCATACGAACAGTGCCGTCGAGACTGTCACCCGATTGCTCGACATGGGGTGCGATTCATTCAGTTTCGCTGACGCGATGCTGGGCGTGCTCGCCCAGCGCCTCGCGCGCCGAGTCTGCAAGGACTGCAAGGAACAGTACGTCGGGACCAAGGAAGAATACGAAGAAATTCGTCAAGGCTACACCCCGGAGTCCTGGGACAAACTCGGCATCCCTCAAGACAACACGTTTCGCCTCTCACGCGGCAAGGGCTGCGAGAACTGCAACCGCAGTGGATTCAAAGGCCGTGTCGCTCTGCACGAATTATTGTTGGGAACGGACAAGTTGAAGCGGCTGATTCAAACCAAGGCCAAGACGGAAGAAATGGTCAAAGCCGCGATCGAAGATGGTATGACCACGCTCATGCAGGACGGGATTCAGAAATGTTTACAGGGACTGACGACCTTCAAGGAAGTCAAGGCTGTCGCCATCAAGTAGCGCGCGGAGGATCTCAGCCCTGCCGCTGAGATCCTCCCTCTCGTCGCATCAACTCCACTTTCGGTAAAATGAGTCTCTCACCCACCTCGTGGCGGGAGAACAGCTATCATCACGGTGTTAGAGGGGAGATGTTAGACGCAGGCGCTTGCCGCGCGCGAGAGGAACCTCTTGAGGCGGGACTCCGCTGACAACGAAACCGATATGAATTCCAGCCCAAACAACTGATCATTGCCCCATCTGACGGTGGCATCGAGCTGCATAGCAGTTAACTGGTCAGGAATCCGCAAACTCACTGCCAGGTGGTCCCCGGGTTTCATCGCCGCAATACTCATCACCTTGGCCCCCCTCAGCGAGACGTCGAGGACGACGCCCAGCCCGTTGCGATCAACAGCTGTCCATCGCTTCAACCCAAGGAGAGAAAATGCGCAGGCGAAGGGAGCCGAAACCCGTAGACGCGGGTACCGGCGCAACTCCAAACTCGCATCCCCTTGTCGTTGAAGAAAGGCCATGTGTTCTATGCGATGGTTCTCGACGCGATGGCGACAAACCTTTTCAGCCGATCATGTGCGTCAAACGACAGCCGCCGAAACGCGAGGCCATAGAATTGATCTTTGGTCCACCGCACGATGGCGACCGCGATGTCAGCTGATCGGATCTGCTTGGGAAGTCGCAGGCTCAGCATCACTTCGTCGCCGGGCTTGATCGGGGCCTCCGTGCTCACCCGTGCCCCTCGTATGGAGAGATCGTAGACTAACCCCACCGTGATTGTCGGCCTCCTCAACCACCGTCTTGATCGAACCGGTGAGAGGGCACAGGCGAAGGGAGTCGGGATGCGGACACGCGGATGCCGTCGAAAGCGATTCAATGCGGAAGGCCGCGGCACATCCGGCTCCATCATTTGTCCTTGCATGGCCTTACTGTACACAAGGACTGAGTAATCAGAAAATGTTTTTTGACATTGCGACAGAAGCCGTACCGCTTCAACACGGAAGGAGGTTCTGTCAAAGTTTGAATCGATGGAGCGCCTTCAAGCAGAGACTTCTCAGGCGTCTCGGTGGACCGTGGCTGGAGTAAAAGCCGGTAGACACACTGCAATATATTCGGCTCCGTCAGGCCCTGGAGAGCTATACCGGATCCATTCACCGCGCGAGGTAATGATGGCCTCGCCGGCGCGAACCTCATGCACGGTGGTTTTCGTTTCTACGCGCAGCATACCGCGGAGCACGACAGTATATTCGTCGAACTCCGGGGTCTGGCCCGGTTCCACCCATCCAGAAGGACTTTGCATGCGCGCGATACTGACGTCTGCAGTCTTGCTATTCACTAAGCCGACGAATTCTTCAATGAGCTTGGGTTTGGTGCCCGCAGCCTCGATCACGGTACAACGTTCAATCTTGAAGGCCATGTAATTCCCATCTCCCCCTACATAGGCGTCGCCGTGGATGATGCCGCATGCTATTTTTCCAGAACCTTGAACGACATCGGTTTGCTTGCCTCGCTACACGTTCCATCTTTCAGGCATGCCTGAACAGTGGCCTGCCATCTCCCAGGTTTGACCGCGCCGACTTCCTGGCATGACACCTGAGCAGTTGGAGCCTTTACGATATGGGTCGTCTTGTCAGGAGTGTGACGATCACTGACCATCCAAATTGTCACCCGATACTCCGCAACCCTCCAGTAATCCGCGCTTTGATTCCAGGAAATCGTACAGGTAGGTTTGACGACTGGTGTCGCGGAACAGGCGACTCCAGCCATGACCACACACAGTGCCGACTGAGTGAGATTCAACAGTAGCCGTGAATTCGTCATGAACTCTCCTCTTCGGAGCATCCACAAGCCAACGGGAACAGCCTTTTGCAATCTACGGAGGGGCGATAGACGGTGGAAATTATCAGAGAATTGGATGCCCAACAGCTAGGGTGTGGCCTGAGATGCCTGTTCGGCCGTTCGTTCTGCGGCCTGACCTAGTGTCCCTTCGACGCCTCGAGCTTTGTCCATCGGCCCCTTGATCCCCTCGACCGTCTGCTGTACGGCTTGCTCAACCGTTCCGGCTGGCTGCGAAACTTTCGATTGATCGGCCGTCTTGTCCCGCTGACAACCCCATAATCCGATCGTGACCATCGTAATCGACATCCAGAGACAGACACTCGGTTTCATAATGGGCTCCTCCTCCGTACGAGTATACAAGAGTTGTCTTTGGAACAAATCTCTTTTCTTAACCACCGCGTTATTCAGACCATCATCAGTACTTTCAAACGCTTGAAAACGGTGGCCCCCTCTTTTGGGGTATGGGTCTCACCGATCCAATCACTGTACGCTGGCGTCCTACAACCGACAAACCCGCAAAGGAGCAGCTGGCATGAGAGACCGGAAGGCGTGCGCGTTCATAACCAGGATGTGTCTCGCCGTTCCGTTGATAGTCATGCCGATGATCTCCCGGGCCGAACCAATTGATGATGCGTCGGAGACGGGGCGCCTGCTGGCCATTCTGCTCGATGCAGGACGAGGCGCGATTGCGAAGAATCAAGACCTGATCAACGATGCATCCAAAGCGAATAAAGGTTATACCTCCGAGGTGTTCGAACGGCAGGTTGCGGAAGACTTCCAGCGACGAACCGGAATCGCCCTCACTAATCTTGAAGGGGCGCAGATTCCTCTAATGGCGAAACCACTTCTTTCTCGCCTCATGCAAGAAGCAAAGAAAACCATCGACACCTATCAATCCGTCATCAATGTGCCCGGATTTGCCTACAAAGGCCTCATCCCTGCCACGTTCGGAACCGAAACTGCCACCCGATTCCAATCATGGTCCGGCATCTATCTGAAACAAACTGCTCCATCGCATCTTATTCGCAACCCCAGAAACAAACCGGACGACTATGAGTCAGCCTCCTTCTCACGGTTCCCTAACTCCTACTCCCAACAGGTTCCGGACAAGGTCTTTTCGGAAATCACTGATGATGGGAAATATGTTCGCGTGCTGCTTCCATTGTTCTATCAACAGGCCTGCCTAGCCTGCCATGGAGAACCGAAGGGGCAACGAGACATTTCCGGCTATCCCCGGGAAGGGGCCAAAGAAGGCGAGTTAGGAGGGGCGATCAGCGTCAAGGTCCCCATGAAGTAGAACCGTTCACCGCACGAATACACTGATGTAATTACTCGGAGCGTCCATCAGTACCACCGGTTTGACCTCCGCTGCAGTCGCATGTTAGACTATGCCTTCGTACGAGCCACGTTTTGATCCCTCGCGCGTTCGCACTCCCGTTCATCTTTTGCGCGGTTTTCCCAAGTACGGGATGCTCTTACGTCCTACCATGAGACCCGTCATGGTGCGTCACCTGATCGTCGACGTTTCCGGATCTGCATACACCAAGACCCATGCCACGTGGCACGGCACGAGTCGGCAATAGGGCAGAAGGAGCGGCATTATGAAGCTTTCTGGGGCATGGAGAAGCGGTAAGCCAGGCAAGAAGAAAACCCGACCGGCTTATCGGCCAAAAATCCGATGGGAGTTGCTGGGATTATCGAATCCTGACACCGATGAACCCGCGACCTCGATTGAGACCATCCGAAAGGAAGTCTCCTCCCTGGCCAGTCGCGGATTTGGACAGGGAACCCGCTCGCGTTCCACTAATCAAGGCGTCAAATCTCACGAGAAGAGCCCTCATGCGGCTTCGAGACGACCCAAGCGCCGCGGAGCGACCGAGTAGATACCGGCACACATACGAACCGATCGAAATCTTAACAGGGAGGACGCCATCGGACGCGCAGGAAAAACGACACTCGCAAAACGTGACCGCGAAAAGGCCTTGCAGATGAATCGGAAAGAGAAGGAGGCGAAGCGTGCGCTTCGCAAAGCCGTGAAGCCTCCCCGCACCGAGAAGCCTGAAGGAGAAGATCCGGATTTGGCCGGGCTGCATTGGGGGCCGCAAGCTCCCTTATACTAGCTAGCCCTCGCCCTTTCTGCTAAGCGGAAGGAACGAACCGGTCCGCAGAGAACCCACCGCGCAACTGTTCTGTCACGAGGCGCCGGTAGTCCACCTTCTCTTTGAGCATAAGGACCAGCCCCTCCGCATCGACCATGATGAGGAGTGCGTCTTCTGCCACGAGCATCCGATCCGGATCGCCAAGATTGATTCGATATTGGGTCCGGCCATCAGGATTTCGGCTAGGTCCGACCACCAGCTCCGTCAATCCATCGATCACGCCTTCTTGGGCGTTCTCACGAAGCCGGACTCTCGTTCCGTTCGGAATTCTCCTCCAGCTGTTCCCTGCCTTGACTGATCCTGTCTGAACCTCTTGCATGGCATGTCCTTTCGATTATGACGTGTGTGGACACGGAGCGTGCTACTACCGATGAAGGCTACCGTGGATTGACTAGATTTCCTGCACCGTGGCATGGCTTTCATGACCTTGCACCCTGCCACGGGGCGATCGTCCTGCAGAAGGCTGCCGATTACGGTGAGATCCCGTTTGCATAGGCCGGTCGGACGATGGTTGCGGACTGCCGGGCGCCAGCGGGACGGCATGCCCTAGCAGACGTTCTATGGCACGAAGCTGCAGCGGGTCTTCCGACGTTACAAAACTCGTGGCCCGTCCTGTGGCCTTCATCCGGGCTGTCCGGCCGATTCGATGGACGTAATCTTCAGGGCAATGCGGTAAATCGAAGTTGATCACGTGACCGATATTGGCCACGTCGATGCCCCGTGCGGCAACGTCGGTCGCAACGAGCACTCGAAAGGCTCCACGCTTAAACCCATCCAGAGCGCTTCGTCGTTGGGACAGGCTGCGATCGCCGTGAAGGACGGCAACCCGATGTCCGGCACGGCTTAACACACGCCCCAGTTGATCCGCCCGATGCTTGGTACGGGTAAAGACCAACGCGGTCTCCCGCTCCTGCTTCAACAGCGAGAGGAGAAGGTCCGGCTTGCCGTTGTGCGTCGTATAGTGCAGCGCCTGTGTCACGCCATCCGCCGTCGTGGCCGACGGCGTCACCATGACCCGAACCGGATCATTGACGCTCGCCTGTGCCAACTGCGTCAGATCGGACGGCAGTGTGGCGGAGAACAACAGTGTCTGCCGTTCTTCCGGCAGCGCGTTGAGGATTTGATTAATCTGCGGAGCAAACCCCATGTCCAGCATGCGGTCTGCTTCATCAAGAACCAATATCTTCATAGGAAGCAAATTGACGGTGCCGTTCCACATGTGATCGAGCAACCGTCCGGGCGTCGCAACAAGAATATCCGGTCGCTGACGGAGGCCCCGCACCTGCGCTTGCATATCGGCTCCTCCCACAATCACCGTCGCGGAGATCCCCAGACGGCAACCGAGTTTATCGATCGTCGTCAGAATCTGCAGCGCCAGTTCGCGCGTCGGAGCCAATATCAATGCTTGGGGTTCCCCTTTCGGCAATCGAGCCAACCGTTCGATGATCGGGATGACAAACGCGGCGGTTTTTCCCGTTCCGGTTTGGGCGCAGCCGATCACGTCGCGCCCGGCAAGCGCGGGAGGAATCGCCTGCGCCTGAATTGGAGTTGGGACAGAGAGCCCTGCCTTAGCGAGATCCTGCACAAGGGGCTCGGACACACCAATAGCGTGAAAATTCAATTGAACAGACGTATTCACTACTCAATCCTTTCAGTATGATCGCATGATGACGGGATCAGAGAACCGAGGGGAGAAACAACCAGGAAGGGTGCTACTCCAGACTGGACCTGGTCGCGATGCGATCGCGAAGTCCGTTGTATTAGGCATATCCCCGGGCCGGACTACTACAGGGGGACATGTAGGCACACATTACAGTATGCCACCCCTGCCGTCAACCTCTTCCTCTATATCTTTTATATCTTTGACTGACACACCATCGACGCATTCGCTTCGGCGCGTTCGCTATTGTTGTCCAAATATGCTAGGCTAGACTTGTTACAAAGCACGGTCACTATCCTATCCCTCGCGCCTCCCTCCTCATATTCCCGTGTTCGCGCGATCGATTCCATAGTCTCCTCGGAACGTGCAGTTCAAAAAGAGCCTGTGCCGCAAGTCTCGCAGAACATGATCATTCGATCGGAATGGGCAACGACGAGTGCCACCTCTATCCGCCCTCACCATAGGAAGGACCCCATAATGCATGGCCATCCGCCAAATGCTTCTCGCCGGAAGCATGATCCTCTTTGCAGTCCTGTTCACTTCGCCCATACAAGCTGCGGACAAGGCTCCCACTCCACCGACAACACCGAGCGGAAACGACTCGATCACATCAATCGCGCCCGGGGCAGTCGAAGACTCGCTCCGGGCGTGTCTCTCAGGACTTGCCAGCAAGCTAAGCTGGAGTACGCCCATCGAGACAATTGAACGGAAGGTCTTGCTGTTCATGGTCACACTTCATCAGCTCGTTCAATGGCTTGTCCAGCATCCTCTTGCCGCAGCCACAATGCTGTACGCCGGGGGAGTGTGTGCTGTTCTGGTCCATGCCTTTTTCGAGCCACGCGACCAAACGTAACGTATTAAGGAAAGTAGAGAGCGCCGCCATGGGAAAACGCGTCTTGTATGTCGGTGGCCTCTCCGCCAGCGTCTCGGACTGCCAGCTCCGCGACCTCTTCGGCACATACGGACTGGTGGCGCGGGCTCATGTCGTCCGGCATAAGCACAGTGGAAAATCAGCTGGCTACGGATTTGTCGAGATGGGATCCGGCGAGCAGGCCCTCGAAGCCGTTGTCGCGTTGGAAGGAACGGAATACGACGGCAATTGCTTACGGCTCTATGTCACTCCCTATCCATCAAGCTGTTCCTAACCAACCTAACCCTTTTGACGAGGAGCCATTATGAGCCGCACCAACCTGGATCCGCTCTTTACATTTCCTGACGGCTCGCATCTCGTCATCAGTACCCAATGTTCAAGAACCGGAGACTTCTCCTGCGCCCTTTATACCGCAATCATTGCGGCAGATGACGGCGGGGCCTTCCAGATGATCTCCAATCACCTCGAAGCGTCCACCTGTCTCAGCGCCCAGGAGCATGCTTACAACTATGCCGTTCGGCATTACCCCCGTGCGGCTGAGATGATGAAGAAACCACCATACCTGATCTGGCGCGGGCCAACCTCTGGTCAAAGTTGAGTTATTTCCTTCAAACCGGCCGTGGGTATCTATTTTCGATCCGTTCTGTTACTATGTCGCTGTTTCACGGCGGCGGGCCTCGCGTGAAACAGTCTATTGTACGGCCCATCACCGATGTTGTTGTTGCCGAGAATCTGATCGGAAGCCTGACCTAAGCCGCCTCACTGATCGCGTCTTTGGCCCTCTCCTTCCCCTCGTGAAGTTGTTCTCGCGTTTCAGACAATATCAATTTTAGAAGGAGGAACCCCCATGGGTTCAAAACTATATGTCGGCGGGTTGCCGTTTGCGGCAACCGAAGCGCAGCTCACCACCTTGTTTGCCGCACACGGCACGGTTGAATCCGCGCGCGTGATTGCAGACAAGTTTACAGGACAATCCCGAGGCTTCGGCTTCGTTGAAATGTCTACACCGGAAGAAGCCAAGGCAGCCATTACAGCCTTGAACGGATCGCAAATGGACGGCCGATCCCTCACTGTGAACGAAGCCAAGCCACAGGAACCCCGTTCCGGTGGTGGCGGCGGTCGGTTCGGCAGCGGCGGACGTGGTGGCAACGATTTCGGCAACCGGAGCCGCTTCTAGTTTTCTCGATTCCGGGGGCGCCTCTGGTGAGGCGCCCCTCCCTTCCTTCATTTAGCCTGAGAGACCCAGCACAATGCTCAACGCGAATGTTCCATCACCTGACCTGAGGCGAGCCTATCCCAACTATGCCACCACCATCTTGTTCAGCCTCATCTCGATTGGCGCGTTGATCGGCGTCCCCTTCTTCGGATTCTCTTACGGGTATAGTTGGTTGGACTGGACCATGTTCGGCATTCTTTATGTGATGACCGGCTTAGGCATTACCGTGGGATACCATCGCCTGATGGCACACCGCAGTTTCGACTGCCCTAATTGGGTCAAAGCCGGGTTCTTAGTCGTGGGAGGATGGGCACTTGAAAACTCCGCATTCAAGTGGGCGGCAGATCACATCCGTCATCATGCGCACACCGACCAAGAAACCGATCCCTACAATGCCCAGCGGGGCTTTTGGTATAGCCACTGCGGATGGTTGTTCTTTACAGATGGCCACGCCGATGAGAAGTATGCGTCGCGATTGCGGCAAGATCCTGTCGTGATGTGGCAGCACCGCTACTACCTGCCCATCGTACTCTCAGGTCTCGGACTCACGTTTGTCGTGGGATTTCTTTACAACGGCTGGATGGGCGGCCTCGGATGCTTTCTGCTCGCCGGTGTGGGCCGCACGTTTGCCGTACTCAACTCGACATTTTGCATCAATTCTATCTGCCACCTCTGGGGAAGACAGCCTTATGGCCAGGCAGATTCCAGCCGAGACAGCTGGCTGGTCTCGCTCGTGACATTCGGGGAAGGCTACCACAACTATCACCACACCTATCAAAGCGACTACCGCAACGGCCCCCGTTGGTATAACTTCGATCCGTCGAAATGGCTCATCTTTGTGCTCTCGAAGATGGGACTGGCCTCCTCACTCCGCATCGTATCCTCCCCCCACGCGTAGAAACCCGCAGCTCGCTGCCGAGATTTTCCCGCGAACACGAACGATTCCGCCTATTCTTTCCTATTGGCTTCTCACCATGCGATTCGAAAAGGAGGGTTCGTCGAAACATGGCAAGATGAGGGTCATGGCCGGGCGCAGCGCATTAGTCATACCCAACGCTCTTTGCTTATCAGCTTATTCGGTAGCCTGGCTCTTGCCGCCCTGATTTACTCCCCAAGTTTTGCGGAAGATCGGATCCTCATCAGCATCGGCCCCCGCATCGGTTTCAGTGAGAAGACTCCCTTATTGGGGAAACAACAAAAATACTTTTTCCACATGACCGATGTCGCGGCCATCCTCAGGCTCCCTTGGTCATGGCCACTCGGAACAACCTCGTGGAATTTGGAAACGAGACTGATCACAAGCGCGGGCCTCCTGCAAGCGGCAGGTGACAGCGGGTTGATCATGACGGTCGTGCCGGACCTTGCGCTGAACGGCTGGGAGGGGCTTGTGACCTTCGACGCCGGAGCGGGAGCAGGATTCTTCAGCAACTACAAATTCGGCATGCAAAACTTCGGGGGGCCAGTCCAAATCGTCGCGACCATGGGAGTGCGCGTGAATCCATTTGTACACACCTATGCCGGCTTCCGTGTTCAACACTTCTCCGATGCCGGCGCATACGGCCCCAACAGTCTCGGCGTGGACCTGTATATCGTGGAGCTCGGTTACAATTTTTGAGACAGCTCAACGGTCTCAATCACTATCCGATTGACCCCGCCTGTTTCTGAATCGGCGACGCACACTAAGCTGATTCCACCTCTTTCTTCTTCCACCCCGACAATACACATCGTTGCGCCATGAGTGGCGCAAAGCTGTCGATATCATCGGACACCCGCGTCAGCACGTCGTCCGCCAACTGTTGATCGTCAAAGCACTCAAACACATCGTCGAGAAATCCGCCCCGCAACAGCGGATGCTGGAGAAATGCCTGCCCGGACCCGGGTGCGACTTCCAATGGGTACTCCTCGACAACAATGCGTTCAAGTCCTAAGGTGTTTAGCCAAGCCCAGCCCTCTTTCGCGGATGGCCGCTCTGCGACATACAGCTCCAACTTGCGTCGTTCCGTCAACAGGCCGCGGACGGCCATCTCCTGATCGATCCGACCCCAAAGCGAGTCGAACGTACCCAGCGACGGAAACGTCAGCACAATTTGCCCGCCCGGTTTCAGATGCTCGATCAAGCCACGCACTGTTTCGACTCGATGGGGGCGAAAAAACATGACTGACAAATTTCCGGTAATGAGATCGAAGGTCTGAAGGCTTGGCGGCAACCGGCGCATGTCCACACACTCGAATCGCAACCACGGAAGCTCTTGCCCCTGAATCGCCCGCGCGCTATCTACCTGTCCCGCACTGGAATCGATGCCCAGCACCCGACCGGTCGGCCCCACCTGCTCGGCCAGGTAGAACGCCGGGATGCCATGCCCCGAGGCCACATCGAGCACGGTTGCGCCTGGAAATAGACGGAGATGTCTAAGCAAAGACTCGGCAAAAGGAGTCGACCAATAATCGTGTTGAGGAAGCGCCCAACGAGAGGTCACTGCATGCCTTCGATGTGAAGTGGAACGATGGAGGACTCAGGGTACCGGCTGGAAATTCATGCTGTCAACGCAATGGGAGTGGCGATTGTCTGAAATCGGCGTGTGCAGGCACCCCTACTTCCGCGCCTGCTTGCGAAGATGGACGTGAGGGGGCTTCTCTGTGCCTTGTCCCTTGGATCCCTGGCTTTGTTCTTCGCCGATTTCAGTCGACTCCCCCGCTGAGAGGAGGTCTTCTATCTGTCCTTCGCTGCACGTCAGTTCCGCTGAACGGGCCTTGGCGCCAGAAGAACCGGACTGTTTCCGCACTTTGTCGTTCATAACGATCTCACGATTACTCCCAGATGCGATGCGCTTCGCACACATGCTCCACCCCGTCGGTCTTTTTGATTTGCCATTTGATGTCGTCAGGGATGGAAACAATCTTCAACTCCGCACAGTGCCCATTGGCCTCGGCGCGCAATTCTTCCACGACGCGGATGAGTTTGACGTCATCGCGCGGAATGAGCGCTCCGAACCGATTCAAACTCGGCTCCTGTGGCGTTGCCGCATCCGGCCAATAGGCGCCCAAGTCGGTCTCCCGAAGGGCTTCTTGCTGCCCAAGCTCACGCAATCGAATGAACGCCTTATGACTCACGAAGAACTGCTCATAGCTCTTATTGATGACGATCTTTCGCATCGTTTTCTCCCTTTTTGTGACCCAACCTGGACAACCCTACTACTCAGCTTGGACAGCTGTGGTTAAGACTTCGGCTCAGGGTCTTTGTACCCGACATAGTTGCCGGTCCAATGCGAATAGCGGCGATTGGCCCAGGTGCTGACTTCTTCCTTCTTCACCTCGCCGTATCGTTTCTGCAACACACCGCCGAACTTGGCCAAGTCGCCTTGGATCTCAATCAGGTCTTCTTCCGTAATCTTTTCCCATTTGTTTTTGAGCGGCGCTTTAAGTTGCGTCCAGAACTGTCCGAACTGTTCCTGATTCATCGGAAACTCCTTCGCATAAAGAGGGTGGCAGAGACCTCGCGGTCGGAAACGTAAACTCTGGCGTAGAGTCGGCGGAGACCGGGGAATCAGACGCGCAGGCACATGACAGGGAGGGATGCGCGAGAGATGGGATAGTCGGCGTAGCTCAATACGTTGGCTGCAGCCTACAGGGGCGCAGTGATAGAGTCAAGAGAGACTAAGGAGCAATACCGATAAGCCATTGATTCCGAATGAATTAATTATTACAAGACACGATGCCGGCAATGCTGGTCGGCAGGAAACGCCCTGATGATCCGGAGACCAACAGGGCGTTGATGACCCTTTACTCCCTAGAGGTCTTATGCTGCCATGCGATACACCCATCTACTTGCGTTGCGTTTCGCTTCCGCCAGCGCCTTGGCTTCTCGGGTCGCTGCAGACAACATGAGTCCCCCGAAAAACACGCTGCAGAGTGCGAATGCAGCTGTAATCAGATAGCCCATCGGAACGTCAGGAATACCAGGCATGCCTGAGGACACGACAGATACCTCAGGACGCGTCACATCGCTGGATGCCACCACCGTGCGATCTGTCATGATCCCCGTGCGATCGACCGCAGCCAATAGACTGCCCAATTGATATTGGTTTGCGGACCAGGCCCCTTCCAACACCGTCCTTGCCAATGTCATGTGCACGATCGCCGATCCCAATTGTTCCTGCACGCCGGCCACTTGACGCATATGTTCACGACTCACATCGACAATCCATCGACCGAGTGTCGGCTGCCATGTCGCAGCGAAATCATGCCGCATCCGCTCTCCCATCGCTCCCGTCGCGTCAATCATGTTGCGGTTGTAGTCCGAGAGATAGAGATCCGCCGATAGAACTCCGCTTCGAATACCGCGCCGAGTGAAATTCACAATAGACCGACCCATCACCGCCTGCACGCGCGCTCCATGTTCATCCGGAATTGCCGCCGCGCGATGCATCACAAATCCAAACGGACCGCCAGGGATGGTTTGAAGGCTACGATAGGCCTGAATGGCGTGGTTCCATTCAGACGTGGCCAATGCCGTGATCTGATCCGTCTGCTGTTGAAGTAGAGACCGTTCGACGATGGCTTGTCCCAGGGCGGGCTGGAGCCAGGCCGCCGATGTGGATGGGAGAGCACCTCTTTCGATTGCCGACAGTGGACCGCCCACGAGAAACGTGCCGCTGGTCGCGACAAAGAACAGCAGTGCGCCGAAGATAATGGCACACAGACCGACACCCACAAAGATGTCTATGCTGTTATAGCGCTGAGACATATGAACCTCCTTTCCGAATCGACCAATGTGACGCACGGCAGCCGTGCCGCACGGTGCCTTGGGCGACTGGCGTGATGCGATATGAAATGAGCGGCGATACTAAAGACTTACAGCTTGCGTGGGCGTTGACGTGAAAGCCAAGAACAGTGCGATAGGAAAGAGCCCGTCTGGTGAGAAGCGCACACCCGGCAGGTCCATACCGTTGGAACTGAATACCACGGAGGACCATGATGCTACCCCTGTGCGAGGCGGCTACGAACGGTTGGTTCAGCGTACGCCTGGATCACACAGAGCGTCAAGAGCCAAGCATGCGAGAGCGTTTCAGTGCAGTCGTTAGCTCCCCGTAGGACCGTCTAGCCGATTTGGCACAAGCGAAGGATCCACTGAAATCGCTTTGAACTGATCTCCGTCTACGAAGGTCATAACAAACCACTTGCGATCCTTCATGAGCTGCAGCAAGGCATCGGTCTCGGCTAGGTTTTTTTGAAAATTCGCTTGTTCGCTTATTAATTGACTGGAATGAGGCCGATCAAAGTTGTCGAGCTAATCGGCGGCCGCTCTGATGACTTGCGCCGGCAGAAGAATAAGATGCGACCGTTTGCGGCCATTCTTGGCATGCTCGACAACCTTAAGTACATACGGTCAATTCGAAGCATGGCTCAGCCGCCATGAACCCTGGCCATACAGAGAAAACACTCATCCGCTTGTTGCTCATACGAACACGGATTGGGCAAGGGGAAAACTGGTAGAGGAAAGCCCAATGAAAGACATCTTCAAGGGCCCCGCTCCATTTAAGCCAGGGCTCTTCCTAGTAAGGAGGTTGTAATAACCGCGGTAAGAAAAGGAAAGGCCTAGTAGGCAACCTAGTTAGACATTCTCTTAGGAGTTCATATGTGGATACGGGCAGTGCTCTGGACTTTTCTCTGCCTGCTCACCGCTTGCTCCGGTTCAGATAGCTCACCTCCATCAGCAGCGACATCTCCCTCATCCTCACCGCCGCAGTCTGTCTCTCCTCCGCCACCTCAACCGCAGCCGCCGCCACAGCCTCAACCGCCACCGCAGCCACCACCGCCGCCGCCGCCACAGCCTCAACCGCCACCACCGCCACCGCCGACAGGCGGGGCTGCCGGTCCATGGCCAGTGACGGACATCACGACCTACAGTGCCGCACAGAGCTTAATCGGCACCATCATTGATGCCGGTCCAGACGACGCACAAAATATTTGGGTGGCCACGCCAGATACACTCTATGTGTTGCGGCCCGGGCAAACCACCTTCGCGCGTTTTACTGCCGCTGACGGTCTCCATGTGCAGTCCTTTACGGATACAACTGGAACCACAGTGACCAACATCACTGCCCTGTCCGGTGGACACGGCAACGAAGTCTTCGTCGGATACCGAGGATATGAACAAGAAATCCCGCCACCGGCGCCTCCGCCATGTTGCGAGCCCAACGCGGATTTTAGCGACCCCCGGTGGCACTTGGGCCAAGCCGACAAGGTGACGCTGAATACAGATGGAACGATTCAGGTTCGTCGGTATGAGTTTCTCTGTGATGTCACGACCAATTGTTGGGAGGAACGGTCCGCGCGGCGCATGGTCTTCGGGCACAGCGGGACCGCCGCAGGGCATCTATTCATCGGGTTCGACCATGGCGTGACTCACGTGTTTAACGACACCTGGGGCGATCATATCCACGTGGAAACGAATTGGCATTATCCGGACGGCAGTATTGTCACGAAACAGGGCAATCAATATGGCCTCGCAATCTATCCGAATGGAGATTTGCTTACAGCCGGGGGATACGGCGTCGGCAGGCAAGCCTGGAATGTCGATCCCAAAGCTTGGGTCATGGGAAGCTTCGTCTGGGCGTTCACAACATATGGGCCAGCCGAACCTTACAATAATGGTGAACACGATCTCGACGTTCCAGCGAATTATCGTGAAGATAACCTCGGTGCGGCAATCACTCCGGATGGGACGGCGTGGTGGGTCAGCCCCAGCACCGGATTATCGAGCTACAATCACGGCGATTTTTCTCTTATCCAACACTACACCAGTGTACCGGGACTGCCTGTTGCCGGACTCATCGATATCGCAGCGGATCCCGATGGCACGCTCTGGATTGTCGACAACATCGGCCGTCTTCTCCGGTTCAATCCCACTAGCCTTACGGTACAAGTGTGGCCTGGCGTGTCCAATGTCCAGCGCGCCGTCATTGATACGACAGTCACTCCTCGTGCCTTGTACGTATCAATGGGAACGCAAGGATTGGCCGTGATTCGCGCCAAATGACGAGCAGAAGAAAAGATACGTTTTACTCACTTTGCCAACGAAAGGAAGAGCTATGAGAATTCACTTGAGCCTCATATGTTTCCCGCTACTAATGGCGGTGCTCATCACAATGCCATGTGTCGTGGAGGCTGCAACAGAAGGGCAGCACGAAGGTCATAAATCAATGACCGGAGTCGTGATCAAGAAGGACAACGCTCTCGCGGTCAAGACGTCCGACGGCGCCACCTACCAGGTGAATGAGAATGCCTCTCGTCGCCATGAGCATGAGCCGTTCAAAGCAGGCGATGAAGTCACAGTGATCCTGGATGAAAACAACACCGTCATTGACCTGCATCATAAAGGCGAACAAGGGAAGCACACCTTCGTGACAGGCAAGCTCGTCCACATGGGGCAAATGGAGCAGCATGTCAAACTCAAAACGGCGGACGGTGAAAAGGTGTTCCCCTTGGCGAAACAGGAGATCAAAACCAAGGGAATCGACGAAGGGACAAAAGTGACAGTGGAATTGAATGAAGCGGGCGCTGTCATAGACCTACACCGTGCGAAATGAGGACACGAAGCCCGCTGCCTCGACGGCAGCGGGCTTCATCGTTCCGAGCAGATACTGCAAAACAGTTCGTGCCACCTCTGCCGGCACCTCGAAATCATCTGCACCTCAGACTTCACCCATAATCAAATGTTGCATGCGTTCATGGCCGCAGCCAAAAATTGGCTTCGCGCCGTGCAGGATCGAACGAATCACGCGTGCCGCCCTTGGCCTACCGCGGGTGCATGGTTAGTTTTCGTGGGTACCTACTGGCCAGCGATACAGGAAGAACGGCAGCCCTGTCTGAGTTTACAGTTCTCCGCCTCTCTGCTTCCCCTCTCGTGAATCCCTCCAGTCCCATTTCTGCGCGACGGTCCAAGTCTTGCTGACTCCACACCCTCTTAGTCCCTACACCGATATCGACAGATGGACGCATATAAGATCACCACTCTGCTCGCCGTTGCGGCAGGTGCCCTATTCGGGGGCATGAGCGCAGCCGAATCTCCCTCAGGCGTCTCGCAAACCGGTCGATTCGCAATTCTGAACACTTTTCAGGAAGAGGCCGTCCTCGATCGAACCACCCAGTTGGTCTGGGAGCGATCTCCCAACTCAAGTGAAGTGACCTGGTCAACAGCTCAGACTCGTTGTGGGCTGAAAACCGTTGGAGGGCAAGCCGACTGGCGTCTTCCTACCTTTATCGAACTCATGACCCTCGTCGAACCCTCATTACAACAGACGTCATCCCTTCCTGCCTTACCGGCAGGGCATCCTTTCCACGGGATCAAGGCCGGAGCCTACTGGACCAGTGATGCATCCTCGCTGGAACCGACCCAAGCCTATACCGTCGATCTGCTTCACGCGGACGTGGCACCTCGTCAGAAAAGTCAGCCGCATCCCCTCTGGTGTGTGAGAGGTGGAATTCCCGATCGTCCCCAAGCCGCTCCCGTATCACCACGGCCAGATCTCATCTAATCCGTTCGCTCCGGTTCCCTCCGCGAATACGCTCCACGCGCACCACAAGCTCCTTGACAACTCCGTCGATGGGGCGCACCGTACTGCCCCACAACACCGTTCTGATCGATAATCTCAACCTGGGAGGTGGGGTATGAGGGACAGGATCGGATTTAAGACAAGCGCGCTCGCGGTGATGATCGTGATGGCCATCGCCATTCCTTTGACCTATGCGGCAGAATTCTCACGCGAGGCCGCGGCGAAATACATCCTTGCAACGGCCACGGCCTTCCGCACCGTCTATGCGAAACAAGTGGTGTCGCAAGCCGCCAAATCGAACATAAAGCCCAACGAAAACTGGACCAAAGATGATCACGCTATCATGCTTCCGGCACAGTTCCTCAAAGCAGCAGGAAGCGAGCTAAAAGACTTCGAACTTGGACTGATTGGTTTGACCCCCATCTACAAAGACAACCTGCCCAAAACGAAAGCGGAAGAAGAGGCGCTCAAGAAACTCGCCGCGAATCCCGCAACCGGGATTCTCACGTTTGAAGACGGCAATCAATTCAAAGGCATCGCGGCAGACCTGGCCATCGCCGACTCCTGCGTATCCTGTCACAACGCCCATCCGACCAGCCCGAGGAAGGATTTCAAGAAAGGCGATCTCATGGGCGCGATCATCGTCCGATTCGCCAAGTAATTCGCCTTCACAGCTCAACGCAACTTCTCAGGCCGGATGAGAGCCATTCTCCTCCGGCCTGGAATGCATCAGCACTTCAGTTTCGCACCGCTGCTAATCTTCCGACGGAATTATCTATGGTGAGGTAGAAGAACGCCGCTATGGCCGTCGACTTACTGCCTTCCGATGCGTTCAGGCCAGTTCGATATCACCCCATCAACACCAACCGAGAGTGCGTGCTGGATGTCACCTGGGCTGTCGACAGTATAGACAAATACAAGCAGGTCCTCTTCGTGAAATGCATCGACGAGTCGACGGGTGGCCGTGTCGTGCCGAAGACCGACGTGTGAGGGTCTATATTCTATTGCGCGGGCAATCGGGGCACGGGGCAGCCTGCCGAACAGCACCATGAGAGTGGCCTCCGGGTCGATGGATCGAACCTCACTCAGCTCGTTATGCAGGAAGGAGGCGTAGATGACAGGCTCTTTGAATCCGGCTTCCTGTACTGCTGCCGTTGTCGTCTGAGCCACTCCGACGACTTTTAGTTCTAGCATGAGCCCTACTCGACCCCGAGCCGCCTCGAGAACTTCTCCGACTGTAGGAATCTGTTCACCATTCCCCGCGTTGAACCTCTTTACATCGAGGAGTGACATCCGATCAACCCGTCCTGTTCCATTGGTCGTTCGATTGACCGTCTCATCATGAAGGGCCACGAGGACGCCGTCCGCCGTGCGACGCACGTCAATCTCCACGAAGTCAACTCCAAGATCGATTCCTTTCCGAATCGCGGCCAAAGTGTTTTCCGGGGCATGTCCTGCCGCTCCACGATGGCCGATTATTACGACGCGACGCATGGGATCTCCGGGAAGGAGAGGTACACAAGACGAGTTAGGTGTCAATGATAGGGGGCGCAAATCGGAGATTGTGCGCCTCCAAATTGGCGAGATATTCTTTCATACGTTTTTGCACATTGTTCTTCACAAATTCGATCACCTTGCCATCAATTTCCAGCAATCCGAGGCCGGCGGGAATCTCCTCTGGGCGGATAACAAAGAGATTGACCCCGAACTCTTTGGCTTTCATCTGTGCTTCCTTGAGGCGGTGGTGGATGTACCGCTCATTCAATCGTGAGAGATCATTGAGCTCCAGAAGGTCCCGTAAAGGGTGCGGGTCGACTCGAACGCTTTTGCTCGGAACATTGAGGAGGACGAACACCGTATCGCACCCACAGTTGAAGGTTTCCTCGACTGGAAGAGGATTGGCGAGATCGGCATCCAAGTATCGATAGCCGTCCATTTCAACCATCTCAAACAAGGGGTACAGTGCCATGGATGCACGAATGCGCTTATAGAAGAGATCGTATTTGGATTTCAGGCTTCGCGTGTCCCCGCTTCCATCCATCGCGATATCGCGATCCTTATTGGAAAACACGACGGTCGCTCCGTCTTCATACCGTTCAGTGATAATGTGCCACACGATGGAGCTTGTGAGCACCTTCTGCAGATCAATTTGCTCGCCGAGCCTGGCCAAGAGCGGGAACGGATCAAGGAAGGCCTTCATGCTTTTAAATTCAAAATACTTATCCACCTCGTCGATCGCTTCCTGTATTTCAGGCGCCTGTACGAGCCGCCGGAAAGATTTGTGTTGGGATTCAAATGTGTCCATGAGGCGAAAGATGAAACTCACGGTGCGGCCCGCGACGCGAAGCGGCATTCGCATACAAAGGGACAGAACCAGCGGCAGAAATTTGATTGCCCTCCTGAGATCATGGAGAACCGATCCAGAGGGCCCACAGTCCTGAGTCGCCTGCGGAACGACGCCCAAGAGACGTGTCAGTTTCTCCCGAAAGAACGGATGGACTTCATAGATCGCCTCGGGAGAAGTGATATAGTCTTCCCAGATGCGGATGGTTTTGGCGGCTCCCACGGGACCTGGATTCTCGACAAACCCGAGGGCGTTACAGCTTCCTGCGGAGGAACTGATGATGTGGGATGGAATCAGGCCGGCATTGACCAATTCTGCAGCCGCCACCGCTTGGATGATGGCTTTACATCCGCCGCCACAGAACACAAACACGATCTTCCCGTACTTATTCGTGCGATCCGGCATGCGAATGCTCCAGCTTGCTGTACTCGATGAACCTGCAGCGATAGTTCACTCGGCCTGTTTTTGGACCGAAAGGATCCGACCGGATGGACACGTATGATGTCTGTATTGTGGGCGCCGGGGTCGTAGGGTGTGCCATCGCCAGAGAGTTGGGACATCGGTACCAGGACGGTTCGCTACGCATTGCTGTCCTCGAACAACGTGAGAGAGCAGGAGAAGAGACTAGCAGCCGCAACAGTGGAGTCCTCCACAGCGGAATCCACGAACACCCCCGTTCGCTGAAAGGACAGCTGGCCCGAGAGGGGAGCGCATTGGCGATCTCGTATGCGTTACAGCATGACATCCCTTTGCTCAGAACCGGAATGGTCATCGCCATTTCATGGGAGGATGTTCGTCGAGGCCTGTGGCGCGAAGTCTCCACGCTGCGGCGGCTGTGGGTCAACGCCTGGAAGGCGAACATCCAGGTGTCAGTCGTCACGCCAAGGGGGTTGCGAGCATGGGAACCGAATCTCCACGCCTGCGGGGGCATTGTCATTCCGAGCGTGTGCGTCATAGACGCCCTGGCCCTCGTGCAATCACTCAGGGCCGACTCCGAAGCGACCGGCGTTGAGTTTGCGTTTAATAACCGAGTCATTGGTATTGATGAAGATGCCGCTTCGTACATCGTCACCACCGACCGTAAGAAGATCCGCACTGCCTGCCTGATTAATGCCGCCGGCCTCTACGCCGACGATATCGCTTCCCTTGCCTTACACAATAAAAAGTATACCATCTACCCGCTACGTGGTGAGTACTACGAACTTATCTCCCCGGAGAAAAGAAGCCTCATTGGGCGCCTGGTGTATCCCGCCTTGCCTCCCCGCGCGACAGGTAAGGGCATTCATTTCAGTCCTCGACCAAACGGACAGGTGTTCGTGGGACCGAATGAGGTGGTGGTCCGAGACAAAACGGACTATACGTCGCGAAAGACGCCACCGGGGATGTTTATCGAGAGCTTGCAGAAATTCCTTCCGACCCTGGATGAACGCGATCTTCGCTGGGCCTATTCCGGAATCCGGCCCTGCGTCATGACCAGAGACGGGCGGAAGAGTGACTTCATCGTCTCCGTAGACCATGAAGACCCGGTGCTTGTTAATCTCATAGGGATTGAATCGCCTGGACTCTCCGCCGCCTTGGCGCTCGCTCGACATGTTGGTGACCTGCCTTGCGTTCAAAGACGTTTTCTCCCTATTGGCTCTCGCTCTCCATTGCACGGCAATTCCGAACGTTGAAGGTGGAGTTGCGAGCTTTCCTCAGCGCGTAGTACCCGGTGCAGCGTCTTCCCGAGAATGGTCTTGGGCAGTTCAGTCCGGAACTCAAACTTCCTGGGCACTTTGTACGACGCCAGATAGCATCGGCAATGTGCGAGGAGATCATCCGCGGAGACATAGTCAACCGTGATGACGACAAACGCCTTGATCGATTCGCTCCCGTCCCCGAGCTGTACACCGATGACCGCCGCCTCGCTCACGTGCGGATGAAGCAGGAGCGCTTGCTCGATCTCTGAGGGGTACACATTAAATCCCGATGTGGACAGAATCATATCCTTCTTCCGATCCACGATATAAAAGAAGCCGTCTTGATCCATGCGCGCAATGTCGCCGGTCGCAAGCCACCCCCCGGCCTTTAGCACGTTCGCCGTTTCCAGGGGGTTGTTCCAGTACCCCTGCATCACTTGCGGACCTCTCACCCACAGCTCGCCGATCTCCCCGACCGGAACCTCCTGGCCCGTCCCGTCGACGATTTTCGCTTCGGTGTTTGCAATGGGCAATCCGATGGATCGCTTGACCGAGAGGCCACGGGCAATGTTGCAGTGCGTAACAGGAGAGGCTTCGGAGAGGCCGTATCCTTCGACGATCATGTGCCCGGTCCGTTCTTTGAATTTTTTCAGGAGTTCATAGGGGAGCGCGGCCCCGCCGCAAATCACAAACCTCGTCGCCGTAAAGTCCTTTGCATCACAGTGTTCAAGGAGCTTTCGCACAAACGCAGGAACGAGGGTGACCACCGTGGGCTTCTTCTTTCGAAGAAGCGTAAGAAGAACGGGCAGGTTGCGAGGATCAGGGACCAACACCATGCATCCGCCAACCGCCAGACAGATGTTTTGGGTGACCGTCATCCCAAACACGTGAAAGAGCGGGAGTGCTGCGAGAAAGCTCTCTACGCGTTCGGCGGGAGAAAACCAGCTAACGAGTTGGCGAATGTTGGACGTCAAATTGCGGTGACGCAGCTCCGCTCCCTTGGATACTCCGGTGGTGCCCCCTGTGTATTGAAGGAGTGCGATATCGTCCGGGGTCACAATAGGAAGGTCTTCCGGCGCGACCGGGGGAACGCGGTCCAGAACATCATGGAAGAACAGCGTTGTCTCCTTGCCCGGAATCTCAATCGGCGCGTGGCCGTTTCGGTGTTGATAGATAAACCTCGCGATCGTTGTCATGAAATCGGTGATCCGCGTGACGATGATCAAATCCAGATCGAGATGCTCTATTTTCTGGTACATCATGTCGAGTACCACGATCGCCCGCGCCCCCGCATCGCGAAGCTGGTGGCCTAACTCGTGTTCCGTGTAAGTCGGGTTGCAGGCCACCACGATCCCTCCGGCTTTCAAAATACCGAAGTAAGCAATGACGGCCTGTGGAGAATTGGGGAGGCAGAGCGCCACGCGGTCGCCCTTGCGAATTCCCAACGCCGCGAGGCCGCAAGCGAATCGTTCAACAAGGGAATGACATTCGTGGTAAGAGAGAGTCTTGCCAAAGAAATAGAGAGCCGGTCGGCGTGAAAACCGTTGCGCGCTGCGAGACAACATGTCCAAGAGCGTTTCTGGACCGATAGAGAGCTCGTGGGGAACTCCCTCAGGATAATGTTGGAACCATGGTTGTCCAGGCATTGCGTGCTCCATTCGGATTAGGTCAAGACAGTTCCGCCGTTACCACCCTCCGTTCGAGAGACCCGGACAGGGCTCGAACCGTTTGCCGTACTTGACTGCCAGTGACTCTAATTCCTGGGTTATCTGTCCGGACGTCATGGTCTGTCGAGCCCAGGTGAGCAGGCCTCCGCGAAACGCAGGGAAGCCAATCCCATACGTCAGTGCAAAATCAACCTGCCAACCCTTTTCGACAATATTGTCTTGCAGGCAGCGCACCGCTTCGTCGACCATCGGAAGAAACAGGCGTTGGTGAAGGACGTCATCGGAGATGGGACCAGCGTCCGAAGGGTATGCACGACGATAGTTCTCGATCGCGTCGAGCGCCTGTGCATTCTCTTTTCCTGATGCCCAAAAAGTCAGCGGTGGCTGCTTCTCCGGAAGGAAGTTCCGCAGCAGCGCATCACGTGACTCGATTCGAGATCCCAGCACGGCGAGCGAGGTCAGCACGTGCATGGCGACTGGAAGTCCGATCAGATCGAGAAGCTCCAAAGGACCCATAGGATGCCCGCTGTCTACTGCCATGCCAAAGTCCTTGGCGACGGCGTCAATGCGTCGAATGGGGATGCCCTCCCCCACCATGATCACAGCTTCCGCCAGATAGCGCGACAGAATTCGGTTCACGAGGAATCCGGGTCCGTCACGCACGACCAGAGGAAACTTCCCCAACTGCTTCGCAAGGCTACTGGCCTGCGCAAGAGCCCTGTCGGATGTGAACGGCGCATGCACCACTTCAACCAACTGCATTTTGGCGACAGGATTGAAGAAGTGGAGTCCCACGCACCGTTCGGGATGGACAGCCTTCGCCGCTATATCGGCCAAGGTGTAGGACGATGTATTCGTGGCAAAAATCGCATCGGGACGTGCCTCCGATTCAAACTCTGCGAGCACCGCTCGTTTCACCTCTAGTTTCTCAGACACCGCCTCGATGACAAGAGAAGC
>CAMLHQ010000035.1 GCA_946479785.1 uncultured Nitrospira sp.
TACACGATGAGCGGTGAGTCGAAGGATGCTTTCTGGGGACCGATTCAGCGCTTCTTGACCGGCGAAAATATCGGCGCCTTGCAGACTGCGCGCTATGCCGTGCTGATTATTTTCCCCTTGCTGGTCGGTTGGCAGACGTATGGGAGCACGGCCGTGAGCGATCAGCCGCCGGCCGAAAACCGCACGATTCACCCGGCGCCTCCCGGCGAATACACCGGCCTATCCAATCCAGTCGCCAAAACTCCTGACAATATCATGCAAGGGAAGGGCTTCTATGCCGCGTTCTGCTCGCCTTGCCATGGCGGCAACTTTGACGGCAAAGGTCCTGCGTCCCGCGGTTTTAATCCGCCGCCGGCCAATTTCTCGGATCCGACGACGATCGCGATGTTGCAGGAAAGCTATCTGTTCTGGCGCATCAAGAAGGGCGGCGTCGGCCTGCCGATCGAAGGCATGCCTTGGAAGTCCGCCATGCCACGCTGGGAAGTCGAACTGCCGGACGAATGGATTTGGAAAATCATTTTGGGCGAGTACGATGGCGCCCATCAATCCCCAAGAACATGGGAATAACCATTAGGTTTTGACGAGGCTCGTATGACACGGGTGATGCAGCGTCACATGAAAGAATCAACCATCGCGGTAGCCGCTGTCGCATTGCTGCTGGCAGGAACGGTGCACAGCTTCGCCCAGGAAAGCGTGGCTGTCCGAGCGGTCATGACAAAGGACCCACTGCCGGTCGACGATCCCAACGCGGCCGTCTGGTCCAGCGCGCCGCAAGCCCAATTCCCCATGTCGCCGCAGGTCCACTGGCAGAATCGTATTCAAGAAGTCACCGTGAAGGACTTGAAAGTGCGCGCGTTAAACGACGGCAAACAGGTCGCGGTATTGTTGGAGTATGCCGACCCAACCGAAGATCCGGCCGATGCTGCGGCACTGGAGTTCATGGTCGGTGACAAAAAGGCGCATTTTGCCCATGGCCAGCCGATGGCGCAAGTGGAAGGCGGGCCGGTGAACATCTGGTTCTGGAGAAACAAAGACGGCAAAGGCGTTGACATGAGCGCCAAAGGCTTCGGGACGCTCACGGCCCAAGAACATCAGGATGTGACGGCCACAGGCGCCTACAGCAATGGCACGTGGAAGGTCGTTTTCTCGCGCAATCTTGTGACTGACCATCCTGAAGAAGACACGCAATTGAAACCGGGTGAGTTCAGCAACATCGCCTTTGCCGTGTGGGATGGCAGAAAGGACGGGGCGGGAGACCTCGTTGAAAAAGGTTCGCAGAAAGCTGTTTCCTCTTGGTGGTACTTCCGTGCGGAAGCGCCTCCGGACTATTCCGGGTATCTCTATGCCGCATTGGCCATGGGACTGGCGCTGGCGTTTCAGTTCGTGTTGATCCGCAAACTGAAGAAAGGGCAGTCAGCATGAAGGCCGCAAGACTGCAAGTGATGGGAGCGGTGGCCGGTCTCGTCGGAGTCTGGGCTCTGGTCGCCGGAGGTTGTGCCAGCGAACAGCAGAAGAAGGGCAAGGAACTCTATACCCACTACTGCATGCATTGTCACGGCGAAAACGGCCGGCAGAACGAAGGCTTCAATTGGTCCTCGATGCCGGATCCCAAGCCGAAAGACCTCTCCAACAAATCCGAAATGAGCACCTTCAAGGACGAGGATATCTTCAATACGGTCTCACGGGACATGAAGGATACCAGCCCCGGCGGTGACAAGATCGGTGATGACGATTTTGCCGTGCCGACCATGCCGACCTTTAAGTACACGCTTTCCGAAGACGAAATTTGGGCGATCGTCGCTTACGTCCGTACACTGCACGGCATGAAACTGGAGTTCAAGGTCGAAGAACGGAAAAAGGAATTGGCCGATGCGCTCGCGGCCGCGCAAGCCAAGTTCGATGAAGCCAAACAGGCCTACGAAGCAGCCGAAAAAAAGGCCAACGAGGAAGCTGAAAAGAAGAGTGCTGCGCTTAAAAAAGACGTTGATGTCGACGAGTCTGCGTATGCCAAGGAACAGGCGGCCATGGGAGAGGCGAAGAAGGCGCTCGATGCCGCTCAAGCAGCAGTGAACTATTTCGCCACGAGGCCCGGCAAGGGCGTCAGTGTTGCGCGGCCGGATCTCACGGTGAAGCCGGAGCAAGCCGTCGCCCTCGCGGAAACGGGGAAGAAACTCTATTCCAACAAGTATGGCTGCAACGGCTGCCACAGCCTCGCAGGTGAAGGCGGCAAGGTCGGTCCTGCCTTGGACCGCGCCGGTTTCCGTCTCAACGGCACCTGGATCTATCGTTGGGTGAAAAACCCGCAGGCGATGAAGCCGGAGACGAGAATGCCGGCGCTGGGGTTGAGCGATGCTGATGCCAAGGCCGTGACCATGTATCTGGGCACGCTGCGTGCGCCGAAAGCGGATGAGGCACCGGCGACCGCGTCCAAGCCGGCGAGCTGAGAGCAGGCTGGCGAATCACCCAGAGGATCGCCATACGGCTGACCAGCCTGCGGAATTTCACAGCAGAAAACCGGCAATCGAGCCAACCAGAATCGCCGAGCCCAGCCACACATGTTCGTGAAACATGTGGAAGGCGCGGGCCGGCTGAACCGGCTTTCTCAGTTCCACCACCTGCTTCGCACAATAGAGACCGGCGGCTGTCAGCACCCCGTAGAAGATCCAGTTGATCTGGATGATCCAGCCGGCCATTCCCAGCAGCATCAGCATCACCGCGAGCGCGACTCCCACGGCCAGCCAGGTAGAGGGTCCAAAGAAGAGTGCGGACGATTTGACGCCGATACGGCGGTCGTCCTCCTGGTCTTGCAGCGCGTAAATCGTATCGTAGCCGATCGCCCAACAGATCGTGGCGCCAAAGAGGAACCAGGCCGGGGCCTCGATGGTTTCGCGCGAGGCGGTCCAGGCCATGATCGTGCCCCAGCCGAATGCAATCCCCAACATGGCTTGCGGAACGTGGAGGATGCGCTTGGCGAAGGGATAGAGCGCAGCGAGGAGCAGAGCGATCGGACTGAGGAGGAGAGTACGGACATTGAGCAGGAACACCAGCAGGGCGGCCAACGTCAGAAGAATGGCCAAGACTATGAGCGCATGCCTCGCAGTAAGCTCGCCCGACGCAAGCGGACGCCGCTGCGTTCTCGCCACATGACGGTCGTACGATCGATCGGCCAAGTCGTTGAGGACAACGCCTGCGCTGCGCATCAGGAATGACCCGAGGCTAAAGATCACGATCAAGTGCCATGGAGGAATGCCGCGCGCTGCGAACACGAGAGCCCAGAGAGTCGGCAGCAGCAGCAGCCACGTTCCCGTCTGATTCGAGAGCCGGATCAGCCGACTGACGTTCGACCAGGTGAGGCGGGGTAATTGTGAGGAGGAGAGGATTCCTGGAACCGGTTCGGCCATAGAGGCAACGTAGCGGAGAGGGTAGGCCCTGTCAATTCCGGCAAATGCCCCATCGGTTGTGAAGCCATGAGAGATTTCGGTATAAGGATGATTGTGCGCACATTCCATTCAGTTCTTCCCATTCAATCCACAGGCCGGGTTGTGCTGTTGTGTGTCGGCCTCTGTTCCTTGGCACTGTCCGGTTGTGGACTCTTCAGCAGTCGGGACGGCCTGGGAAGCGGCTATTACCTGCCGCTCACGGTACAACTGCGAAATGCTCCGTCTGTCGGGGCCGCTGAAATCACGTATCAAGACGCTTGCGGTCAACCCCAAACGCTCTCATTTGGCAAGCCGCTCGCGGAAGCGATTACGCGGAAGTCCGGCCGGGTCTTTCAAAAGGTGGTCACCGATGGTGGCGGGGCGCCCCCCATTGATGGCTACGAAGATGTCTCCGTCGGCATGATCAAGTTGGATCTGGCCATTCCACGAAAAGTCACCAAGAGTTATGCCGCCACGCTGGCGATCGGATTGGATTTCGCCTATACGGCCGACGACGGGACGGTCCTTTACAGCAAGAAACTTCAAAGCCTCGGGCGCGGCGATGTCGATGTCACCGAATCGTCCTGTGAGGTCAAAGGGCTCGATAAAATCGCAGAAGATGCGATCGCGAATGTGACCGATGGCATGGCTACACAATTGGGGACGTCGAATAAAATTCTTGAAGCGGCCGGGGCCCGGAAAGCCGGTGCGCTCCGCGCAACCGGGGGCGCTCCAGCCTCTCCCATCGCCGGTGCGTCCGCTGCAGCGGCAGCTCCGACGGCGACCTCCCCGTCGAGTGCGAACACAACGGGAAGTTTGCCGGATCAGCCGGCCGCGCTGGTGTTTCGCGCCATCATTCGTGACGAGAATCGCAATCAATTGCTCCACCAAGGGGAGTTGATCTCGATCGAGATCGAGATCAAGAACGAAGGTCCGGGAATGGCAACCGGCGTGGAGATTCTGGTCAGCGGCCCAGCGGCGCTGGTCGATACTATTCCAGGGGTGCTGTCCGTCGGAGATCTCACGCCCGGCGACGTGAAGCGACTGTCGGTGGATGGAAAGGTCGGCGTTGTCGCTGAGGCAACCATGGCCGAACTTGCCTTGGCGCTGCGCTCCAAGTCGACGACCGTGCAATTGCCCTCGGTGAAAAAGTTTCTCGTGGCCATGGTACCGGCCACTGCTCCGGATGCAGCGATGGTGCCGGTTGACGTCGACGAATTGCCCAAGGCGACGGGAAAGCTCAAGCAACCCAAGGCCGTAGGCATTGCGATCGGCATCGGGCAGTTCCGTGAAAACGGCATGCAGCGGGTGAAGTTTGCGCATCAGGATGCCGACGTGATGGCAAAATACTGGAACGTCATCGGAGGTGTTCCGACGGAGCGGATCCGCCGACTGTTCGACAACCGGGCGCTCAAGAACGATCTGGTCGAAACGTTCGAAGAATGGCTGCCCGCGCAGGTCGATCCCACGACGGTGGTCTATGTCTTTGTCTCGGGCCGCGGCCTCGTCGAACCGGCCACGGGGGCTGTTTCAGTCATCCCTTTCGATGGGTCGACCACCTCAGGGGGGCGGCTCTATTCGCTCAGGCGATTGCAAGAGGCGCTGATCAAGTTGCCGATCCAACGTGCCATCGTCATGGTCGATCTTTCGCTGGAACATGCTCCCGGAAAAGATGCATCGGCTCAGGCCGCGCCGATCTGGCCGCAAGAGGAGCGTGGCAAAGAGCGGATCATGTGGATGGTGGGGAATCGCGCCGTCCAGGAGACCCACTATTTCGACTTGGGACAGCACGGGCTGTTTACCTATCAGCTGCTGCGCGGACTGAGCGGCGCAGCGGATGTCGATAAGGATGGGACGATTCTCGCGGGAGAACTCTGCACCTACACTAAAGGGCAAGTCCTGAAAATGGCCCGAGAACAGTTTGGGAATGAACAGGAACCCCTCTGCGTTCCGGGTCCCGGGCAGGGGGCGATGGTGCGTTTGCAGCCTGTTGCCAAGCTAAAATAGGCGCTCTTTCCAGACACTCAATTACCCCATTTTGCGGGCGAAATACCGCTTGAGGCTGCGGAAAAACCCGTGTAGGTTATGGGGCTCCTACCCAGGCGCCGGCGTAGCTCAGTTGGTAGAGCAGCGGTTTCGTAAACCGCAGGTCGCCCGTTCAATCCGGGTCGCCGGCTCCATATTTCTAAAATAGTTAACGCTTCTTAGCTTCCCCCCTCCCCCTCCTACTCGCCGTTTCCCTCACGGTTGCATTCGTCCTCTGGTCCGATGACGATACTGGTCCCCCATCTCACACAGCAGAACGAGACGCCTCCATAGCCATTTCAAGAAGGAGGCTTGACAGGGGGAGTATAGAATTGGGAAAATAGTTCCAAAATGCCTAGCCGTCACGCCAAACCGATCGTCGTTGCGCTCGCCACGTTATTGCGCCCGCTGGTGCGCATCCTTCTCCGGCACGGGATCCCATGTGATGTGCTCTCAGCCGTGGCGCGCCAGGTGTATGTTCATGTGGCGAGCGAGGAGTTTCTGTTGCCGGGCAAAAAGAAACAGTCGACCTCACGAGTGTCGATTCTGACCGGACTCTCGCGTAAGGAAGTGCGCCGCATTCAGAGGAGCGCAGATGTGGAGGATCAGGAGGCCAAGGACCACTACAACCGTGCCGCTCGCGTGATCACGGGATGGGTTCGCGACAAGGAATTCCATGACAAGGCCGGGGCTCCCCTTGCCCTGCCGCTAGAGGGCACGAAGGCTTCGTTTGGAGAATTGGTTCGGCGCTACAGCGGCGATTTGCTCGTCAGGGCACTGTTGGATGAACTTCTTCGAGTCGGAGCCGTGCGCCGGACGAAGGATGGGCGTATCCGCCTGCAAGCCCGCTTCTACGTGCCGGAACAGGGTGAAACGGAGAAGCTCCACATCCTGGGAACGGATACTGCCGATCTCATCGCGACGATTGCCCACAATCTCACTCGACAGTCTACGGCTCGCTTCCAGCGCAAAGTCATGTATGACAACGTGCCGGTGGAAGCCGTCCAGGAATTTCAACGCCGCTCTGCTGATCAAGCCCAAGCCTTTCTGGAACAGATCGATCGCTGGCTCTCGCAACGGGATCGTGATGTGAATCCTGCCGTGAGCGGAACCGGACGCAAACGCGTGGGTATTGGCGTCTACTATTTTGAGGATGACGTTCAGCCCTCCCAACCAAAGGACTAGATCATGAAACCCACAACAGTATTTGCCACGCTCGCTGCCGGTTTCTGTGTGCTGACTGCCTTGGCGTGTTCCGGCGGCGGCGGGGGAGGGACCGGCGCACCCAGCGCAACAGTCACGTCCTCGGTGAGTTCAGGTGCCATTACTGGATTTGGCAGCGTCAAACTCAACGGAAAGGAATACCAGACTCAGAACGCCTCGTTCGTGGTCGATGGACAGCCGGGATCACAGAACGATCTCAAGGTGGGCATGGTCGTGACGATCAATGGTTCGTTGTCCTCTACCGGCACCAGGACGGCGACCAGTGTCACTCAGGAAGATGCCGTGGAAGGGGCGATTCAAACCATACCGTCGACGAACGACCGTCTTATCGTCGTAGGCCAAACCGTCCTGATCGACAACAGCACGGTGTTTGACAACAGCATCGTGCCCCCGAATATCAGTGGACTCGGCGTAGGCAATCTCGTCGAAGTGAACGGCTTTGTGACAGGCAAAGGGGTGATCAGGGCTACGCTGATTGAAAAGAAAACTCCGCCGGTCATCTGTCAGGTCAAAGGCCTCGTCGAAAATCACAATGCCGGCGCTCAGACCTTCACCATCGGAGCGCTGACGGTGAACTATGCCGGCGCGGTCATCAGCGACATGCCGAGTCCGGCCGGGAATGCCTGGAATGATCTGCTAGTAGAAGTGCACGGCAGTCCGTGTGATGCCTTAACAACGACCATGAATGCCTCCAAAGTCGAACCGGGGCGGATCGGCGTGGTGAACGCCGATGACAGCGACGTGGAAGGGGCGATTACCCTCTTCAATTCGTCTGCCAGCTTCACGGTCGACGGGGTACCCGTGGTCACGAATTCCACCACCATATTTGAAGGTGGTGTCGCGGGCGACCTAGCGCCCGGTGTCGAGGTCGAGGTGGAAGGGGTGCTGTCCAGCGGCGTGCTCACGGCCAAGAACGTGTCGTTCAGAGATGACGCCGAGATAGAAGGTGATGCGGCTACTGTGACGTCTGGAGGGTCAACACCCAATTTGACCGTAACCAGTCTCCCAGGCCTCACTGTGACAGTCAACAGCCAGACAGTATTCAAAGGTGGTATTACCAGTCTCGCGGACCTCTTCCCCGGAAATCACGTTCAGGCCAGAGGACGTCCGATCGGTGCAAATACGGTCGTTGCTGCTGAGCTTGAGAAACTCTCTTCCTCCCCACAAGTCATTTTGCAGGGAGCGGTCCAATCAGTCGCCAATCCCAACGTCGCCGTACTCGCCGTTCCCATCAACACGTCGGGGATCTCAGACAATAATTTCAAGGCGCCGAACGATGTTGTCATCGGTCGAGCGGCTTTTTTCAGCACGGTCCAGGTGGACACATTGGTCAAGGCAAAAGGCAGCTGGAATGGAAGTTCCGTGGTCTGGAGCGAGATCGAAATCGACAGTAACTAGCGTACGTGCTCAGGCGATGCGAGACGAGTGTGGGCAAACGATGCTTCACCCGCTTGTCCTGGTTCGACGCCCGTTAATGATGTTGTGTAATACACAGGAGGTGTTCCATGAAGTCGTTTATTGCGAGTCACTGGGGACCCGTATTCCAGATGGGTCGCGTCCTTGTCTGTAGCGTGATGCTCTTGTCCCTAATCGCGTGTGGGAGCGGAGGGAGCGGCAGTGGCAGCTCACCTTCGATGGCTGCGGCGGGAAGTAATGTGGTGACGGGGACCATGCCGATGACCGCTGTGGCCTCCCGGGTGCCGATGTCCGACACACGGTCTGTATTTGCCCAACTCTGGGACTTCTTCACCACGGAGCCGCTGGCCTATGCCATGAGTAAAGGACGCGTGGAGGTGGTCGGGACCACCATCAAGGCCTTGCCGGTCGGAGGAGGCCGATTTGAGTTGATCGGGGTTCCCGACGGCCCCGTGACGATTCGATTCACAACCCCGGACGGGGTCACCGGGACCTTGACGTTGAATCTGCCGCAAGGCGGGGGAGCTCTCATCGACCTGGGCACCATCATCGTCAAGAACGATGGGCGCGTGGAATTTCACCCGTCGTCCATGAATGCGCGGTTCCCGAGCGTCGTCAAAGCCAGGGGGAAGGTGTCGGGCTTGGCCGCACCGGTTTCCGTTGTGCCCACCGATGGGACCTGTCCCACCTTTGTCGTCGCAGGACTCACGTTCTGCTTTGACCAGAACACCTGGTTTGATCCCCCGGTGACAGGTGCCAATCCCTTCGTCAATACCGATACGACGAATAATCTGATCGTGGACGTAATTGGCGAGCCCACCGCAGACCCGACCTCGCACGTGTTTCACGCCCGGCGTATTGAACGCAACAAGGGGACGCTCGCGGCGGTCAACGATAAGATTAAGGTGCTTGGTCCGATCACGAACAGCGGGCCAGACACGATCACTCTTTTTGGTGGCACCACGGCGATGCCCGATGCCCATGCCATTACCTTCAATACTGCCTCGGCCAAATTTGAGCCTGGCGCGCTGAAGGGCGATCTGACCAGCGGCCTGTTCGTCGAAGTAGTCGCTGGGCCGGTCAGCACGGACGGGACGGGGAACCAATCCGCAGTGGCCAGTGCGGTGAAGCTCGTGCGCATCAATAATGATGAACGATGCTCGAAGGGGGACTTGCTCCATGTGGGAGGCACGATCAGCAGCCTCCAGTCCAAATCCAAAACATTCAGCCTCAACAACGATGCGCTCTTCGTCCAAGTCGTGGACAACGTGACGCGATTTGATGATCCGTTGACGTCTTTTGACTCACTCAAAGTCGGTCAGTTAGTGGAGGTGACGGCACTTCCTCCATTGACCACCGGTGGTCCGTTACAAGCGGTGGAATTGGATCTTGAGGATGCGCTGGGCAATGCGGCGATTGAAGTCCGGGGTGCCATTGCCTCACTGGATACCGCGAAGGGCACGTTCGTCGTGGCAGGGATCACCTTCTGCTACAACTGCAATTCCGTGCTGACCCAGTTTGATGGGCTGACTAGCGCGACCTTAGCGAATGGCCAATTCGTTGAAGTGACTGGCAGAGCGCTCTCCAGCGGTGTTTCGACGGCGTTGGAAGTGGAGTTGGAGAATGACCCCCGCCCGAGCTCATGCAGCGATGATGAGGGTCGCGATGATGACCATGCGGAACGGTGAGCGGAGCGGTGCGGGCTTGCACAGCTCATAATCGCTTTCACCGCTAGGAGGTACTGACGATTCAAACGCTTGGGATCCCGCGAGGTTACTCGGCCTCGCGGATCCCTGCTGAGCCATGTCCTTTCGGTAGGAGCGTTGCTGGGTGACCGGCTTGAGGCGAAGTCTTTTCACAGGCAGCGAGGCCATCACATGGATGGAGTGGTGACGGTAGAGGAAGTCGATTCAGAGAGTCCGTCCTCGGTCGGTATCATAGCGAGCATCACGGCAACACTGATCGAATGCTGGTGCCTCACCCAGCTTCAATGGGTCACCTATGAGACGGACAATGGACCGGCATTATGGGAGCGAGTCGTCAAACAGTTGACGGGATATCTTTTCGGATTGTGGGCTTCATGGATGCTGACTGGAAAATCGTCGCAGGAGGCTTTTTTCGTAAGATGCGATCACACGACGATGACGCCAGCAGACATCCGCAACGGCTATCTGATTTGCCTCGTAGGCGTGGCCACTGTGAACCCATCTGAGTTTGTTCGTTACCGCATCCGAATCCGATTAAAGACTCGTGAGCAGTCGTCTAGTCCTACGGCTAGCTTAGTCTGACAGCGACATTCATCCTTAGATGTGGGGAGGCGTATCGACACGGATTCTCGCCCAAAATGGATCACGAACGCCGTCGTGACCGCTGAACAGTTCAAACATCTTGCTTCCTTGATAACGAATAGGCGTATTTGCAGCTTCTGCTGAGGCCCTGATTCTCTCGAGCCTCATAGCTGTATCGGTTGGCTCACAGCTCTCAGCCTATATTCCGCCACGCCCACTCAAGCTGGTCGCTGGTATCAGATTCCTGGCCATCGGATAGTGGGTATTGCTAGATGCGTACGTATCTTCGAGTCGTCATAGCGAGGAGAAGTGACCGCGATAACCGTACTATTCAGCTGTTGGAGACTGACCCACCTCGCCCACTCTGCAAAATACTTTATTGACACCAGGACACAATCTGACTAGGGTGCGCATTCTGAGAAGGAACCTCGTCTTGTTCAATCATGTTAACCGGAGGGCAAAGGATGAAGCAGTTCATGGCCGCGGTATTCGCCAGTATGATCTTGATGCAGTTCAACACCGTTGTCGTTGCAGAGGAGTTGGGAGGGAAGCCAGACACGAAGGGCGTGGTGATAGCGGAGAGAGATAAAGGAGACAGAGACAGGGACGAAGATAAAGATCGAGACAGGGATAAAGATAGAGACCAAGACAAGGACGATGAGAAGGAGAAGGTTCGAGAAAGCCAGGACGACAGAGATAAGGATGGAGAGAGAGAGGAACATCGAGAGAGAGGAAGGCACGGAGACAAAGAGAAGCATGGGAAAAAAGAAAAGGGTGAACACCGAGACAAGGACCGAGATCGGGACAAGGATAAAGAGAAAGACAAGGACAATCGCTAAACACTACGTCAGCTAAGTGGGGGCGCCTTTTCTCCCACCTTCTAACAGCCGGGTCCCATGTATACCGGTCCGTGGCAGCAAGGGAGGCTTCCCAGGCCTATCCTCCCGGTGCCCCCTGTCCTTGTTCACAGGGTGTTAATCCGGTGTTAGTCAGAGCAAGAAATAATATTTATCGCCAAGCAGCTCCTCCTTGTATTTCCCTAGTTTCCCGGCGGGCGAAATCACCTCAGCGTATCAGATAGATACAGTTAGACGACTTTCTGATTCACTCGCCATTTTAACAGTCGCGTATTATCGGGATCGATCGGAAATAGCTACCTGCTTCACGGCCTTCCGATACCTGTCCATCACGTTTTGTAAAAGCGTCACTCAACTGTCAAAAAAGTTTACAGGACCCTTGAGATGCCAGGTAACAAGGCTGAGCCGTTGCCAAACAAAGAAATAACAATGATTTAGGGAGTGGTGTTCCCAAGAGCCTGTCTTTTTTGGCGATCTCCCCTCTGTCAGAAAATTTGACATCCACAGAGAATTGGAAACATGACACATGAAACAAATCAAAAGATTACGAGAAGGCATTCCTTATGCTGAGATTTACTGGATCACACCCGCGAGGTGAGCTATGAACCCACGAAGCACTTCTCGATGTCCCCGCTGGCGCAGCAGTCCCTGAGCCCTCATCGCTGCTCCTGCCTTGCCGCTGGGTTACCGGAGGAGTCCCCTGGGGCTGGGGGACGCGGAAAACCTATTCCGCTAATGAGGAGGGGCATGATTGGCCGTGCAGGTCTCAACTCCTTCAAGTCAGAGGGAAGACCATTGCGGCATAGAACTTGGGTGAAACTATGAGGAAGAATCGTCAGGAGGACGCCTTACGGCAACCGCACGGCACCCAAATGTCTACGATTGCTACTGTATGGACACAGCAGACCCCAAGCACACCTGGGTGGTACTGGATGCTAGACCCCAGTAAAGAGCCCAAACTGCCCACGATTGTACAAATCGTGTTTGATCGGAAGACCTGTCGTTGGTTGGCGCTACTTCCTGCTTCGCAATATCCTAAGACTTCTGGGAGGGAGTTAGCGCTTCAAAGTGTGGACGCCATGTGGGCTGGACCAATTGAGGTTCCTTCCGTCCTCGCAAAGGCATCATAGTTTAACTAGGATGCTAATCATTTACCTCCCAGCCGTTTAATCCTTCTGTCCCTAGCTTGCTCTATTGGAGTCAGGGCCGTTTTCGTTGTGGCCAAGGCGGTTGCTACCACTTGCTATGTCAGCCGAAATACCCAGCCGATCCAGAGCACCCGGTGCCTTCTTCTTCAACCATTGGCTAAACGTGCGTGGAACCAGTCAGCTCGATCCGCAAAATCCTTAGATCCACAAAATCCTTCCCAAATCCTCCTCTAACCTTCTTGGGCGCTGGCAGTGTGTGCACCGTGCAGAAAGGCCGGCTAGACTCGTTGCCCAGGTGTGGAAAATAAGCTGATAGGTCCGGCCGCCACAAAAGCGGCAAGCTTTCCCTAGAATTTCTCGCCGAATGGTTCCTACCTTGCCAAGCTGTCTCATCCTCATTAGGTCCTCGTCAGTCGTGTTCTAGGTCGGTCGTCAGCCTTTAAGAGGCAGCCCGACCGAACCGGAATACCCCCGAATTACCCTATTTCTCCGCTACATTCGGGCGAACGTATAACGCTTCGTCGCCCCAGGTTTTCTTTAGCTGCGCGGCATGCATCGCTTCGTCATGGGTTAAGGGAGGGGTACAATAAGCCTCTCCGCGACAGACCACATACGGATGCTCAGAACAGCCCGAGACGCCGGTACAGAGAATCAGTATGTAGCCTAATGAGACTAGCTTCATACCGCACCTCCTTTTTTGACGAGCACAGTTTGGCAAAGCCTGAGGTCACAGGGTAACTCGCGAGGGCTGCGGAGTACTATCCTACGTTGGAGCAAATGGGCCCTCGAAAGTGGCAAGCCCCGAGAGCAATGCCAAATCAGTCACATCCATTGAAGGTTGGTACTGAAATGCCATCACGCGAATTGCTCGCGAATCCGCGGAAAAGAGGAGAGAAAGGGAATCGCAACTTCTCAGTGAGCTGAAATCGTGTCGGTAGCAGCCTGGTAGTAGGCTATCGTAAGTTTTGGACTTTACGTGGAAGTCCGAGAGGGGAGCAAACTAACAAACCGCAGGTCATGTCCGGTAAATCGGGACGCAAATAGACTACTCTGGGTGTTTCGGTTGGTCTGTAAGGGCGTCAGTGAAAACTGTCTTCCCACCAGTCACATGCCGAAGCCGAGCATCGATCCACGGAGTCCTGCAATTGTCAGGGCGTGTGCTTCAACTCAAAATAGCCTCTCGATCTCTCCCTTGGCACGTGCCAGGTTGATGCGCGAGGCATTGAATCGGAACAGGGCCTCAATCAGGTTGTCGCGTGCCCGAGCCACCGACGTCTGGGCATTGGTCACTTCGATGTTGGTCACGAGCCCTGCTGCGAACCGATCCCGTGCAAAGGTCAATTCTTTCAGGGCCAGTTCAATTCCCTTCTCCGCCACAGCGACCTGCTGCGTGGATGACTCCAGTGTCAGGAGAGCATTCCGCACTTCCAACGTGACCTGGTCGGACACATCCTTCATCCGAATCGACTCCTGCCGCACGCGACTTCGGTTTTCAGAAATCCGGCTCTCCCGTTGCCCACCGTCGAAGATCGGAACCGACAGGGTAATGCCGATCGTACGCGTGGCTGGCGCCTCATCCGGTTTCAGTCCAATCCACCCATAGTCACCGTTAAGAGACAGCGCAGGGACTCGCTCGTCTGTCACCGAACTCAATGACAAGGAGGCCAGTTTCTGTCGAGTCTCTTGCGCCCTCAGTTCCGCACGATTTTGGCGAGCCGTGGCCAACGCATCTTCCGGACCTTGAGCGAACATCGCGGTGAACTTCAATTCGTCCGTAAGGATCAACCGCACATCAAAGGCGATCCCGAGCGCCCGGATCAGATTCAGGCGGCCGCTCTCCTGTTCATTTTGCGAGACCAGCAGTCGTTGGCGATTGTTTTCGAGTTGCACTTCTTCTCGTGTGACATCGAGTCCCGTCGCCACCCCAGCATCTTTCCGATCCCGTGCGAGCTTGAGTAATTCTTCGCTGAGTCTTAGATCTGCCTGGCGAGCTTTGACCGCTTCATCGGCTCGCAAGGCTTCCATATATAAAAGCCCGACTGTGGCCATCACATCGCGTTTGGTCACCTCTGCCTCGAGCACGGCGACGTCTGTGCCAGTTTTGGCGGCACGCCATCGCTGCAGCAGGCTCAGGCTGAAGAGATTCTGCACCAGGGTGGCGCGTGCGTCATACACGTCGAATGGTGACGTGACACCACCAGGCACTCCAAGGCCGCTGAGCTTGTCTTGAGGAATCCCAAACGCTGCCAGATTGACCGTCTGATTGCGCCCGTTGACGTATCCCGACACGTTCGGCAGCAACGCTCCCAAGCTGGTGTTGGCGGCCGATTGGGCTGCTGCAATCCGTTCTCTCAGGAGACGCACGTTCACGTTGTTATCGATCGCAGCTTCAATGGCATCGTGGAGGCTGAGACGAAGCTCAGGAGGAGTCTGGGAATGCTCATCCGCCATGGATTTGAGGGGGAACATCAGGATCACAATAATCCCTGCTACAGCCCAAGAGAGAGTTCGCATAGAGTACCCCTCCAGTCCAGGTGAGGGTTGGAAACACACCACTGCCCGTCGTGCTCACGAGAACTGCAAGGGGAAGGCCTCTTGGCCCATCAACGTGGTTGAGCGTCACTCACAGTAAAATTAAGCGCTTCGAGGGAGACTGCCTGCGGTCAAAACGATACGTGGGGAGTCTTCCGACAGTGAGTGAAAATCGGACTGTGGCGGAAGGCGACAGCAGAAGGTCTACAAGGCTACCGCTCCGACCGGCTTCTGGGTGGGGCGAGGAGGCTCCCCGTCACCGGAGATCGTATTGGTAGGAAAATCAGCCGGTGCACGTTGGGGGCCAATCACATGGTAATAGAGGATGGGAATGACGATCAGGGTCAATAGTGTAGAAGTCCCGACCCCGAACAGCAGGGAGACAGCCAGCCCCTGGAAGATCGGATCCAAAATGATCACGAAGGCCCCGACCATCAGAGCAGCTGCGGTCAACAAGATTGGGCGCGTGCGGATTGCTCCGGCCTTGATGACCGCTTCTCCCAGCGGCACTCCGGCCTGCTCCTGCAGTTGGATGAAATCGACGAGCAAGATTGAGTTCCTGACGATGATGCCGGCCAGCGCTATGAAGCCGATCATTGATGTGGCCGTGAAGTAGGCACCGGTCAACCAGTGCCCCGGCAGGATACCAATCAATGTGAGTGGAATGGGTGCCATGATAATGATAGGCGTGAGAAAGGATTGGAACTGTCCGACGATCAACAGATAGATCAGCAGCATCGCGACAGCAAATGCAATGCCCATGTCCCGGAAAGTTTCATAGGTGATCTGCCATTCTCCGTCCCATTTCAAAGAAAGCGTGGCCTCCGACCACGGTTGCGAGGCATAGTGTTGCTCGATGACATACCCTTCTGGCGGACGATATGCTTCTAGTTTTTTCCCGACGCCCATCACACCATAGACCGGGCTTTCCGCCTTCTCAGCGCCTGGCCCGCCCACATCGCCGATGACATAGACGACCGGTTTCTGGTTTTTATGGTAGATCGCCTTGTCTTGAACGGTCTGCTCGAGCCGCAGCAATTCAGAGAGCTGGACCATGCCTCCGGCATTAGTTCGCAAGGCGATTTCACCAAAGTGTTCCAAGCCAGTCCGCTCAGCCAGAGGCAGGCGCAGGACGACCTGGACGGGACTCTTCTCCTGCTGAATATGGACCAGCCCGACTTTGTTCCCTTCGAGCGCCATGCCCAGAGTTTTAACGATTTCATCGGAAGGAATCCCCGCGAGCGCGGCTTTTGTACGATCAACCGTGAACACATACTTCACTTGGTCGGCCTCGATGTAATCGTCCACATCAACGACCCCTGACGTGGATTCGAACAGCGCACGCACGTCGCGCGCAAGAGCGATCTGTCGTTGGTAGTCTGGCCCATAGATCTCTGCAACCAGGACAGACTGCACGGGTGGACCAGGCGGCACTTCAAGGACTTTCACATTGGCTCCGTAGGGGCGGGCAATCGCCTGCACCTCTGGACGGATACGTTGTGCGATCTCGTGACTTTGTGCGTTGCGCTCGTGCTTGGCGACGAGGTTGATTTGAATGTCCGCCTCGTGCGGTCGATCACGCAGGTAGTAGTGCCGCACGAGTCCGTTAAAATTGAACGGTGACGCCGTACCGACGTAGGCCTGATAGTCCCGCACTTCCGGGACGTTCCTGACATACCCCGTGAGGGCTTGAGCCACACGGGCGGTTTCCTCTAACGTTGTCCCTTCTGGCATATCGATAACCAATTGCAATTCGCTCTTATTGTCAAACGGCAACATCTTCACGACCACGCTCCTGGTGTAGAAGAGAACAAAGGACCCGATCAGCAGCAGCACAATGACTCCCAGAAACCCGTATGCCATTACTGGGTGGGATAGCAGGGGCGTGAGAACCCGTTGATAGAATCGATCGGTCCAGATGCTTTCTTGACCGTCGTGATCGACTCCCTTGACGACCGCTCCAGGTCGATAGCACGTTTGGCAGAACCAGGGAATCACGACAAAGGCGACTAGCAGCGAAAAAAACATGGCGATGGACGCATTGACGGGAATCGGCCGCATATAGGGCCCCATCAGCCCGGATACAAACGCCATCGGCAGCAAGGCGGCGATCACGGTAAATGTAGCCAGGATGGTCGGATTCCCCACTTCATCGACGGCATGGATCGAGGCCTCCCAATGGGGCCTGAGCCGCAGTGTCAGATGCCGATAGGTGTTCTCGACCACAACGATCGCATCATCAACCAAGATGCCAATGGAAAAGATGAGCGCGAAGAGCGTCACTCGATTGATGGTATAGCCGATCAACATTGAGGTAAACAGCGTCAGCGCGAGCGTGAGAGGAATGGCGAGTGACACAACAAAAGCAGGACGAGGACCGAGCACCAGACCAAGGAAGACCACCACAGACACGACGGCAATGAAGAGATGCCAGAGCAGCTCGTTCGCCTTCTCATCCGCCGTGGCACCATAGTCCCGGGTGACGGACACGCGCACATCAGCGGGAATAATCGTTCCCTTTAGTTCCTCCGCTTTGCGAATCACCTCGCTGGCTACCGTCACTGCGTTAGTACCAGCCTGTTTGGCAATCGCTACCGTGACGGCCGGCGTCTCCTCTCCACTTCGTTCCCCGAACCAGACGTAATGGGTCGTCTCGCTCGGCCCATCGATCACTGTAGCGACCTGGCGCAGATACACCGGACGCTGCTCGTGGATCCCTACAACCAATGACTCTAGATCTTCACGTGACCGGATAAATCGACCGGTCTCCACGAGGAAGCTTTGATTCCGGCTCTCGAAGCGGCCCGTGGGTAGCGCCAGATTTTCACTTCGAACCACGCCGGCAACTTGAAGCGGTGTGAGGCCGTAGGCCTTTAACCGCGTGGAGTCGATTTGAACCTGCAGTTCGCGCGCACGTCCCCCAACAATGAACCCACCCGCAGTGCCTGGTACCTTCTTCGCATCTTCCAGGAGCTGTTCTGCCATTTGATAGAGTTGGAATTCGGCATACCGCTGACTCGACAACGTCAGTGTTACAATCGGCACGTCATTGATATCGCGTGGTTTGACAAGAAATTGGGCGGCGCCCGGCGGCAGAAGGTCTTGATTGGACATGAGCTTGTCATACAAATCCACGAGGCTCTGCTCCATCGGCTCGCCGACATAAAAACGGACAATGACGAGCGCCCCACCAGGGCGAGAGATCGAATAGACGTACTCGATGGTCTTGATCTCGGACAACTTCCGCTCAAATGGCCTGGCGAGTTGTTCTTCAACCACTTTGGCGGAGGCCCCGGGAAAAGGCAGCCACACATCCGCCATGGGGACCACAATCTGCGGTTCTTCTTCACGGGGAGTGATGAGGACAGCAAAAATCCCAAGTAGGAGGGTGCTGATCATGATCAACGGCGTGAGCTTGCTGCCAATGAACAGTGCAGCAATTCGGCCACTCAGCCCGGGTCGATAGGAACCAGTGGATGGAGAGGGTTTCATGGGTTCGTCGGTGCTTTGACGGAGTCCAGGATCTGCACGGTAGCCCCGTCTACTCCTCTGAATCCATCGAGAAACACCTGCTCGCCGAGGCTGAGACCTGAGAGGACCTCTACTGTTTGCTCGAACGTGCGGCCGACCCGTACCCATCGGAGATGTGCAACATTGTCAGGACTCACGACAAATACACCGGTCAACTCGCCGCGTTCGACCAGGGCAGATTTTGGGATGACTGTTGTCTGACTGACACCCTTATCAAGCTGTAGACGGCCGAACATGCCAGACTTCAACCCCGTCGTTGTCGGTAAGTCTACCTTCACCATAAATGTGTGCGTCTGTGGATCGCCGGCCGGCAGAATTTGTGACACGCTTCCGGTCAAGGCCTGCCCGCCGATCGCATCAATCAAGACAGGAATCTGATCGCCACGCGACACAGCGCGCACATCCCCCTCCGCGACCGTAGCCTCCAGGCGAAGATGCTGTGAGTCTTCCATTTTGAGAAGCGGCTGTCCTGGTGAGGCCAATTCACTTTCTTCCACTTTTTTCTCGGTGATCACCCCGTCAAACGGAGCTTTGACGACGGTGTAGCTCAACTGCGCCAGGACCGCCTTTCGGTTCGCCTCGGCCACTTTGAACGCACGGGTCGCATTCTCCAACTCCTGTTTGGAGACGGCGTCCTTCTGATACAGGGCTGTCATCCGACGCAGATGAGCCTTCGCGTTCTCGCTCTCCGCGTCCGCGCGAGCGAGATCCGCCCGGAGATCCCGATTGTCCAACACGACCAGGACCTGGCCCTTGGCGACACTCACGCCTTCCCGCACCAAGACTTTTTCGATGGTCCCTTGAATTTTGCTCGACAGCGTCGCTTGATAGATAGCCGCCACCTGGCCTGTCACCTCGACCCGGATCGGTACTTGAGCGGTGCGGACCTCAAACATCTTAGCTTGAATAGTCGATTGCGAAGAGGCAGAGACAGCGGGAGTGGACGGGGCCTCGCCGGGCCCACACCCGGCGATTGCGATCAGGAAAACTGACGCGAGTCGTTTCACGCTCGAACCCTCAACGATGCGCCATACTATTCTTGAACGCCGAGCTTTCTCAATAAGGCCATCATCGGACACCAGCCGGTGAAGGCGGACTGGATCAAGTTCACTGCCACGAAGGCAGCAAAGTAATTCCAGTAGGGGTGGACCATAGCACCCAGGAAGACAGCGAGAAGGACGAAGGCCCCGGCAATCAATCGCAAGAGTTCATTGAGCTTCATAGTGTTCCTCCTTTCCTCTTACTTGTATGAGGCGGAGCCGGAGCAAAGGATTCTTCAGCGGCCGGGCTTGCCGAGTCAGCCGGCTTTCTCGAGTTTCGTGATGCCTATTGTCCGAAGAATGGCCTTCTCAAAATACGGCTCGCTGATACCCCGCTTCATTTTCATCAGGAAGTATTTTTCGAGCGCGATTTTAGCCAGGTGTACCCATTTGCCTTTTCTCGCCCAGGTGACATTCCGCGGAGCCATTTGCGGCAAAGCGACAAACGCCATCCCGGTATCGCCCATGTCCGCGAGACAAATCGCATTCCAGGTGGCCGTGTCTTTCTTCTGGCTGTTGTCGATGTCGGCTTTGATGTTATGCACAGCGGCTGAGACCATCGACTCGATCATATATCCGGTCTTGGGCGCGCCGGTCGGGATCGGCGTTTGCTCGACCGGCGGGATTGCCACACATACCCCTACTGCATAGATGTTCCTGTATTTCGGATTCGCCTGATAGGCATCGATGTTGACGAAACCCTTCGGATTGCACAATCCCGACGTGCTGGCTACCGCATCCACACCGGCAAAGGGCGGGATAAACATCGAGTAGCGGAACGGGATCTCCTGTCCATCCTCCAGCAGCAGCTTACCCGGTTGCACCTCTTTGATCGCCACGTTCGGTATCGGCTTGATGGAATGTTCGGCAAATTCATCTTCCATCAGCCGGCGGGACTTCCCGACGCCGGCCAATCCCATATGTCCGATGTAGGGTTCAGGTGTGACGAAGTAGATGGGGACTTTCTTCCGAAGCTTTTTCTGGCGCAGATCCGCATCCAGGATAAAGGCCATTTCATAGGCCGGTCCAAAGCAGGAGGCTCCTTGCGCCGCCCCTACGACAATGGGGCCCGGATCCTTCAGAAAACTCTGATAGGCCCCCCAGGCTTGCTCCGCATGGTCCACGTTACAGACCGATTGAGTGTAGCCACTAGGGCCGAGTCCTGGCACTGCGCCGAAGTTTAGTTTTGGACCTGTAGCAACAATTAAATAGTCGTAGGGTACTTCGCCTTTGGCGGTGACGACTCGGTTCTGGTCTGGTTCGATTCGGTCTGCGGTCGCATGGACAAACTCAATGCCCTTTTTCTCCAATACAGGGCCCAAGGAAAAACTGATGTCCTTGCGCTTGCGCCATCCGACAGCAACCCAGGGATTGGACGGCACAAAGTGAAACGACTCGACGTTTGAGATCACCGTGACTGTGTGTTTCTTGTCCAACAGGGCCCGCGCCTCGTAGGCCGCCGGCAGTCCTCCAATTGAGGCTCCAATAATCGCCACTCGTGCCATAAGGTCACCTCCAAGATGAGTAACACGTAGGATGCGAAGTAATCAGTGTTGAAGAGCGAAAAGGGCTATCTCAGTGCACCTCTTCTCGCATACTGCAAGGAGAGAACCATTTATTCTTGGAACAAATGCCGATTTCGGTCAGGAAATGAACAGGTTCGGAAAAAGATTCTTGGTAGACACTGGTAGCGCCGTGGAATCCTGCGACAGCCCCGTACAGCCGCTGTAGCGGAAAGCAACAGGCTGTCGAGAAGCTGTCTGTCCTAGTCGCCGGCTCCACTCTTTTCACTTAATTAGAGTCTCTTAGATTTTTCCGGGCCCCTGGCCAAGATGCACCAACTTTAGCGCCACCTCGTACCGGTTTCGTATTCGTCCTCCTACACCCATACAATACAGGCACATTCTCCAGGCCTCAGCATTTCAGAAAAATCAGCATCTTCCGAACGTCTTTCAGGCGGGCATGAGGATTGCCGATACACTTCTTTGGATAGGCACGCTTGTCACTAGCAGACTTGAGTTGTTGGTACACGTACAAGACGCCTTCACTAAAACTCTCCCGGTCAAGGAAGCTCTTCTTGATAAAAACTATGCAGGCACGCAAATATTTGTTCGGCTCTCTCTTTGTTATCGTGACGCTTGCCATCCGCATGCTGCTCGCGCAACGGAAACAGGCGGAAGCGGAGCTCAAGGCGATCGCCTGGCTGTTGCGAGAGGGCAGGAAACCATTCAGCGTGCCTAAACTGCAGCCTTATGGAGAATTGACGGAGCTTAACACGGCGCAGACCATTCTTCGTACGGTTGGGAAGGATCTACTCGTCAATGTAGCTGGTGATACGCTGCATCTGATCGGTACCTCAGGTTCGGTGTGCGAAAAAAACGGGGACTACGCCTCTTGTCTAGTCGCATCCGATTGGTGCCGATTTCTAGACGACGCGTCGCGTACCCGTTGTGCCGCGACCGACAATCGGGCTGCCTTGGCGAGCGGCGAATGGCATTGTCGTGACTCATGTAAGGAGGTGTCGACCCGCTCGATGGAGACAGGCGAACCGGTCGACCTACCGTGCAAAGGCGGAATCAATCTCTACGCGGCGCCGATCAAGGTCGACGGAGAAACCGTCGGAAGCATCAGTATTGGGTACGGGGATCCGCCGAAAGACGACGGGCGGCTGATAGAAGTGGCCGAACGTTACGGCGTCCCGCTGGAGAAGCTCCGCGAACTCAGTGCAAACATGCCGTCTCGACCGCAATTTATCGTGGCGGTCGCGAAAGCCCGGTTGCGGAGTGCGGCGGTCTTGTTGGGCGAGATCATCAAGCGGAAACGCGCTGAAGAAGCCTTGGCCGATATGACGAAAAACCTCGAAGAACGAATTACCGAGCGCACGGAGAAACTCGTCCATTCTCAGGAGCAGCTCCGTGCGTTGGCCACAGAGTTGAATCTTGCCGAGCAGCAGGAGCGCAAACGGCTGGCTGCTGAGCTGCACGATCACCTGCAACATCTACTGGTACTGGCCAAGTTGAAGATCGGTCAAGGGAAGCGGTATGCCCAGCCTATTCCTGCTCTCATCGATCTCATGAAACAAATTGACGAAGTTTTGTCCGATTCCCTCCGGTATACCCGAACCTTGGTCGCTGAATTAAGTCCTCCGGTATTAAGAGATTATGGGCTCCCCGCGGCACTGAAATGGCTGGGCGACTATATGCAGAAACATTCCATGACCGTGACGGTGACGGTGCCGGAACCGAACGAGCTAACCTTGCCGGAGGACCAAGCGGTGCTGCTGTTTCAGTCTGTGCGTGAACTCCTGATTAACGCCTCCAAATACGCGGGGACCGGCGAAGCCAGCGTCACACTCGAACAGCGCGAGGATCAGTTACGAATACAAGTGCGCGATGAAGGGGTAGGCTTCGATCTGACTGCCGCCGCTTCTGCTGGTGAGGCACCGGCCGGAGGGGTGTCATCCAGATTTGGGCTATTCAGTATACGGGAACGGATGATGGCGCTCGGGGGATCGTTCGACATTCAATCTGCTCCGGGAAAGGGTGCCACGGCGACGCTGATCCTCCCGCTGAGTTAGAGACTTATTGACCTCTGCTACCACGCTGCTACCAGGATAGGGCAAACCAGCCCCCTCCGGCCCCATTTCGGCCGGAAATCTTTACTGTCTCAATCGAAGAAGTTTACCTGGCCTAGCGAATCCGCTAACAAGCTCTGGGGGTCATTATGATAGCTTCCCTTCCCCAAGGGAGGCAGGATGGCGCGAAGGAGAAGGGTACGGCTCACGAGGGAACTCGTATGGGATGTCAATGAATGGCAGTGGGCATGGCACATAGCCATGGTGCGGATCGATGGAGCGCCCACCATCGTGGCAGAACAAATCGCTTTTCACCATGCACTGGAGATGCTCGACCGTGGCTTCGCCTCCGGTGATGCGTTTCAGTTTCAGCTTGGCGTGCTCACGATGATGGACTGTTGCCATGAGGCAATTGAACGGGGTGATTGTTGCCAGTGGTGGTGAACCGGCTTCGCTGTTCCCCTTGCTTTACGACAACAACAAATCCTCGCTGGTGTTTAGATCAGAGTCGGCCGATCTCTTTCCATGCCGCGTCGGGGGAGTCTCCTAGGGTCGATCTCAGAAGGACCGCGATTTACAATAGCCAGGATCGGCGTTCAGCATACATCCGGGGTTATCGGGCTCCTCACCTTGAGGTCCATCGTGTGCACGGGATCGTCTGCAAAAACTGTGGTTTTCACGGGTAGACCATTTCGCCAGTCGCGCGTACAAGCTTGCGGTCATGGAACGTATCGAACCACGGCCCGTCATGCGGTGTTGGAAGTGCAAGGGCCCGCTCAGTTCCGAGACGGCGATCAACATGCAGACTGGCGTCTCCGTCCAACAGTTCGTCTGTCTCAACTGTGGCCGTCGCTGGCATGCGGGTAACAAACCACGACCGCTCATAGCCGCCTGATCTCGACTCACGTTGCCTTCCACCTGAGGTGCCATGTCTTTGGCATGCCCCGCGGAGCGGGGTGAAGTGCTGAGGTAGTGGAGCCGCTTTCAACACACGCAGTGCCCGCTGGCGGGCTAGCGAGCCACTCGGACAAGCACCTTTCCCATCGGTCCCTGGGACAATCGCGCGAATCCCCTTTTCACCTCTTCAAAAGGAACAACGCTATCCACCTGGGGACGTTGTCCCATAGCATCCAGTCGACCAACGATCTCTTTCCATATCGCCTGTGCTGCCTCCGGCGATTCGTCTCCAACCGATACCCCGCCAACGCGAATGCGGCGGAACAACAGGCTTGCCGTGTTAAACTCCGGCACGGTTCCCCCGCTTCTGCCGACCACGCTGATCCGGCCGCCATAGCCGAGCAGCGTGATCACCTGATTCAGCAGAGCGCCTCCGACACTGTCGACAATGATGTCCACTCGCTTCGGATTGATCCCTGCTTTTACGGCCTGTACCAAGTTCCTATCTTCTGGATCAAACACAAAATCAGCGCCGAGACCCTTCAATCTTCGGCGCTTCTCTTCACTTCGTGACAAGGCCACGACAGTGAGCGCCATCGATTTTCCAAGTAGCACTGAGGCCACGCCGACGCCGCCTGATGCGCCGGTCACGAGGAGGACAGACCCCGCACGTGGGGGGGCCGCTGGCTCGTTCCACTGGGTCAGGGCTTGCCAGGCAGTCAGAAAAACCAACGGGGCGCCCGCCATCTCTTCGAGGGACCAGCCGGAGGGAATGCGAGTCAGACTTTCCATGGGAACGACGACTTTTTCGGCCAGAGTCCCCCATATGCCAACCCCCACGTCTGAGCGCAGAATGCCCACGGTCTCGCCTACCCGGACATTGTTCACGCCGGGCCCGACCGCCAGCACATCCCCGACGCCGTCACGTCCGAGAATGTGTGGCAGTGGCGGATGGGCCGGATACATTCCCTCTGCCAGAAAAGCGTCCGCGGGATTCAGCCCGGCCATTCGCACTCTCAGCAGCACCTGTCCCGGGCCCGGCTGAGGATCCACCACCTCGCCAAGCCGCAGCGAGTCAACACCCTCCAGTGAATTCATCAGCCACGCGCGCATAGCTTTTCGTTCCCTAGCACGGCTCCCTGCCTATCACCGTAACGATCTCACATGTCCGTACGTATGATAATCCAGCTGCGTGTGGGATGCATGCCGCTCACCCGACGAAAAACCCATTGTGCTAGTTTGTGCGTACTCGTCACGAGGCTCATGATCGCGCGTGCATTCCACAACATGGTGTCGACAGCGTGTACGATTTGAGGATACAGTGGTCGTCACGACATTGAGGTCGCGAGTTCTGACCGGCCATCCCGGAGGACTTGACCAAGGAAGGAATGGAGGAGAGATGACGGCGCAGGCAGGGGGAACAGTCAGAGAATTCATGCATCGCTATCTGGAAGCGGTTCCTCAAGATACCACGATCGTAGCCGCTGCCGATCGAATGCAGGTTCGGCAGATAGGCTCCGTGCTAGTTGAGTCAATTGTGCCAAAACGAGGACTGTCCGGGATTGTGACGGAGACAGACCTTGTCCGGAAAGTGCTTGCAGTCGGACTGGACCCGACAGTCACAATGGTGGATCAGGTCATGGCCAGCCCGGTGTTGACGATCACCTCGGATCGTCCGATGCTGGAGGCAAGCCATCTGATGGAACGGCACCGTCTTCGGCATCTCTGCGTGTCCGACAAGGACGAGATTGTCGGGATGATTTCGGTTCGAGACCTCGTCCGGCATTTTGTCGATGCGGAGGATGGGCCTGTGGACGCACTCAATGATGTGTATCGTCCGCTCAGCGTGCTCATGCAGACGACTATTGAAACAATCGACAGCGACAGCAACGTTCTGGCTGCGGCGTTACGCCTGGCAGAAAGACATGTCGGCTCTTTGCTGGTGGTTGAAGCAGGTGAGCTGGTCGGCATCGTGACAGAGAGCGATCTCGTCCGGAAAGGGCTGGCACTCAATCTGGACGCGCGCAGTACGCTCGTGAGATCCGTGATGAACTCGCCACTGATCAGCATCGATATCAACCGCACGGTCCGCGATGCGAGTGAACTCATGGCTGAAAAACATATCCGTCACCTGGCAGTGAGGGAGCACCACAAGATCGTGGGAATTGTGTCCGTGCGGGATTTAGTCAAGATGGTTTCCGTCAGAGACCGTCCGCGGTTCCTCCGGGAGAAATGATTGAGGCAGCCCGGGGCGACACATCGAGACCACGGAGAGCATCAAGCGGCAGGGAGACTCACCGCAAAGTCGCCATTGTTTTGGTACAGCAGACACACCGTTCCAGCTTGGGTAAGACGATCCACTTCTAGAACTACTTGATCCCAGTCGCAATCAGGGCACCTCTCCAAAAGCTCTTCCATATAACAAACCTTTTTCCGCTTTACCGTTTTCAGAATCCGGCTTCTGATGTCCGAATGCATGCCAGCCCGGCGAGGCGTTTTGGAGTGTAGCGCGGTGGCCATAAATGCCTCCTTAGGTGAGGGGTCGACCTTACGCCGATTTCTCTCTCGCGCTACTAGTAAAGACCCGAGGTCAAAAAACCCTACTGTCTGTAGGAAACATACACCGGCAGAACATGTGGAGAGATTGAACTAAACGAGGCGGTCAGAAGGGCTGAGAAGTCAATTCTGTCTAAGGCTTAGTTAGTTCGTTGATGACGTCTCGAAGGCGCTCTCTGTGTTCCTGTCCCATTTGGTCGAATTGAACGCCAAATTGCCCATCTCCTGTCCAACGCACAAGAGCCTTTTGAATCTCGATAGGGAGCGCTTGGCCTGGTGGATAGAACTGCAGTCGTAGCTCTGCTCCTGATGTGGCCGGTGTCGTACTTTTCACCTTGCACCCACTCAAGGACACATCCTCGACCACCCCTTCGCCGGCCGTTGAATTATAATAGGCGTACACCGCGTGCATGACGATCGGAAAGCGACCATCCTTGCGATCCTCAACCACAAGGCTCGCCACAAATCCGGCGAGCATGAAGACCGCCATGACGACTTCTTGCTCGAAAACCAGAGCATCGCTAAAGGCCATTACTACTCCGACAAGACTAAATCCCACAAAAATTATCAACCGTCTCATCGTAAATGATCGCGTCGCCTTGAGTAGAGCTACGTGTGGGAGGGGGGAGCTATGGAGACGCATATGGTTGCCCTAGGGAGGAAAATCGCGAGGCTGGCTCCGAACGACACAAGTCTACCACTCGGGTATGTGGCGTCAACGGTGAGGATGGAACGAACGTTAAGAAAGGGGCGATAGCTCATCGGGTTCAGTCATGTGCGGCTGGTCACCCTGGTTCGCGTATTGCGCGCGACCTAGACAGGAGCACCTATGAGAAACGCATCCTGTTTGCTGGCGTGTGCTCTCGTCACAGAGTTGGGCGGATGTCTTAGAAGGCACTCAGGCATACGCGCCGAGTACGTAACCGCGATGAAGGAGCTGCGTCCCTTGATAGAGGATGGGTTGGCATATGCCCAGTTTATCCTGCCTCCAGGGAAGCCCCTGTCAGCCAAAACGTACAAAAAACCCTTACAATTCCGATTGATATGACGGAAAAAATTGGTAGAATACGATTGGTAAAAGAGGATGTAAGTTGTAATGCAAGCACCTGTGCTCACCAATTTTTATACGGCCACGCAGAATCTTCGCGAGGCCATGGAATGCGATCTGCCTCTTAATGACCTCGACCGAATTTGCCTCGAAAATTACATAGCCCTGCTCCAGATGACCTACATCGAGTGGAAACGACGGAATCGTGAACCGCCTGCTTATAGGTCTGCAGCTTAAAGATCCCATCAGTTGTCTTGACTTCTTTTTGGCGACAACACTCCCTCAGTGACTTCGAAATGGACCGATGATCGCAATTCTCGACGGCGACACGCTGAGCCTATCCGGCTCAATGGCATCGAGAAGCGGACATCGTCTTGAGTCGACTGAGGTGCGAGGTGGGGAATTGTGTTGGACAAAAAGAGAATGGGCCAGCCTTGCCAAGGCCAGCCCATAACGAAGAGAACCCCGCTCCATGCCCTGAACCCTACTCAACCGAGTTGGCGAACCCACCTCTAGTTACTTCGACTCGAATGTGGTCCCCGACTTTCTTACTCCCATGCAATTTCTTAGTTTCATTGCTCACATAGACTTGCATCTCTTTGTCTTTGACCTCTTCTCCGCGGTAATTCGTGATGTATTCGTCGACCACATACACGTTTCCATCTATTTTTTTCAGCTTCCCTTCGATAGTCTGAAAGGCCGGACCTGGACTGGTGTCTAGACCGGAATCTGAATCGGCAGCGTATGCGAAGGTGGCTGCGGTAAACGCGAACATGATGGTGAGCGCAAGAATGGCCATCGGACTCTTCATCGCTGTCCTCCTTGGTTGTGGTGGAAAGGGAAACGGACGGGAACATGCGGGGTCGGGTCTCATGAGACCGAAGCAATGAGCAAACTCAATGCCACTGCTGTTTCCACCTACGATTATGGAGAGACACTCTGCCGCTCTTTCGAATCGTCTGGATTTACGTACAAATGAATACGACGCAGGGACTTTACATCAGGAATACCGGCGTCCGCCGATCGCACGCAGGGAGACAAAAAACGTCACTTGTAGTTCCATTATCCACCTATTCAAGCATCGGCAGCCGGCGAAGCCATATCTATCAGCTGCCGGACTGTCGCAGCCACAGTCAGATTGCGCCTCGGAATCGTGTGGAGTTTAATAGCGAGGAAGAAGCGGAAGCGGAGTCATGGTCAGTCCACTGTCCCTGTCAATCTACTAGCCCATGCTCCTCTGCATAGCGAAAAAGATCCACCAGGTTGCGTAAACCTAATTTCTGCTGGAGTCTCGCCTTATAGGTGCTCACAGTTTTCCCATCGATGTGGAGTGTCTGAGAAATTTCTTTTCGGCTCATGCCTTTGGCAAATAGATTGAGCACTTGAATTTCGCGGTCTGACAGCACTGGCTGGGCCATGGCTTTGCCGGGCTGTTTGGCAGGCCCTCCCTGGAGCACCATCTTGACGGCTTCTATGAGGTCCAGTGGCGAACGATCTTTCGAAAGATAGGCGCTGGCCCCCGCACGCAATGCCCGTGCGGCATATTGATCTTCAGAAAATAAGCTGAATACGATAACCGGAATATCTGGACGAGAGGCCTTGGCTTTCTTGATAGTGTCGAGACCATTTTGCCCTGGCAAATTGATATCCAGGACGACAAACGCCCACGGGTGCCCGCAAATCTCTTGGAGGGCCCCCTGGTTGCCTGAAGATGCCTTCACGGCAATAGATGGAAACGCGCTTTGCAGCAGCTCCCTGACTCCCTCACGCACGATGGGATGGTCATCCACAACCAGCGCGTCTTTCATCAGGTCAAATTATACCCTTAGATTCTTGCTTGTGCAGGCTTCTTATGAGCACTGTGTTTTGCCTGAAGGAGCGCGAGTTGCACAATAAGAACGTGGTTTTCCAGGGAGACTTGCTCGTCCTGTTCTAACTGCAGGCCTTCTCTTAATAGATCAGCCAGTTTTATACTGTACTGACTATAGCGTGTAAGAATGTCTTTTTTTGCAGGCATACCTACCTAGGTATTGAGTTTATCGAGGGAATATATACGGATTGGGCATTTTGTCTATCAGCGATCGCCTACATTTCTGCCTTAGGTCAACTCTTGGGTACCTCTTCATGAGGTACGTGACTGCAGGAAGAGGACGAATCAATTTTGCTGTAGGAAGTCATGGAATGGGAGCGGGGCATATATTTTCGTGGTCGGCGCGTTTCTCGACGGAGAGCGCAACGGCATTCTTGAGAGAATGCCCCCGCAAATTTGAAGGACGTGCAGCCATGGCCTTCTCAAACGGCGCCAGCAGTCCAAGTGCATCTAAAATAGTCGGGGTGATGTCGACCAGCGAAGCCTGACAGATCGTCGCGTGGGGATGGGTACCAGGATCGCTTCCTAGCGCAAATATGATGGGCACGGCGGACTCGGGGGCCCTTAGATGACCATGATCGGAATGAAAATGCTTGTGATTGTCCTTCTTGAGTTCCTCAATGACACGCCATTCCTGCTTGTTGGCATAGGTCAATTGTTTCGACCGATCAGCCAAGAGAATGATATCCGGCGCGCTTGACGGGTCCCCTGACATATTGGAGGCCAGCCCGTTCACTCTTTCAACAGCCATGGGAAAGGTCGCTGTGTTGAGCGGACTGTCCGCTACTTCAACGGGGGGCAGCAACTGGACACTCGAATCAGTAACGGTGTAGGGAATCACGACGTAGCGAGTGCCGGTGTGGTAGAGAACGGCTTCCGGCCCCTGGCCGTTCCTATGCAAGGTTAAGAGCAGATGCTCAAGCACGGGCCTGACTTCGTCGGCATAATTTGGCCGTTCACTCCATGGTCCATCTCTGGGTTTAAGATGAAGGCCCAGCGTGCCCCCGTTCAGGGTTGCCACCACATTGGCCTGGCTGGAGATTTCTCCCTCCTCCACCAGTCCCCACAGGGCCTGAACCTTTGACCAGACAGTCTCATTGATCAATGAAGGCTGTTCCAAGTTATAGGCCACTCCCTGCTTCTCGCTGAGTTCCTTGAAGACGACTTTGAGATCTTCGAAGCCGAGCGCTTCAACCCATCGCACCGGCGTATGGCCGTGGTCGGACGCGAGCACCAGCAGGGTATGTTGCCAGTCGGGGGTAGTGATGATGCCCGGCCATGCGATCGGATCGGTACGGACCGGCTCAGAGGTCGGGTTTTCAAAGTGATTGCGGGTGATAGCTGGATCCCCTGTGAAGAATTTGGCGATGAGACTATCGAGGTGATCTAAATAGGCAAGGCGCGCCTCCTCGGCTCCTTTGCCTCCGACTCCTTCCCAGGACACATGTTCGACGTGATCTAATCCGGCGAAATAGAGCGTGAACACCGAAGGCAGAACGGGTGTCGGCAGCTCACGGCTCTTGCTGAATGTGTCGAGGACATGGACGGCTTCCCAGAGGGAATTTTCGTCCACGGCCTCACTGTGGTTGCGTTGGTAGCTCCAGAGTGTGTCGAAGTCCGGCTTCACTGCGAGGCTTCCGCGGGTCACCATATTATGCACCACGATGCTTTGGCCTCCGGCTGCTTTCACATATTCATGGAGTGTCTTTGTATGCAGATTAATATCGTCGGAGAAAAAGTTCTTATCCAGTTGAGCGCGAAGCGCATCAAGATGATATTCGGTGTAATAGCGGGCGATTTCACGATCGCGAAAAAAGAGATTATTGCCGGTGATGCCATGCGCACCGGGGTAGACGCCTGTGAACATCGATGTCCATGAGGGATAGGTAAAGGAGGGAAAGACGGTCGTGGCCTGTCGGACGGCGACGCTTTTGGTCAGGATGATTCCCGGCCCGTCACTGTTTACCCCAAGGAGATCGTGTAAGCCGCCTTGTCGTTTGCCGCCAATTGTTTGCAGATAAGAGAGTAATGTTTCCTGCTTGAGGCCGTCGATCGCAATGATGATCACGTGGTCGATGCGGTTAGAGTTCAGAGCGCCTGAGGGCTGTAGCGAGGCGGTCTTGGGAACTGTTGCGCAGCCGTATAGCAACCCGAGAAGGCTCACAAGCGCCCAGTAGAGAAGATAAGGCATGAGAAGAGGATCTCACAGCGAGCGGCCACCAGAAGGTGGCCGCTCATTATCGCGGCGGAGCTACTTAGTGGTATGAACTTTTCCCGTCTGGGCATCGACGTAGACATGACGCGTTTTGTTCTGCGAGTCGATGATCTCAATTTTGTAGACGACGCGCCCATCGTCTTTTCCCATATTGACTTCAACTGGCTTGCCAGGCACCTGCAGCTCGGCAGTCTTGATGGCTTCAACCATGCTGACGGTGGCTTTTTCACTGAGTGTCTTCTCCGATTCGAAGAGTGCCCACGCGGGCACAACGCTTAATGCAGTTAAGAGCACAGCTCCTGTCATGATCTTCATCACATCCTCCTTAGCAGAATAGGTTGATGGCTCCAGAACACGCCTATGGCCAAAATACTAAGTAACCAGCGGTATCCTTACTTCTCACATGTTTTTGAGGTGGGTTATGCTCGGAGTGCCCCGAGTCCGCAGGACCGTCGCCCCCAGTACACGTAGAAGGCCGGCGTCATTAGCATGGGTTTTTCACCCGACGGCGCCTATGTTTGTGCAAACAATCTATTTTGAGCCTCTCTGTGCTACGGCGCTAGTGATCGTACAGTGGCTGTTCACTGCTTTCTGGGTTGGCTTTCTTCCGCCTGATTAAAGGCCACATCCGCGACTTGTTGTTCGGCATCCACCAACAACGTGGCCGATTGGCCTCGAGATAACTGTGCGAGTCTCTCCCGAATGAGCGGGCGCGCCTCATATACGTGTTCCTTGCCGTCCTCCGTGCGAATGGCAATGGCGTTGTTCTTTAAGGGCTGGACGATGACACCCGCGATCTGGGTCAGGTTGCCCTTGAGTGGAGATTTCTGTTGCCCGAGTTCCGCCGACCGATGAACTGATTCGATGGTTCCCATTGTCACATCGACGATCTTATCCAACTCGTCAATGAGGAAAATGACATCTGCTCCGACCGGCATCGAGGCCACCTTGCTTCGTGCGACCGGTCGCACCAGGTGCGACTCCTCCTTCCCGTCCTTGGTCCGAATCACTGCCTTGTCGTGCCCCGTGTCCATGGGCTCGGCGAGTTGACCTTGAATGATACGATGGTGGCTTGACTCCCCGGCTTTGTGCACATCGACGAGCAGATTCTGCTCATTGACGGTGATCTCAACGTGGTCCCCCTTTTTCAAGTCCAGCAATCCCTTATCCTTGCGCACATTCATCGGAACGAAACGAGGCTGCCCTTCCCCGGTGTTGATTCTGGCCTGGTCGCTTCTCACTTCTTCTACCGTACCGAGTAGGACCCGGTTCCCGGAAAGAAGCTGCGAATCACCCTTGTCTCGCTCAGCAGCGGCATCAGCAAGGGATATGAACATCGTCAGCGACAAGGCCAGCGCAGCAAGTGGCCCTAGAAGAAGTTGTGCCATACATCCCTCCCTTTCTGTTTGGAGAAGCAGGTGTGAGAGTAAGGGGTTCTTCAAGAGTAGCGGGAAAAGGCGTTGGTCGGGACTGGGCTAGGCCCTAGTCTCTCCCACGGGAAGTGGATTGGCCGGACTGGCGGGCAACGTGGGCCGGCTCTGTTTCAACAAATCTGCGAGCAGCCTTTCCCTGCTTCTGTGAAATCGCCTCGTCGATGGCTTGGCACAGGGTCTCAACAGCGCTTTCTTTCGTCAGATAGCTAGACGCTCCCGCCGCCTTCATCCTATGGTCCGCCTCGATCGATTGATTCACCGACAGGCCGATCACGGTGATGTCCGGACGGTAGGCCTTGATCCGCCTCGTCGCTTCGATCCCGTCCAGGTTGGGCATGTTGATATCCATCACGACCACATCGGGATTGAGCAGTTGAACGAGTTCCACGGCTTCCATCCCGTCGCCTGCTTCCCCGACCACTTCCAAATGATTGTAGGCCGACACGATACTGCGCAAGCCTTGTCGCAGGACGGTGTGGTCGTCCGCCAACAGCACGCGAACCTTCGAAGTTTTTAACACAGGAGAGACGGGGGCGACCGGGAGGACCGGAGTAAATATCCGCAGAGTTTCCTTGCGCTCTTTCCGCTCCTCCCGCTCCGGCAATGGCAGACAGAGCGTCACCGCGGTGCCCTGACCCGGCGCCGATCGGATGTGGAAGTTCCCGCCGAGTGCTTTCCTCCGTTCCCTGATGCTGAACAGCCCGAACTTTGAGGACATCGAAGATATCTTCTCAGGAGCCGTGGCAGCAAGATCGAAGCCGTTCTCATCACGCACGACGAGTTCGAGTAACCCATCCTCATGGGTCATCCGCACCGTGGCCGTTTTTACTGCGCCATGTTTCGCGACATTGATCAGCAACTCCCGAACAGACTGAAACAGCAGCACGGCACGATCGTCCGGAAGCGACAGCTCACCGGCCTCATCGATCTTCAAGGTCACTGCCAAATCTTGATTTTTCATGTGCTCGGCCAGCCATCTGAGGCCGGCTGGCAGTCCCTCCTTCTGCAACACCGGCGGGCTCAGTTCAGCCATCAACGTCCGGCAATAAGTCAACGCCTCGGCCAACGTGTTTTCCGTCTGACTGACAAAGTCTTCGGCGCGAGCCGGCAAACCAATCCGCTTGGCTTGACCGAGCGACATGCGGCAGAGGACAAGCAGTTGGGCAAGATAGTCGTGCAGGTCGGTCGCCAGCCGCTTCCG
>CAMLHQ010000036.1 GCA_946479785.1 uncultured Nitrospira sp.
ACCCTCACCTGCCACTTCTCATCCTGATGGCGCAACTCATAAAGATGTTTCGTGATGCCTTTCACATCATTGCGCAGTTCTTGTGACAGCTGATCGACCGGTGCACCAACTAGTCTGACCTGTAATGTCCATTTCCCCTTCACGCAGGTTAACGTGAGAGGCGCTTCATGGAAGACCACTCCTGCGGCATCTTTCCAATACACGATCTCTGAAAGCCATTCAAAAAGGAGGTTGGCCACATCCTCATCTGTTTTGGTGATCTGGCGTTTCCATGAAGACGCGACGGTTGCCGGATTGGCCAGGGTCTCCAGCAGCGCCTCCGTCGCTCCACGGAACAGGTCCTCAACTGAATCGCCTTTGGCTTCGAAGGCAATATCGGCTAGTGCGATGTCTTCCAGGTATTGAAAAGAATGAGGCATGGCATGCTTTCACAGCTAGCGGAGAGTGCCCAGTAGGAAGGGACGCAACAGGACGAATCGCGGTCAGCCGAGTTCAAACGTCTTGGGAAAGTTCGTAAGGTTTCGGCAGCCGTCGCTTGTCACGAGGACCATGTCTTCGATCCGGACGGCTCCAAGCCCTGGATAGTACAGACCCGGCTCGACGGTCACGACGTGGCCTTCTTGCAGTAACGAGCCGGTTCGGCTGATGCGCGGTGCCTCGTGAATATCCAAACCAACTCCATGGCCGGTGCCGTGAAAATAGCCCTGCATCCGCCCATTGACCAGGCCGGTTTTGTATCCCGCTTTTTCGAAGCGGTCGCAGATCCCGCGATGAATCTTCATGCCGTCCGCGCCGTCCCTGATCTTGGCAATGGCCTCTTCCTGCGCGTCCTGCACGGTCTGGTAGAGTTTTTTCAGTTCAGGGCTGGGGGTTCCACGAACGACCGTCCGCGACATGTCGGCGAAGTAGCGCGACGCGGCCGACCGTGGAAACACGTCGAAGATGACGCTGCGCTGCGCCGGCAAGGAGCCGCTGCCTTCATTGTGCGGATCGCAGGCCTGTTCTCCGCCGGCGACGATCGTATGTTGTGCCACGCAATCGTTCTCCATCAATTTCACATTGATGAGCTTTTTGATCCGCTCGGAGGTCAACGGCGCTCCGTCCAGCCACAACTGGCCTTCCTTGATCGAAGCCCGCCGCAATATGTCGTGGGCTGCGGCCACGGCTTCCTCCGTCGCCCGCTGCGCCGCCTCGATATGACGCACCTCTTCAGCCGTCTTCACGACACGCTGTTCGTAGAACGGATCCGGTTTCGCATGGACTTGGTAGCCGAGTTCCTGAAGCCGAGCCGCATGGCTGAACGGAAAATTCGCCGGCACCAGCACCTGCTTGATCTTGGCTTCGCGTAACACGACGTGGACGATGTCTACACTCCCGGGCGCGGCAACGCCATGATCTCTGGCGCGGCGTTCGATATCGGAATAGGAGAGCACACGATCGACGGCAGCCTGGCTCTTCGCCCTGTCCATTTCCAGATCGTTCATGACCACAATACGCTCGCCTTTGATCTCGAGGTAGATGAACGGGTCCGGAGCGATGAATTTGGTCGCGTAATACAGGTTGGAGTCGAGCTCGCTGGCCGCGATGAAGACGATGGCTTTATGGGCCTGCGACGGTGATCGAGACATAATGATTCTTTGCGGAATCTAGCATGGGGTCCCGGGGGGGTCAAGGACGGTCACGGAACAACCGGAAGCGGCTCCGGGTTCGGAATAACGTCCTTGGAGATCGCTTTGTTCTCATCCGGCGTCACCAGGTCGATCGGCAGCATGACGGTATTTTTCAAGACATCGACGGCCAGCTGCGCCAAGCCCGTCAGCCCGGTCGCAAAGGACTTCATCGGCATGTAGGTGACTTCCGGATCTTCGATAGAGCCTTTCACCGAGAACATCGCGGTGGCGAACCCCTTGCGCTCTCCTGCAAACAATCTTCCAAACAAGGGAATCGTCTTGAGAAATTGTGAGTACGATCCGAAGGGGCTGACCGCCCACACCATGTCGACTTGATCGGTCGGGAGATCGTAGTTGCCTGCCGCCGTGATTTTCACGATGGGGCTGTCGATGATGAGGTTTTCCGTTTCGAACAGACCATTGCGCATCGTCACGGTCGCGGTGATCTTGTTGTATGGCAGCCCTTCCTTCTCCAAATCGACTTTGCCCTGGAGCACAGCCGGCAAGTTGAGGATGCTGATGATCTTCCAGATCGCACGCTCTTCCGATTTGAACACACGGCCATTTTCCAGCAGGAGATCGGTCTTTCCATTGAGTGTGGGATAGATCCCATGAGGATTGCGCCCATGGCCCCGAATCGTTCCGGTCACCCGCGCCTCTCCCGTGATCCCTCCGCCTTTGGCACCGGCCAGCCGGTACATGTCCTCGACCAGCAATCCGGTCACACGCAGTGACAGTTCCGCATCGGCCGGTTGGTCGCGCGGCAGTTGGACGACCATTCGGCCGGCGATGTCTCCGTTGGTCGATTGACCGGATACCCGGTCGACATCGAGTATCCCGTCTTGGATGGTAATGCGTGCAGAAAGGCCTCCGAACTTCAAATGTTTGTAATGACCTCGCGCGATCGATGCGGTCGCGCTGACTTTGCTCGTCGCAGCCAGCCATTCGAGAAAATCGCGGATTGGGGCCCGCCGTCCTTTGGGGATCAGCAGATCGATGTCCATCTGGTTGGAATCGATCTTCGCCGTAATCGCGGGCTTGCTCGTCCAATTGCGAATGGTTCCTTCAAGCGTCACATCGCTGTCCAGCAACCGGAACGAGAGTCGCTTGAGTTCGGCGGCGTCTCGAGTCAGCAACAGCCGCACATACAGATCCTGGATCGGACCGCCCTTGGCATTCACGAGACCATTGCTGAGTGCGAGCCATCCAGTGGTTTTCCAGGCGCGCCAATCCCGGTCCTTTCCTTTGACATCAAGGGACAGTTCGAGATTCCCCGCTTCAAACCCTCCTTTGACAATCCACTCCGGAACAGACGACAAAGCAACCGTGCCCGTCGCGAGCGAGGCATCAATGAAGAATTTTTCGCCCAGTTGAATTTTTCCTTTGATCGGCACTCGAATCGGAGGCACGGCGATTTCTATTCGTGACAGCGTCACGGTTTTTGCCTGAGGCACATCGCCTTCGAAGGAGATCGTCGCAGCCGCGCCGGTGGGCTTTTCCAGCATACCCGGCAGAGTCACTTTCGCTTCGTTAAGCACTAATTCTCCGCGTAGATGCGGCGCTCCGGTCGATCCGGTCAACACCACTGCGCCGCTGGCCAGCCCCTCGACAGTCCCGGGCGGGATGGCCTTGGCCGGCAGCAACTGTGACAAGTGCACGGCATCGCCATTGATCTGCACGAGCAAGTCTCGAAAAACGCTTCCCGTTCCGCCTGTAATACCTCCCTGTATTTGGAGCGTCAAATCACCGAGGTGTCCGGTGACCTGATCGAAGTGGGTTTCACCTTCGGCCAGGACGAATCGGCCTTGCAGCCCCGTCAATCGTTCCGGCAAGAAACTGTTCGTGAGGTTCACGTGCTGGGCCTTGATTTCTCCACCGGCGAACGTGACCGCGCTGGGCGGTCCCACCAGACGAAATACGGGCATCGCCGTCCCCTCCACATCGCGCGATGACGCCAACACACGAGATAGTTGCTCGGACTTCACGGTCGTGGACAGGAATCGAAGCAGGTCAGCCGCCGCCATCGTCCCGCTGATCTCCATTTCCAACCACGGCCCCTGGTCAAGAAAGGAAAGCTGCCCTTTGCTGTCAGCCATATGAATTGTGCCGTACAATCCGCTGAGTTTTGTGACCCGAATCCTTCCCGCCTCGACGAGGACTTGCGCAGCAAGATCCTTGGCCGGCACGCGACCCTCGCCGATCAATGCCTGTCCTTCCTGGACGCGAAACTCGCCGGTCACGGCGACTTGCGGACCTTCCGCATAGGAACCCGTGATGGTGGCCGACACGACCTCGACCATCCCGTTGATATGACGGTCCTGCATCACCACCGGCAGTTGCGGATGAATCCAGGCAGGAGGTATTTTGGTCAGGAGTTCACCGATCTGCACAGGAGAAGAAGAAAAGGTGATGGCAAACGTCGGCTGAGGCGCAAGCAAACCGGAGAGGCTGGCCTTCCCGGTCACCGCGAGCTGCTCCATATTGCCGGTGAGGTCCGACAGCAGGACATCGTATCCCGCCACGCCTGGAATGACCTTGATTGCACTGCGTGCATTCAATCGTCCCCGCAAGAGCTCCGGAACCGGTCGCGGGCCGAAGAAATCCGCCGCGTCCCGGAGACCCAAATTCGCCGCCTCAACCTGGCCGTCAAACTGTACGGGAAACGTGGACCGCTTTGCGTCCTCTACCGATAGGGGCTGCTGCTCGGCTTTCCTGAACACCCCCGACAACGATAGAGCTGAGAGCCCTTGCGCCCCTCCGTGAGTGGCGGAAAAGTGCAAGTCGGCCTGTCCCTGTTCCAGATGAATCTTAAGCGCGGCTTCGACATTGTCCAATTTCAGCGTCCGAACGCCATCCGGCCGCCCCTCATCGACGATGAGAACCGTGCCGTTAAGCAACGTCGCTTCTCTGATCCGGAAGATCCGGGTCATCATCTGAAGCGCCTCGTCATCGCTGGCAGGGAGGGGATTCTCCCGATCGAGCACGTTCCAATGGCCGGTACGATCGCGACGCAGGGTGAATGTCGGCTCCTCGATGAGCAGCCGTTTTCCCACCACCTGTTTGCGAAGCAAGGGGATCAGCCGCAACACGAGGTCGAGTTTCTTGGCAGAGAGGAGAACCCCTTCGGAGTTACGATCGTGAATAGCGACTTGGGTCAACTCCAAACGAATCCTGGGGAAAAGCACGAGCTTGATCCGATGGACATCGATCTTGCGACCGAGGTTCTGTTCAAGCTGATGAAGAAAGAAATCCTTGAGGTAGTCCTCGCCCGTCAGATAAGGAGAAAACCACAGGAAGGCGGCGCCGCCGATCACCAGGAGCGCAATGAGGGCGACGACAACACGAGTTAGGGACACTCAAATGCTCCGCTTCAGAAGAAGATGGCACACAAACTATTTCATCTTACCGGATCAAATAACATGAAATCCACTAAGCCTGCGTCGTACCAGGGAAATCCGGCCATACCATGATGATGGTTCTGATGGTGCGCAAGCATGAGTCCCGGTATAATCCCGACGCACCGTCCCACATCGAAAGCGGTAACTACATCCCGTGCGCACACCTGCTCGTCCGACATCGATCCGCTGGTTGATTCTGACGTTGCTGTTTATGGCCAGCGTGGTGACCTACATCGATCGAGTCAACATCTCAGTCACGGCCCGTCAGATGATGCCGGCCTTCGGCCTGACGGATCAGCAAATGGGAGGGATCTTCTCGGCGTTCGTTGCGGGCTATGCACTGTTTCAAATTCCAGGCGGATGGTTGGCCGACCGGTGGGGAGCCAGAATCGTCCTGACAGGCGCGCTGATCTGGTGGTCAGCCTGTACGGCCTTCACAGCACTCGCTGCCACTTCCTACCTGGCCGAGATGGTCGGAATCGTCGGCGCGCTCATGGCCGCGCGATTTGCATTGGGTGTAGGAGAAGCGGTCGCCCTCCCTTCATTCAATCGAGCCGTCGCCAACTGGATGCCGGTGGACGCTCGCGGGATCGGTATCGGCATTGCGATCGGCGGGATCGGACTCGGCTCGGCCATCACGCCGCCGATCGCGGCTTGGGTGATGGTGAACTGGGGTTGGCAAATCGTCTTCTATCTGTCCGCTCTCCTCGGTTTGGTCATGGCACTCCTCTGGTGGACACTCGCACGTGATCGACCCAGCGAACATCCTTGGGTGGCACGCAACGATTCCCCGACGGCAGCAGGCGCCCACCCTATAGGAGAGACAGCCGCTACGTGGACGTCGCTGCTGAAGACTCCTACCATATGGTGGCTGGTCTTGAGCTATAGCTGCCTCGGCTATGTGGCCTATCTGTATTTGTCGTGGTTCTATTTGTATCTGGTAAACGTCAGAGGATTCGACAGCCTCCGCGGGGGGCTTTATGCGTCGACACCGTTTCTCGCCATGCTGATCGGCTGTCCCTTGGGAGGCTGGGTCACAGATCGTTTGGCACTTCGGTATGGCATCACGCAAGGGCGAGTCGTGGCAGGCATGAGCGGGATGGTCTGCGCCGGGTGCGCGATTGCGGTCGGCGGGTTCGCCGATTCAGCGCTGATGGCCATTGCGAGCCTGTCGCTGGGAGCAGGCTGCCTCTACTTTGCCGTGGGTGCCTACTGGGCCTCGACAACCGATCTCTCAAAGGCCCACGCTGGAGCCTTATCGGGTTTAATGAATACGGGAGCGAATGTTGGCGGGGCGATTTCACCCAGCCTTACGCCTTGGCTCGCCGCGCAATGGGGTTGGCCCGTCTCTCTGGCTACGGCGGGAGCCATCGCTTTGATCGGGGCAGCTTTGTGGATCTGGATCAAACCAGGAGAGGGATTGCGTGAGTGATCAGTGATGTCTAACAACGCATACCTTCACGCTCATAACTGCGTCTATTGACGGCCTTGCTACCGATAAGACCGCCTTGTTACAGTCAAACCCCATGACCATGGAATTCAAGAAAATCGACCCGCGTGTGACAATCACGACGAAGTTCGGCGAGATCAAGATTCGCTTTTATCCGGAGTCCGCTCCACGCCACATCGAAAACTTCATCAACCTGGTAAAGATGGGGTTTTACAACGGCACGACGTTTCACCGGATCGTGCCTGGTTTCATCATTCAAGGCGGCGATCCCCTGAGCAAAGAACCGGACCGCCTGAAGCACGGGTCCGGCGGTCCGGGTTACTGGCTGAATCCAGAACTGAGCGACCGGCCGCATAAGCGCGGAGCCATCTCCATGGCGAAAACGCCGCGTGATGGCTCCAGCACACGCGATTTTAACGATAACGGATCACAATTTTTTATTTGTCTGGCGGATAGCAGCGGGTTGGATCGCACCTATAGCGTGTTCGGAGAAGTGTTCCGGGGTATGGAAGTTGTGGAGAAGATTGCCGCCGTTCCGCGAGACGAATACAACAATCCCCTCGAACCGATCACGATCACCATGACGGTGAAGGAGTAAGTGTCTGGGAAAGGCAGTACCTCACATGCGATGGACAGTGACGAGGGCAATGCCACCTGGACTACGGAGTCCGCAAGGAATTCTGCAGTCGGAGTGCCTCATCCCTATGGCGTCGCTCAGCGAGAGAGGCATCGGGCGGAAGGGGCTGTTGTAGGATGGTAGACAGTTCTTTCCTCGCCAAATCGGGAGTCTTCCGCTTGATGTAGGCTTTGGCCAGGTCAAGCCGTGCATGCGTGTAGTTCGGGGCGGCAACTAGCGCTCGGCGAAGATAGCTGAGTGCCTCATCCGCATTGCCGCCGAGCAGCCAGGGAAGCTCTTCAAGCATCATGCCCTTCATATGGAGCGCCGGCGCAAGATCGGGCTGCAACTCCAACGCTCGATTGACGTGGCGCTTGAGCTCTTGAACGGTTAAGGCTGAGGCCATCATCCCTTTCAGTTGAGCTGCACTCCCGCGATTCGCCGCATAGAGATAATGGGCCCGCGCATTGTGCTCCTGAAGATCGATCGCCTGACGCGCAACTTTCGCCCCTTCATCATAAGCAGCTAGGCGTTTAGACTCTTCGGTATATCCATCATCCCCTAGATCGAGATACAGGTCAGCCAGGCGCACGAGGAAATCGGGCTCCGAGGAGCGTTGGGCCCTCTGGGCCAACAGCGCGTGCAGCTGTTGTTCAAGGCCTTGCCCTGACTCAGTCGCTTTGGCGGCGCCGCCGCTATAAATTGTTTCATAGATTAGGAAACAGGCAAGAATGATGGCACAGCTATCTGTTATTCGGTACATAGGGAGTCTCGACCTCTCAAGAGAAGGATGTGCCGCCATACGTAACGCTTGAATTGTATTAGCCAGTCATACCACTTAACGGCTGTCAGCATGCCACTTTGCAGTAATTCATTTGTATCTGACGTGTGCAGGCTGCTCAAAAATCTCTTCCAGCAAGGCCGCAAGGAGCGAAGACCGCGAGGCGTACTGTATCAAGGTACGTTGAGCGGTTCGAGCAAACTGAGAACGAAGCTGGAGAGACTTTTCAGCAGCCGTCAAAAGAAGGCCATACTGGCATAGCTCACCGTAGAGTTATATTGATCGGTAATTCCACGGTCGTAGCGAAGGACCTGCCCCTTATCGGCTTGGATCAGATGGAGCAGGCTATAGATGGGTGAGAAGCCGGAGATGCGGCGTCGGTCTTGTTCCTTCTGGATGTACCGGGCGAACTCTTCGGGCTTGAGCTCTTCCACGAACTTCAGCATTTCCATGTCATACTGCATCGACCGATGGAATGAGAAATCGGTTGGCGGCGCACTGTCACCGTAGCGCATCCCCAAATGTGCCAGCTCTCCTGCCGCGATCACGCAGGCCGCTTTTCCTGACGCTGCGATCGCGTCTCGCAGCGCGCTGATAAATCGATCGATCATCACACGTACCGAGGGATCAGCCACGCTCATCGCGGAGAATGACGAGAGAATAGGCACGATGCTCGCGGGCTTGGTGGCGCCTGTGTTGGTTTGTATAAACGGGAGCTGAAATTCGACGGCATGCTCCGACATGTGTGCGATGTCTTCGGCAAAGCACTCAGGAACGAGCGACTTGAGCCGATCCAGGATGGGACGATCCACGGGCACGACACCGAGCGGCGTTTCAAAATCCTTATCGGTGACAGCAAAGAGGTTCTCTAAGCCTGCATGTGCGGTCCCGATGATGATCAACACATCCGGTTGTTGCGCTTCCTGCAATTCTTTATAAGCCCAGGCATAGATGGGGCCGGCCTGTTTGAGATCGTACGTGGGTGCGACCAGCCCTTTGATGAGCTTGCCTTTGTTCTCTGATGGTTTGAAATCCGGCCCTTCTTTGGAGGTGAAAAATCCATCGATCTGCTTCTTGAGTTTGGCACCGTCCGCCTCATAGCTCCGCCCTGCAAAGGCTGCGGCGCGCAGGGGTGCTTGTCGATACACATCCTGGACCTGCTTGCGAGCGGACTCAGCCCGCTCCCCTTCCAGAAACAAGTTGGCATCGAGGTCGGAGACCAGCTGCTCGACTTTGTCCGGCATGAGGAACTCTCCGAACCGTTTGAGGTAGAGCCCGCCGATTTCTTGGAGAGAATGTTGGCCGTCGAAATGCTGGACGATGAAAAAGTAGTTGAGCGGAAGGACAAGTTTTTCCTTGCTGAGCCCGCTCGGATCCCAGAGCACGATGTACTGCTCTTCTCCTTCCTTAATGGGAGAAAACTGGAGATTTCGCAACACCGGATGCTGTTTGGGATCTTTGGCTGTGCCGGTCGTCATCCTATTCCTTTATGGCTCCCCTTATGGCGAAGCGCCATTCTAACGAACCGGTTTCCTGACCTGCAACGGTGAAATAGATCGGCTAGCGGGCCTCGGGAGGCTCTTGTTGGGAGCGCCGCGCTAACAATATCAATGCTCCGATCGTCACAACCGAGAGCCATAGGGTGGGACGACCATAGGACGCATCGGAGAATTCGATGAGATCGGTCAATCGTCCGATCAACAGCGACATGCGGGCCATGACGGTGTAACCAAACGCGGCGCCGAAGGCGATCATCAAAAAGAGGATGCCGGTCCTGGCGACGGCCTTGCCGGGCCCGCTGTGCTCAATCGAGAAGAAGAAATAGAACAGGACGGAACTGACGCCGATCAGGATGATGATCGCGTTGAGGTTACTTGCCGGATTGAGCAGATTCACCGAGAAGCTCACGCCATCGCTACCCGCCAGAGAGAGCAACGGCCTGACGGTATCCTCGACCTGCTTCAGGATGAACGACGAAATTGTGCGCGGAATCGCGAGGCCCGAGCCGACTCCCACGATGAATGCGAAGGCGTAGCGCGACATCCAGGCCGCTCTCGGCACGTAACGCGTCAACATGAGCAAGCCGATGGTAACTGGAATCAACAGTGCGATCTCACCCTGCTCAACAATCGGCTTCACAATCAGATGCACGATGACCGTATCGTAGGATTTCACAATCGTGTAGCCGACCGAGATGCCCACGTAGAGATGTTCGGCGAGCTTGAAGAGCGGATTATCCCTGTACAGGAACGAGAAGATGAACAGAGTCAACCCTGTTGCCACCCACGCTCCGAAGACGGTTGCATCCATGAGAGGTCGGTCCCCTACGACGCCCCATGCCCCTGTTGCCGAGGCGCTCGTCGCAAATTGAAATAGAAGACATTGCAGATGATCACGAGCACGATGATCGCCACATGCGTCGCCGACTGCGCATCCATTCCGGCGACCGCACGCGCCTTTTGCCCAATCAGGCTTTCGTATTCGGCCGCTCCACGAAGCCCACCGATCAAGCCGTTGATTTGCCCGCTGCGTAACAAAGGATAGAGACCGGGTGCGATGACGCCCGTACAGCCTCCACCCAATTCGAACCTGTATTTGTCCTTGCCGAATACATACCAGGCCTCGACGCCTGGATTGCCTGCACCCAGGCTGATGGCGTAGTTCACATCCTTCAGGCTGTGAACGCCTTCCAGCACCGGAATACCCTTCGTCGGCCTGCCTCCGTAGTCACTTGGAAACGCAGTATAGAGATCCTGGCCCATATTGATGATGACGGCCGTTCCTCCCGGACTCCAGCCGAGAAAGACATAGTCCTTTCCGTTCTCCTTTCCCATCTCCTTGGCGACCTGCGTCAGCAACTGATCGGCCATGCCGGTGCCGGACACCCAGAGGGTCATCGACACCACGCGCAAATTTTTTCTAAAGGCATGCCGCAACAGGGCGATGGCTTGCGGATGCAACTCGGGCTTCGAAGCCGGGTCAAAATCGATCGAGAGCAGGAAGACCGACCGTTCGGGCAACGCTTCCATATAGTCGTACACGCTGCGCACTTCCGGTGAAATCTTGATCGGCAGACCGACCGGATAGAGCAACGGCAGCAGCGTACAGAGGCCGATCACCAAAAAAATGATCCGCCGGTCGATTTTGAGCATGCGCTCGGCGAAGGTCATGTCATTCCTTGCCCCCGCCGAGGTACGACCGTTCGACGCCGAAAATGATCTTGAATGACAATGCGATCGCGCCGAGGCTCACTCCGATCAGGATCGCGCGGCGCACCGACGCATTCAGGACGTTCAAGATCCATTGCGACGCATCGCCGCTCAGAGGAATCAAATACTCCCCCAGGGGGACGCGGCCCATCATGACAATGATCGCGGCAATCAACAGCACCGCCGCTTCCCGACTTCTGGCTCTAAACGACCGGTACGCGGCGGATGCGATGAAGAAGGCCAGAATGGCGAACATGGTTCCTTGGAGCGGCACCATCATGAAGGAATAGACCCAGCCGAAGGCGGTCATCGCTCCATCGACGCTTTCTTTCCCATTCGCCCAGAACCCCACGGCAATTGTCCCTAGCATGCCGGCGTAGAGCACGAGGCTATAACCCCATCCCGCTTCTTTTCGCCTGATCTTGACCGCATGCTGGTGAAACAAACTCGTCACACCCAATACCAGTGCGAACCCGCCGATGATCTGCAACCATTTGGTCACGGACGTGAGCAGTTGTTCCGAAGCCGGATGCGGGACATAGTACTGCCCGGCAAACAGCAGCCCGGTGATCATCGTAATCAAGAGAGGCAGTTGGCGGCGCAAAAAAATCATTTGAGGTCTCGAAAGAAATCCAGGAAGAGTTGCGGCCATTGTGCCCCGGTGGCGACGCCGATCGTCGCCATGACGGTCCCGATCGCAATCACACTCAAGATCACCGCCTTGCCGATATCCTGGCCGCGCAAGGTGCCGAGCTGAATCGGCTCCTTGGAGAGATAGGCGCTGGCCGCGTACAGCTCTTCGCCAATCAGCGTGTAGTCACAGGTCGTGACAAAGAACGGCAGCTGGTGATCCGAGTCCGTCCCGGCAATCTGGATCGCGCCGGTGCTGGCTCCAGTCTCGGTCAGCAAAAGGGACTCAGCAAAATATGCACCCATAAAGAAATTCGCGGCCGGCTTTTTCCGGAGCATGATCCCATCGACCGCCGCCGTATAACTGAACTGATCCGCCGTAATGAAAAAGTTCGAGTCTTCCTTGAAGAGATCAGGCTTACCAGCCTCTAAATAGGCCTGTTTGGTGATTTCCTGGCAGACCGCCATTGTGATGGGATCGCGGTGTGGCACCATCAGTTCCGTCTCGTACGCCGCTGCCCGTTTGGCCACCCGGCCAAGGATCACCGCCGCGGCGATGGTAGACGGATCGCTCATATCGTGGGCGCCGGTCAAATAGAGAATCGGCTTGCCTAATTCCGTGGACCGACCGATGGCTTCGTCCACGGCATCGAGACCAGGAATGCGCCGCAGAAAGATCTCATTCCGCTTGGCATGGCTGATGGTGTAGAAAACCAACCCGCCGAACGACAACGCCAGAATCAGGTTATTGAACTGGTTCCAATTGACCCAATCGGGAGCCGGTGTTGCCTGGTGCAACGGACCAACCACACGTTCCTCCCCTTTGAGCATCGCCACCGTGACCGTGTAAGGAGTCCCGTCCTTCAGTTCGATTCCTTTCCCGCTCCTGATCACAAACTGATGCCAGTTCTTCTCAGCCTTCCTTGTCCACCAGGCAGACTTGGCCTCTTTCACAAAGCGGGTGTTCGCCGGGAATTCTGCGATGACTTTCAGGGCGGCCGGTTCTGTTGCGCCGGCATCTCCGACCAATACCTGATAGCGTGCATCGGGACCATCTGCTGAACTAGGTGCCCAGATGACGGTCAGGCTCTCGCCGCCATCGTTCGGCGTATCGATGACGTGAAGGTCGGCGGGAGCCATCGGAGTGGATTGAGCCAATACAGTTCCACCGCTTTCCATTACGAACATGAAGCAGAATCCAGTGAGAATCATTCGTAGATGACGATCCATCAACCTTCGATCACCTCAATATTGGTCCTTGGAATGACCGCTGTTGTTCCATCGGGAAACTTGACCTCCAGCACGCGTACTTCGCTCTCCGTAGGAATCTTCGTCAGGTCGGAAGGCAGGGCCGAGACTTCGCCGATTCTTCCGAACAGTGGATCGCGGATGATGCGGATCGGATCGCCGAACCGGATTCCGGCTCGTGACGACTGAGCGGCAGGGCTGGCTGTCGTCGCCGCCTGAGGAACGATGATTTCCGGTCGAATTACTCCTGCCCTGATCTGCGTGGCTCCTGAGATCGATGCCTTCTGACCGGTATGGGCAGAGAGCAATTTAAAGGTTTTTGAAGCCATGGGGATCGTGCCGAATCCTTCAGTCAGGATCAGTGTGAATCCCACCTGCTCTGTTCCCGTAATGGCCACGCCGAGATCGTAGCCCAACAGGGCGCGAAGATCCTTATCATGAATCCCGCCTATAACCAAGCCGGCCACCGCCAGTTCTTTTGCCTTCGCCATGGTCTCCGCCGACAAGAATGATCCCCCCACCACGATCTTGCCCTTCATGTCCGCCTTCAGGTGCGCCGGCGCTAGCGGCTCATCGGGTGATTGCACGGCAACGACAATCTCACCCCAGGTCTCGCCGCCAATCCCGAAAATGCCTTGCACCAGGCTGCAAGAAGCCTCGACGATGACTCCTTGCTGCGGAATCGTCTCGACCACTGCGCCATCGATGTAGGCGAGCAGCTCGAGGATGCGCGGCGGCTCACGCAGCAACACTTGTCCCGTCACCATCGACAGAGACTCCAGCGTCCCGGTGACAGGCGAGCGAATTTCCGTCTTGAACCACTTGATCAGCGGTTTATTCTCGGCGAGGATCTCATCCTTCTGAATCAAATCCCCTTCTTTCTTGATCAGGTACTCTTTGATCTCATCAGGCGCGATACTGAGCTGGTTCGCCAGATTGATCGGATACACCTTCCCAGGTAGCTCCGCGCGAGCAACCGCCTGATCGGAGCGCACACGCTCTCCGTGAGTGACCAAGAGCTTCCCAGGCAACGGCAACAAACGCCGACGGCGAATGATTGTGCGTTCGGTGACGGTGAGCCCTGGTGTATAGGAGTGAGCCATTATGCTTTTGGATAAAGATCCACTGCCTCATACCACTTCATCAGAGCTGCGACTCTTGCCTGGTGATCAGCCGGCAATTGCAATGGACGGCTTCGACCGTCCAGCAATAGCCCGACTACGCCGCCTTGCACCTCGCGCGTCTCCGGAACACCGGCTCCTGCACCGAGATTCACCTGCTTGGCAGGCGCTATCGTCATTCTGGCTTTCTTGCCGAGTTCTAGCGGATAGAGACGGAGGTCGCCGAACCTCAGCTGTTCCTTCACCGTCTTGCCGTCGGGAAATGCAATCTCATAGTCGGCGCAGAGATCGCCGCTCCTCCCCTGCCCGATAGGAGCCACACACGTCCCCAGATAAATCATGCAGTCGCGCACAAAAACATCTGTGGCGGCCTTCTCGTTGATCGTCGACAACACCCCCAGGTGCGGCATCATGAAGATACTGTCCACGGACAACATGGTGAAGCCCAACGGCTCATAAGCATCCACCATCATGAGCATCGACTGGATGCGGCGAGGAGCGTGTGAGAGGATTCCACCGCTCCCCACAATGAGGTCCAGTTTCAGCATGTCGACAAGGCTCTTGCCCGATGTCTGTTGCTCGAACACGTCGGAAATCGTGCGCTCCTGCTGCACACCCTTCAATCCGGTCGCCAGTGACTTGTGGTGGATCAACGCCAACCGTAACGCCTCGCGTGAGATTGCGTGCTCGATCTGCAGTTCGTCGAGCGTCTGTGGAATCGTCGTCGGCCTGATCATTTTATTCTTGATGCGATTACGGAGCGTTTGCTCGTCGATCGTGAATGGGACCCAGCGCATGATATTGGCCAGGCCGGCTTCGGCTAGCACGTTGGAGATGCTATAGGACATGCCGAGGTTGGCGCTGACCGTGCGGTTGAACACCCCCTCGAACACGGAGAACACGTCCGTAGTGGCCCCGCCGATATCGACGCCGATCAGATTCAAATGCTCGCGCTTCGCGATCGTTTCCATGATGACGCCAACGGCTGCCGGAGTCGGCATGATCGGCGCACCGGCCATCTCGATGAGGTTTTTGTAACCGGGGGCCTGAGCCATGACGTGTTCGAGAAACAGATCGTGAATCTTGTGACGGGCCGGCGCGAGATTTTCTCGCTCCAACACGGGCCGGATATTCTCGGTGATCTCCAGTGCGGTTTTCTCGCCGAGGATCTTCTTCACCTGCCCTTGCGCCTCTTTGTTGCCGGCATAGACGAGCGGCAATCTATAGGTGCTGCCGAAACGAGGGCGAGGGTCCGCCGCTGCGACGTACTCTGCCATCTCCACGACGTGGGTGACCGCCCCGCCGTCCGTCCCGCCGGACATCAAAATCATGTCCGGTCGCATGGAACGTATGCGTTCTATCTTCTCATGAGGCAGCCGTCCGTCATTCGAGGCCAGCACGTCAATGACGATCGCGCCGGCGCCGAGCGCGCACCGTTGCGCACTTTCACCGGTCATGTTCTGAACCACACCGGTCACCATCATCTGCAATCCGCCGCCGGCGCTGCTGGTGGAGATATAGATATCCACGCCGGTCTCGAGATCGCGGCACGGGGTCATAATCTTATCGCCATCGAGGATCTTACGGCCGGACAGTTCTTCGATTTCTGCAATCGCATTCAGCACGCCCCGCGTCACGTCCTCAAATGGTGCTTCGACCGTCGTCGGCGCTTCCCCGCGGTAGGTCTGCCGAAACTCGTCGCCGATCTTCTCAATGAGAATGGCCTTGGTTGTCGTGCTGCCGCAGTCAGTGGCGACAATGACATTCAGCGGACGATCGATCTTGGGTGGGCTGGACGAAGAAGACGTCATTGAGCCGACGACCTCATGACCGAGGACCTCGACTCAATAACAGCAACCAGTTGGGAAAGCGCATCTCGGCGCTCAAGCATCCGAGCCACTTGCTCAACTTCTTTCGTATTGAAGGCGCATTCAATGATCGGCATGAAGAAATGGAGCGCCTGGTTCCCCAGAAAGTTCATTGGCCCCATAGACTCCAAAAAGACCGTCGCCGGGGCCGTCATGCCGCGCTTCACGATCACGTCGGCAATACGCTCCATTAATTGCACGTCTTCAATGGAGAGCGGGGAAGGGGTGGATTGCGTCGCAAAGGCATGCTGAAGCCCGGCTCGAAAATCCCGTAGCGTTTTCGTGACTCGTTCACGTGAAAAGGAGCGCATAAGCGGAGGTCAAACGAGGCCAAAACAAAACTGATCGGCATTATATGGAGGCACCGGAGGAGAGTCAATTCAAGGATAGACGATCAGCTGAAGACAAGCATTCACTGACCGGATCCGGCGAAAAAGGCGTCGAGCATGGGCGCGAGCTTGGCAAACCAGCGGTCTGCCATCTGTGGCTCCCCTTGTGCGTTGGGATGCAGACCATCCCATGTCATGGTCGCCGGATCGAAACCGGTGTATTGGTCGACGAGGACAATCGGTGAATCAGTACTGGTCTTGGCCGAAACTAATGCGGGTAATTGTGCGTTGAACGCCGGAATCCCGCAGCCAAACGTTGTCGCGATAATCTGGGCCAAGAGGATTTCGACTTTGGGATTGACTGTCCTGAGTACGTCGATGATGGCCCCCACATCGCCTACAGTGCTTTCCGCGCTTTGTCCTTGACAGAGATCGTTGGTACCGAGATGGATCAACACAAAATCCGGTGACGCGGCGGTGGCCCATCCCTGTATTTGCGTCAGAATTTGATCTGCTCTCCAACCTGCATGCCCTTCATGATCCATATCGAAGTCGGTACTGGCGGGAGGCCCCTCGCTGACTCCATGTTGAGAGCCTACAAAGTCGATTCGATATCCTTTGTCGAGCGCCAGGTGCCAGAGGTAATAGCGATAACTGTGCTGCCCTGTAACCGACGCAGTGATCGAATCACCAAGCGGCATGATTTTGGCCGTGGTGGCTGAGGCCGGCTGAGTTTGAGAAGGGGTCGAATTCTCGTCACCTGAACCGCAGGCACCAGGAAATACCAGCGTCGCCAGCGTTAAGCCCAAGGCAATCCCACGTTTCATGCGTTCCATGAGAGAAAAATAGTCGCGTGTCCTGATGTTGACTAATTGTGGAGCATAAGGTGGGCGACAGCCCCCATGCCACGATAGCGGTCAACGCTTCCGGTAGGCACTAGGGAAAACGCGAGGGTTGAGCTGTATCTACTTCAATAATATGGACGTGGGGAGCAAATCTTGGTTCAGCATGGAATAGACTTGGCAGAGTGGGCTTCCTCAAGCCAGCAAGAAAGACAGCCTGGCTGAACTTTAGGCCATTGCTTTCTTTTCGCCGATCTTGCTTTCCGTCCCTTTCCACAGCCGCACGATATTATCCCTGTGTTTGATCCAGATCAGCGCGCTGACGATGATAGCGAAGATCAGAAATTCCTGCCGCTGCTCATTGACGATGGCCACTACCGGAAAGAGTCCAAAGGCTGCGAGCGCACCGCCGGAGGAATAGCGCCAGATTGCGACTGCTCCCAACCAGATCAAGAGAAGCAACGTGCCCATCGACGGCGATAGCCCCAGCACTGATCCCAACGCCGTAGCCACGCCCTTGCCTCCTTTAAAACCGAGGAACGGTGAGAATAGATGGCCCAGGATCGGCGAGAGCGCAACCACCATGATGAAGGACTCCGTGGTGAGCCACTGCATCGCCACCCAGCTCATCACCCATCCTTTGCCCATGTCGCCGAGGAGTGTCAGGACGCCGGCCTTGGTGCCTGAGACACGCAAGACATTGGTGAACCCGACGTTCCTGCTGCCCACTGTACGCGGATCAGGAAGAGCGAGGGCTTTTGAGACGACGATACCGAAGGGAATGGCGCCCAGCACATAGCCGAGCATCGCCAACAACACCCAAATTAACTCTTCTTCCATTGATTAGGAGATGAAGGGGGAGATACGCATCGCTTCAAGCAGGCTACAGGCCTTTGGCCACCACTTGCTTCCAAAAACTCCACACATACTGGCCACCGGAAATATACCCGAGCACTAACGATAGGTAGAGCGTGACAATGCCGGCTAAGTGGAGATTGCCGAGTTCCGCGAGCCCGGTACCCTCGAGAATCAACAGCGTGATCGCCACGACCTGCAGCGCCATTTTGTACTTGCCGGTGGTTTCAGCTTGAATGATAAAGCCCTCGCCCGCCGCAATGGCACGGATGCCGCTGACCGCCACTTCGCGGGCAATCACGAGGATCGCGACCAGCGCACTCACACGATCGATATTGACCAGGAGAATCAGCGCAGAGAGAACGAGCAGCTTGTCCGCGATGGGGTCGAGCAGCTTCCCAAGTTTCGTGACTTGACCGGTCCGGCGCGCGATATACCCGTCCAGGAGGTCTGTAATAGCCGCGACAACAAAGATCACCGCGGCGCTCAAGGAGCGATCCGGTGTGGGCGTAAAGAACAACATGACGAAGACGGGTATCAGCAGAATGCGTACGAGCGTAATGAAATTGGGCAGATTCAACGACTCTTGCCCAACCGCTCTCCAAGCTTCCAGTACGCGATTCATAGTGCGTTCAGTATCCTTTACACAATTCCATTCTTCAACAAATCATGCAGATGAATCACGCCCGCGATCCTGCGATCCCCTTCCGTCACGACCAACGTCGTAATTGAAAACCGTTCCATCATTTCCACGGCTTTGGCCGCGAGATCGTCCGGTCCGATTGATTTTGGATTATGCGAGGCCAACTCACCGGCGGTGATCTTCGCAAAATCTCTGCCCTGTTGGATACATCGCCTCAAGTCGCCGTCGGTGATGATGCCGGCGAGCTTTCCGGCGCTGTCAGTCACGGTCGTCATACCGAGCTTTTTGGCTGTGATCTCTAAGATGGCCGCGGTGGCAGGCACGGACTCGGAGACTTTCGGCGCATCCGCTCCCGCATGCATGAGATCTCGGACCCGCACCAGCAAACGCCGTCCGAGTGTGCCGCCCGGATGGAACTGTGCAAAGTCCTCCTGCTTGAATCCGCGTTTCTGTAAGAGTGCAACGGCAAGGGCATCTCCCATCGCCAACGTGGCGGTCGTGCTGGCCGTCGGCGCCAATCCCATCGGGCAGGCCTCCTCTGAGACGGAGACATCGAGCGTCACATCGCTGTTCTTCGCCAAGGTCGAGGTCATGCGCCCTGTCATGGAGACGACGGGAATGCCCATCCGTTCGACAAAAGGTAACAGTTGCAAAATTTCCTGCGTCTCACCACTGTTTGAAATGGCAATCACGACATCAGTTCGCCCCACCATGCCGAGGTCGCCATGGATGCCTTCGGCCGGGTGGAGAAAAAATGCCGGCGTGCCGGTACTGGCCATCGTCGCCGCAATCTTCTGTCCGACCAAGCCGGACTTTCCCATTCCAGACACCACGACTTTGCCTTTGCAGCAAAAGAGCAGTTCGACAGCCTTGTCGAATTGATCGTCCAGACGATCGACGAGGGCCTGAACGGCGCGAGCCTCGATCGCCAAGACTCGTCTGCCTTCGGCGAGGCTGCCGCCGTTCGGCTTGTTGGACGGCTGAGGCACGTCGCCGGTTTTCAGTTTCTTGGGTTTGCTGCGTCGCATATCCGCATCACACGTTCAAGTAGCGATTTGAGTTGATGGAGCGGAACCATGTTCGGCCCGTCGGAGAGAGCCTCGTCGGGGTTCGGATGCACTTCCATAAAAAATCCATCGACTCCCGCTCCGGCTGCCGCACAAGCCAGCGGCTCGACGAACTCGCGCTGGCCGCTCGATTGCGTCCCGCTACCGCCGGGCAACTGCACGCTGTGGGTCGCATCAAAGACGACGGGGTATCCGAAAGACCGTAAGATGGGAAACGACCGCATATCGACGACGAGGTTGTTATACCCGAACGACGATCCTCGCTCGGTCAATACGATTCGTCTGTTGCCACACTCTTCAACCTTCTTCACCGCATTGGCCATTTCCAGCGGCGATAAGAATTGCCCTTTCTTGACGTTCACGACCTTGCCTGTCTTCGCTGCAGCGATCAACAAGTCGGTCTGCCGGCAGAGAAACGCGGGAATCTGAAGCACATCGACGACTTTGCCGGCCTCCGTCGCCTGCTCTTCGGTGTGGACGTCGGTCAGGACGGGCACACCGACCTGTTTTTTCACTTTCGCCAACACCTGAAGCCCTTTCTCAAGACCGGGACCACGGAATGACGTGATCGAAGTCCGGTTGGCCTTGTCGAACGACGACTTGAACACGTAGGGAATGCCCAGCGACTTCGCGATTTCGGCAATCCGACTCGCTGTCTCCATCGCCAGCTGCTCGCTTTCAATCACGCAGGGTCCCGCGATCAGAAAAGGCCGCTGCCCTTGCCCGGCCTTGAAGGAACCAATATCCACGAGAGTCGGCATAATCGATTCGCTTAGTGCCCGAGTTTCTTCCGCAATGCCGCACCGACAAAACCGCTGAACAAGGGGTGGGGACGATGTGGACGCGAAGAATATTCGGGATGGAACTGCGTCGCGAGGAACCACGGATGGTCCTTCAGCTCGACGATTTCAACCAGCCGACCATCCGGTGACAGGCCACTCAGCACCAACCCCTTTGTCGCCAGCTGTTCGCGATACGCATTGTTGAATTCGTAGCGATGACGATGTCGTTCACGGACCTCGCTCACGCCGTACATCTTCTGTGCAAGCGTGCCCTCACCCAGCTTGCAGAGATAACTCCCCAGCCGCATCGTCCCGCCCTTGTCACTGACGCTATGCTGATCGTGCATCAGATGAATCACCGGATGGGGTGACCGTTCGTCGAACTCTGCGCTGTTTGCGCCGGTCAGCCCCGCCACGTTGCGCGCAAACTCAATCGTCGCGCATTGCATGCCGAGACACAGGCCTAAAAAAGGAATCTGGCGTTCGCGAGCAAAACGGATCGTGGTAATTTTGCCTTCGATCCCTCTCGCCCCGAAACCGCCAGGAATTAAGATGCCATCTGCTTCCCGAAGAATCCGTTCGGTCCCTTGTCGTTCAATATCTTCGGACTCGATCCAACTGATGTTCACGCGTGTCTCATGGTCGATCCCGCCATGGACGAGGGCTTCGGACAAACTCTTGTAACACTCCTTCAACCCCGCATACTTTCCGACAAGCGCCACCGCAATTTCGTGCTTGGGATGTTTGATCTTCTGTACCATGGCATCCCACTCGCGAAGGTTCGGCGGGCCGGTCTGCAACTTGAGCTGCCGGACGATCAGTTCGTCCAAGCCTTCCTTCCGGAACACGATTGGCACTTCATAGATCGTTTCAACGTCCTTCGCGGTGATAACGGCGTCTTTTTCAACGTTGCAGAACATCGCGATCTTGGCCTTCATCTCCGGTGGAATATACCGGTCGGTCCGACAGAGCAGAATATTCGGCTGGATACCGATTTCCCGCAGCTTGTTGACGGAATGCTGCGTCGGCTTGGTTTTCAACTCTCCGGCGGCGCCGATGTACGGCACCAAGGTGAGGTGCACGTACAACACGTTTTCACGGCCGACATCATAGGGCATTTGGCGAATGGCTTCGAGGAACGGCAGGCTTTCAATGTCGCCGACCGTCCCCCCGATCTCGACGATCGTCACATCGATCCCTTGCGAGATCCGCATGATGCATTGCTTGATCTCGTCGGTGATGTGCGGCACGACCTGGACGGTGCCACCCAGATAGTCGCCCCGCCGCTCTTTGGTGATGACGGAGTTGTAGATGCGGCCGGTCGTATAGTTGTTCTCTTTCGTGAGCGTCAGCGAGGTGTAGCGCTCATAGTGCCCGAGGTCCAAATCGGTCTCGGCTCCGTCGTCCGTCACGTAGACCTCGCCGTGCTGGTACGGATTCATTGTGCCGGGATCCACGTTGATGTACGGGTCAAGCTTGAGGAAGGTGACTTTGAGACCGCGGCTTTCCATCAGATTGCCGATCGAGGCGGAGGCCAAGCCTTTCCCCAAGGATGAGACGACGCCGCCGGTGACGAATATGAACTTGCTCATCGTGATCTCCGTCCGTTGCGATCGGATAATTGTGACGCGCATCCGGTCATGATCGACTCGACGCTTGAAGCTGCTTGCCCAATTCAAGCCGTCGCAAGGTTTCACTCACCGAAACTGCATCCGCCGGTGTGTCGATGCGCAGCGAATCATGCTTGGTTTCCCAAACGTGAATGGCGATACCATGATCCAGCGCGCGCAACTGTTCTAATTTTTCCGCCTCTTCCAACATACCCGTCGGTAAGGTCGTGAGCTTGAGCAGAGTCTCACGCGTATAGATGTAGACCCCCAAGTGGATATAGTGCAACCCCTTCACGGCCCCATGGCCGGGATCGTCGCGAACCAAGGGGATCGGCGCCCTCGAAAAATACAAGGCACGGCCCTGTTGATCGGTCACGACCTTGACGACCGCGGAGTTGTGCAACTCCTCACCGGAAGTGATGGCGCGTTTGAGGGTGCCCATCTCCGCGCCGGATTCCACAAAGGGTTCGATCAAATCGGTTAATAGCTCCGGATCCACTGGGATTTCATCCCCTTGCAGATTCAGGAACAACCGACCTGCACGCGACCGCGCCACTCCGGCGACACGATCGGTGCCGCTTCGAAAGTCCCCCGTGATCAAGACCGCTTGGCCGCCGAACTGCTCGACCGTGTGCTGAATACGTTCGTCGTCCGTAGCCACCAACACATCCGTTACCGCACGGCACGCCGCAGCCTGCTCATAGACATGTTGAATGATGGGCTTCCGACCGAGCAGGGCGAGCGGTTTGCCCGGAAAACGCGAGGAACCGTACCGGGCGGGGATTACCACCGTCACGTTCGGTTTCGGCTTAGTCACCGACCAGCGCCTCCGTCAGTTGCTTGGTCGAGACCGTCGCGGTGCCGACCATACCGACCACGATACCCGCCGCATAATTGGCCAAAGTCGCGGCCTCCCGCATCGAGGCTCCAGTAGACAATGCCAGGGCCAAGGTACTGACGACCGTATCTCCCGCACCGGTCACATCGTACACTTGCCGCGCCTGCGTAGGAATGTGCCAAGAATGGTTATTGCTTTCGAACAGACTCATCCCTTTCTCCCCTCGAGTCACCAGCACGGTTTGGCAACCCAGCCGCTGGCGAATCGTTTCGGCCGCCTCTTGAATCGTTTGATCACCATCACCATGGAGTCCCGCGGCCTGCGTCGCTTCGAGATGATTCGGCGTGATGAGCGTCACCCCTTTATAAAACCCAAAATGCTCGACTTTTGGATCGACGATGATGGGAACTTTTCGCAGAGCCGCCAGCCTGACCAATTCTGCCATCAATCCTGCCGTCACGACCCCTTTGGCATAATCCGATACGACAAGACAGGTCAATTCACGCAAGCGCGATTCGACATAACGCAAGATACGCTTTTGAAGTTGCGGTTTTATCTCACCCTTGCGCTCAACGTCATAGCGAACGATCTGCTGATTGTGCGCAATGACCCTCGACTTCTTGATCGTCGGCCGGTCCTGGTCGATCACGACACCCCCACGACTCGATCGCTTCGGGCCCAATTCTTTGAGCAACAGTCGACCGGCTTCGTCCGAGCCGATCATCCCGCAAAGATCCGCCTTGCCCCCCAGCGCGAGGATATTGTTGAACACGTTGGCCGCGCCACCGAGCCGCATGGACTCCGATTCAACGTGGACGACGGGCACTGGCGCTTCCGGTGAGATCCGGCTGACGCGTCCCCAAATATAATGGTCGAGGATCAAATCTCCGATGACCAGAACAGAGGCTTGCGGGAACCGTTGAATATGCCGCCGGAGCCCGTTCGACGATGGTTTTTCGGTCCGGCTGGATGGGCCAGATCCGCTCATCGCGTCGCGAGTTGACTTGCTCATTGAATGGCCTTCCCGAACCGCGCCCATCGAACCCACTCCTTCCATTGCCCCTGGCCGCTCCAGGACCAATAAATGCGGAATGCCTTGCCCCGAATCTTTTCCTCCCGGACGTATCCCCAAAACCGACTGTCCAAGCTTTGATCTCGGTTGTCCCCCATGACGAAATACGACCCTTCCGGCACCGTCACCGGACCGAAGTTATCGCGCGGATTGATGGTGCCATCGATCACGCCTGGATCGATTCGCTGGGTGAAGGCTTTGTCGTCGAGCGGCATTCCGTTGACCAGCACGACCTTGCTCTTAATCTGGACGGTATCCCCCGGCGCCCCGACGATGCGTTTGATGAAATCTTTTTCCTCATCTTCTGGAAACCGGAACACGATGATGTCTCCGCGCTGCGGCTTGCCGAACTCGATGAGTGCGTAGGAGGCGTAGCAATTCACCGGCGGAAACGTCATTTGAAATTTGCAGTCGCTGGGCCATTGAATGCCGTAGGAGAGCTTGCTGACCAGAATGTGATCGCCGATCAAGAGGGTGGGAATCATGGAACCGGAAGGGATCTTGAAAGCCTGAACGACGAACACGCGGATGGCAAACGCCAGGAGCATGGCGACGACGATCGCTTCTGCATATTCGCGGAACACCGACTTTCTAGCCGGCTGGATCATGGACGATACGCTCTCTGCGGCGGCGTCCGGCGCGCGCGACGCCATGTCGTCAGGGCCTGTACGATTCGGGTCAACACTCATTCTTCACCGACTTTCAGTATCGCCAAGAAGGCTTCCTGAGGCACTTCCACACTGCCGACGGCTTTCATCCGTTTCTTTCCTTCTTTCTGCTTTTCGAGCAACTTACGTTTGCGCGTAATGTCGCCGCCGTAACATTTGGCCGTGACGTTTTTTTTCATCGCCCCGATGGTCTCTCGTGCGATGATCTTGTTTCCGATCGCCGCTTGAATGGCGATTTCGAACATCTGCCTGGGAATCAGTTCCTTCATCTTTTCGGCCAGCTGGCGGCCCCGCGAATAGGAACGCTCCCGATGGGTAATGAAGGACAGCGCGTCCACCGCTTCTCCGTTTAAGAGAATATCAAGCTTCACCAGATCGGACTCCCGATAGCCGAGCAACTCATAGTCCAGCGAGGCATAGCCTTGCGTGCGCGACTTCAGCTTATCGTAGAAATCGAGGATGACTTCGTTCAACGGCATTTCATAGCTGATCATCACACGGGTCGGATCGAGGAAATGAATGCTGCGCTGAGTCCCTCGACGTTCCTGGCACAATTGGAGAATGGCACCCATGTAGCGCTCCGGCGTGATGACCGTTGCCAAGATGAACGGTTCTTCGAACCGCTCGATACTGCTGGGAGGAGGCAACTCGGCCGGATTGTCGATTTCCAACACTTCCCCCTTCGTGGTCGTCACGCGATAGACGACCGTGGGTGCTGTCGTGATGAGGGTCAATCCATATTCCCGCTCCAGCCGCTCCTGGATGATTTCCATGTGCAGCAGCCCCAAGAAGCCGCAGCGGAACCCGAATCCCAGGGCGAGCGAGGTTTCCGGCTCATAGACGAAGGACGAATCGTTGAGCCGCAGTTTGACCAACGCATCCCGCAGGTCTTCATACTTGGCCGTGTCGGTCGAGTAGAGTCCGCAGAAGACGAGCGGCTTCACCTCTTTATAACCGGGGAAGGGTTCGTGTGTCGGCTGCACCGCGTCGGTGATCGTGTCGCCGATTTTTACGTCCGCAACTTCTTTCATATTGGCGCAAAGATAGCCGACCTCGCCGGTCAATAACTCCGTCTTCTTGACTCGCTTCGGCGTAAACTGCCCGACCTCCATCACTTCAAAGGTACGACCATTCGACATCACCTTGATCTTCATGCCGGGCCGAACGGCGCCGTCCACGATACGGGTCAACACGATCACGCCTTGGTAATTGTCAAACCAGGAATCAAATATCAATGCTTTCAAGGGCGCATTTGGATCACCAGACGGCGGAGGGATTCGCTCGATAATCGCCTCGAGTACTTCAGGAACCCCTCGCCCTTCCTTGGCACTGATCGGCATCGCATCGCTTGCGTCCAGCATCAGCACTTCGGAAATCGAATGCTTGGTGTTTTCCACATCTGCACTGGCCAGATCGATCTTATTGATAACCGGAATGATGACGTGCTTGTTGGCCATGGCCAAATTGACGTTGGCAATGGTCTGTGCCTGAACTCCTTGCGTGGCATCGACCAGCAAGAGCGATCCCTCGCAGGCGGCCAGACTTCTGGAAACCTCATAGGTAAAATCGACATGCCCGGGAGTATCGATCAGATGCAGGGCATAGGTATTTCCATCCCGGGCCTTGTACCGGATCGCCACGGCATGGGCCTTGATCGTAATCCCCCGTTCACGTTCCAGATCCATCGCATCGAGGATCTGGTCCTTAGCCTCTCGGGCAGTGACTGCGCCCGTGGCTTCGAGGAACCGGTCAGCGAGGGTCGATTTGCCGTGATCGATATGGGCGATAATCGAGAAATTGCGTATGAGGCTTTGCAAATCCTAGCTCATTTCATCAATAAAATCGGTTCATTATAGTAACTGCCCTCCAGGTTGTCAAAGTAAACAGCCCCTCGTATAATCCGCGCCGCGCCGAGTTTTTTAGGCCGTAGGCTATTCGCTTTCTGCGCTTCTACAAGCCTCCACGATGACACGAAAATCCTCAAGACCGCAGTTAGAAAAATGGGATCACCGATACCTTTGGCATCCCTTTACCCAAATGCACGAATGGGAACAGGAGGAGCCGCTCATTATCGAGCGAGGGAAAGGGTCCTACCTCATCGATATTGACGGGAATAAATACCTCGACGGCAGCTCCTCGATTTGGGTCAATCTCCATGGCCATCGACATCCTGCCCTCGACCGAGCTACCAGGCAACAACTCGATAAGATCGCTCACTCGACCCTGCTCGGGCTGTCGAATCCCCCAGCGATCCGCTTAGCACGCGAATTGATCCGTATCGCCCCGAAAGGACTTTCGCGGGTCTTTTATTCAGACAACGGCTCGACGGCAGTCGAAGTCGCCCTCAAGATGGCCGTGCAGTACTGGCAACAGGCCCATCCAGCAGCAGGGCCTAAAAATAGCTTTCTCCACTTGAAACTGGCCTACCATGGAGACACCATCGGAGCGGTCAGCGTTGGGAACATTGCACTCTTCCATGCACGGTTTAAACCGTTACTCTTTCCCACGTTGGCAGCCGATCCTCCTTACTGCTATCGCTGTCCGCTCAAGTTGACTTATCCGGCTTGTCACCTCGCTTGCCTCGATCCCATTGAGACGATTTTGAAACAACGTCATCGCGAACTGGCGGGATTCATTGTTGAGCCGTTGATCCAGGCAGCAGCCGGCATGATTACCCAGCCGGCAGGCTATCTGAAACGCATCAGGGACCTCTGCACGAAGTTCGATGTCTTGCTGATCGCCGATGAAGTGGCGACGGGTTTCGGTCGAACCGGAACCATGTTTGCCTGCCAGCAGGAAGGAGTGACACCAGATCTCATGACCGTGAGCAAGGGTCTCACCGGCGGCTACATGCCGCTCGCCGCCACCTTAACGACCGAAGACATCTACAGGGCCTTTCTTGGGAAGTACGAGGACTTCAAGGCCTTCTTCCATGGGCACAGTTACACCGGCAATCCTCTCGGCTGCGCCCTCGCACTGGCTAATCTTGAGGTATTTAGGAACGAAAAAACGTTGGCGAAGTTACGGCCCAAGATCAGGATGCTGGAGCGGCTTCTCCAGCCGCTCCGTAAGCTCCCGCATGTCGGTGAAATCCGCCAGCAGGGATTCATGGTGGGGATCGAACTGGTTCAAGACACGATCACGAGGAGCGCCTATCCACCTGAAGCGAGAATCGGTCATCGGGTGACACAAGAAGCACGGAAGCGTGGTCTTCTCCTGAGACCCCTTGGCCATATCATCGTCCTGATGCCGCCGCTGACAGTCTCACCAGGAGAATTGAGGCGCATGTTGGTCATTATCGACCAATCCATTAAAGCCGCTACAGCATGATGCTCGAGGGTCACCGAGAGACACCGTCAAGACAGGGTGACTCGCTCTCCCCGTCCCAACTTCAGAGTCGATGAAGCGTCCGTTTCTTTCAGAAAAACTTCCAACGCACCGCTGCTATTGATCAAGGCATGTGGGGAGGTGCGATCTCCCTCGGCATAGTACTGCACCAATCCATCGATCGAATGGCCGGCTATTCGGATTAAAGGATTCGGACGTTTGGTGAACTCTCTTACGTCCTTCACATGACGCAGCGACAGATTGGTGATGAGATTACCGAAGGCGTCGACGTAGACGACTTCTCCGATGAGCGCCGACTGTTCCCAATGCGGCTGAGCAATCTTTAAGGTATGGGGATCCTCTATAACCTCCCCGTACGACGAGAACGGTTGATTCTTGGTGAGCCATGCCGCTGCCGGAGCAAAGACGTCGCGGCCCTCGAACGTGTGGCCTTCCGAATGGAGTCGATACTGTTTGTTGCTGATCTCGCGGACTTCGAGCGCCCCTTCTTGATCCAACACATGCGTGAGCAATCCGTTATCCGGCGCCAAAAAATAATATCGGGAACTTTTCGCAACAAGAGGGCGTCTGTCGCTTCCCACACCCGGATCGATAACAGCCACATGCACCGTTCCGTCGGGAAAGTATTGGTAACAGGACTTCCACACATAGGCGCCGTCTTCAACGGCATGAGAGGGAATCCGATGACTGAGATCGACGATCGTCGCTTGAGGATTGATGGACAGGATAACCCCCTTCATGTTCGCCACGAACCAATCCCGATCGCCGAAATCGGTCAGGAGCGTGATGAGCCCGGCGGGGTGCGGCACGCTAGCAGCCTTTCGAAAAACTCATAGCGTGCGTTCGAGTGTTGCTCGACTTACGCACGTCAGAATGTTCACAAGGTGGGAAGCCTTTTTCAACATCCTGTTAGAACTCCTCGAATTTTATCTCCACCACTTCATACTCGACGGTCTTGACGGGTGTCTTCACTTCGATAAAGTCCCCGACCCGTTTTCCGATTAACGCTCGGCCGACCGGGGATTGAATCGAAATGCGGTTGAATTTCATATCGGCTTCGTCCTGTCCCACCAGCGTATACTGCCGTTTCGCCTGCGACTCCTGTTCGATGACCAAGACCGTGGCCCCGAAGACGATCGTGTCGGACACGCGACCCGCGATTTCGATGACCCTGGCATCGGCCAACTTCGTTTCAATTTCGGCAAGGCGCGACTCGATGAAGCCCTGGCGTTCCTTCGCCGCATCATATTCCGCATTTTCACTCAAGTCGCCGTGTGCTCTGGCTTCGGCGATGGCTTCAATGACTTGTGGACGCTCCACCTTGCGGAGACGATCCAGCTCGGCTTTGAGCGCGTCGTATCCTTTCTTGGTAATCGGTGTCGGCATGGTCCGTTATTCCTCTATGACCGGTGGTGATACTCCTGGAGCGTGCAAATCGTTAGCTCTTTCTTGAGCATCGCTTCGATGCCCATCGCGGCGGCACGTGCGCCGCGCATGGTCGTGTAATAGGCCAACCCTTTGTTGAGCGCTTCGCGACGGATGGACAGGGAATCGGCATGCGACGCCGCCGTCCCAACTGTGTTGATGACGAGCGCCACCTCGCCATTCTTGATGTGGTCTACGATATGCGGCCGGCCTTCGGTCACCTTGTGAACAGTTTTCACATCCACTCCGTTCTCCCGCAAGTAGGCGGCGGTGCCACTGGTCGCCTGGATATAGAATCCAAGCCGATGTAGTTGCTTGGCCACATCAAGCGCGAGGAGGCGATCGCTTTCTTTCACACTGATAAATGCCGTCCCGCCTCTCGGCAACGTAGCGCCTGCACCGGCCTGTGATTTGGCAAAGGCCCAGCCGAAATCTGCGTCGATTCCCATCACCTCTCCTGTGGATTTCATTTCCGGACCGAGCAGCACGTCCACGCCCGGAAACTTATTGAACGGGAATACGGACTCTTTCACGGAGAGATGAGTGGGTTTTGGCGCAGTCACAAATCCTAGCTCGTTGAGAGTTTTTCCTACCATCGTCTTCATGGCCAGTTTGGCCAGCGGGACTCCAATCGCCTTGCTGACGAACGGCACCGTACGAGAGCCCCGCGGATTAACTTCCAACACATAGACGGTCTTATCTTTCACCGCAAACTGCGCATTCATGAGACCGACGACTCCAAGTTCTAATGCCAATGCCGTCATTTGACGGCGGATGTCCTCTACAATACTTTCTTCGAGTGAATAGGGCGGTAGTGAACAGCCTGAATCGCCTGAGTGAACTCCCGCCTCCTCGATATGTTCCATGATGCCGGCAACAACCACCTGCCGACCATCGCAAATCGCATCGGCATCAATCTCAATGGCATCGGACAGGTATTTATCGATCAACACAGGATGCTTGTGAGAGGCCTTCACTGCCGATTCCATATAGCCGAGGAGCCCCGCCTCATCGTATACGATTTGCATCGACCGCCCGCCCAGCACATAAGAGGGCCGGACCATTACAGGGTAGCTGATGCGGGCCGCCACTTTTACCGCCTCTTCGACCGAGCGTGCGATACCGCTTTCCGCTTGTTGCAATCCAAGCTTGTTGAGCAAATCCCGAAACCGTTCCCGATCCTCCGCCCGATCGATGGCATCAGGGCTCGTCCCGAGAATAGGGACGCCGGCCTTCGACAAGGGGATAGCAAGTTTGAGCGGCGTTTGACCGCCGAACTGCAGCACCACGCCGAGCGGCTGCTCACATTGAATGATATTGAGGACGTCTTCTTCCGTGAGCGGTTCGAAGTAGAGACGATCGGAGGTATCATAGTCCGTACTCACGGTTTCGGGATTGCAATTGACCATGATCGTTTCGATGCTTTCTTCTCGAAGCGCCATCGCCGCATGGACACAGCAATAATCGAACTCGATTCCCTGTCCGATTCGATTGGGGCCTCCGCCGAGAATGATGACTTTCTTCCGATTGGTCGGACGCGCCTCGCACTCCTGCCCATAGGTCGAATAGAGATAGGGCGTATGGGCTTCGAACTCCGCGGCGCAGGTATCGACCCGTTTGTAGGTCACCGACCGTTTGTCCTTCGTCCGCATAGATCGCTGCGACCGGATCGATACAACCGGCAGCCCGGTCAGTTGCGCGAGGCGATCGTCTGAAAAACCCAGCTCCTTGGCCTCCCATAGAACCGCGTCGTCAAGTGACCTTGAGTTTCCCTGTGCCTGCGCCACGAGCATCTCCTCGAATCGAATGAGATCCCGCATCTGCTCCAGAAACCAGACATCGATTTTCGTCAGCGCGAAGAGTTCCTCGTTCGACAACCCCAGCCGCATTCCGTCTGCCACATGCCAAATTCGTTCGGGAATCGGCGTACGCAGCTGCTGGCGAACCCGTTCCACAGCACTCTGCCGGTCAAAGCCGTCGGGGATTCCGCGATCCAAGCCGAGCCGCGAAACCAGTCCGTTCAAGTCCAGTTCCAGCGAGCGAATCGCCTTCTGCAACGATTCCTTGAATGTCCGGCCGATCGCCATCACCTCGCCCACCGATTTC
>CAMLHQ010000037.1 GCA_946479785.1 uncultured Nitrospira sp.
GGTTCCACCTCGAGCAAGGATCTGTCGAAGAGGCGCTGAACGATCTCCTTGCCGCCGACAGTGTGTACGTGGGCCTGCAGTTGAGCCGTGAATGGAACCTCGTGCGGGGGAGTCTGTTCGATGTCAGAACGGGATTTCGAACGGTGCGGCTGCGGGTGGCAGGAGTCGTTCAAGGTGACGACAAGCGTGAATCGCTCTGGGATCGCGTCGCCATCATGGACCTTGCCGCCGCCCAGGTGCTCTTTGAATCGGTCGGGCGGTTGGATCGGATTGAATTGGTCACGGCACCCGATCGTGCGCCCGAAGAAGTCGCCGTCGCGCTCCGATCAGTGCTTCCCCCCCATCTCCTCGTCCAGCGTCCGACCCAGCGGACGGCTCAAGTCGAAAAAATGGTAGGAGCTTTTCAACTCAACCTGACCGTCTTGAGCTGGGTAGGATTATTGGTCGGCATGTTCTTGGTCTACAACACCATGAGTTTTTCGGTAGCCCGACGGCGGCGTGAAATCGGTATCTATCGAGCACTTGGCATGTCGGAACAGCGAGTCGCGGGTCTGTTCCTTCTTGAAGCGGGATTGTTCGGTTGCCTGGGAGGGTTGTTGGGCGGCCTCGCCGGTCTTTGGATCGCACGCAGCCTGGTCGTGCTGGTCAGCCGCACGATCAGCGATCTCTATGTTCCACTTGCCTCGGTTGGAACCTTTACGTCGTTCGATGTGCACAGCGTGATCTCAATCGTCCAAGGCATTGTGGTAGGGATGCTGGTTTCGATGGCGGGCGCATTGGGTCCCAGTATCGATGCCAGCCGTACCGTGACGATCAAGGCCCTTGCGCCCGGAGACTATGAAACATCGGAGGCATTGCGAAGCCGGCGGTATGTGTGGGCGAGTCTTGTGCTGTTGATCGTCGGAATGCTGTGTGCGTTCGGCCGCCCCGTCGGAGGCTTGCCGCTTTTTGGGTATGCCGCGACGCTCTGTCTGTTGGGGGCCCTGGCTCTCCTGGCGCCCGTTGCGATTGTGGCGTTGCAACCGAAGCATCAGTGGTCGATGACGACGGCTCCGGCACTCACGGCAAATCTGCGGCGCATGGCGGCCGATCATGCGGCGCGCCATCCGGGGCGCAATGCCGTGACGGTTTCGGCATTAATGGTTGGACTGGCCATCATGATCGGCGTCGTCGTGATGGTTCGCAGTTTTCGCGAAACGGTCGAGGCCTGGGTGAACGAAACTGTGATGGCTGATCTTATTGTTGCTCCGCCGGCCTGGTTGCACGGCAAGCAGGTCGGGCAGGCAGCACGCTCGTTGCCGGCTGCATGGTTGCCGACGCTGCAAACGATCGAAGGCGTCGCAGCGATCGATACGTATCGGGGTGTGCAGGTGGAGACGCAAGGTCAGGCGGTGGAATTAGTTTCCAGGGATTTGCGGCTCCACGCGCACCGGGGGCGCTATCTGATGGTCGAGGGGGATTGGACGGCTGTGCTCATGCGGGCCGCCGAAACGGGCGGCGTAGTGGTGTCTGAGGTATTGGCGAACCGGCTCGATCTGCACACGGGCGGGTCCGTCACGATCACGACACCCCAAGGGCCCCGGACGGTTCCTATTGAGGGCATCTTCTACGACTATGCGACTGATGGCGGAAAGATGGTGATGGAGCGAACGTTTTACCGCCGTCTTTGGGACGATGACCGGGTGACGGTTTTCGCCGTTTATCTCGAGCCGGGTGCCGGCAGTGAACAGGTTCGCCAGGCTGTGATTCGAAGGATGACCGGCGGGCAAGAACAGATGACGCCGCCGACGATCATCCGAAATAAGGAACTTCGTCAGGAAATCTTGAATATCTTCGACCGCACGTTTGTGCTCACGTATGTGCTGGAAGCGATTGCTGTGCTGGTGGCCATCCTTGGCATCGTGAATACGCTGGTGACTGCTGTCTTAGAGCGACGAAGAGAGCTTGCGACGCTGCAAGCCATTGGTGCCAGTACAAACCAGATCGAGCGATTGGTGCTGTGGGAAGCCGTCTATCTTGGTGTGATAGGGGCGGTATTAGGTGTGATTGGTGGGCTTGGGTTAGCCTGGTTATTGATTGCCGTCATCAACAAACAATCGTTCGGTTGGACTATCCGTATGACGATACCAGTGGGAGTTCTCCTCCAAGCTGTGCTGTTGGCGATCAGCGCTGCGTGGATTGCCGGCTACTTCCCCGCCCGCTGGGCGGCGAGACAATCTGTGGTGGAGGGGTTGAGGGATGAATAGTGAAGGAACAGCGGTTTAGGAAAGCGTTTCCTTCATCCTAGTCCAGCCTACTCAGACTCACTCAGGCCAACTCAGGCCAAGGTTTAGCGAAATCTCGAACTTTGGCTGGAGTAGGCTGGAATAGGGAGGAGTGAGGTGGAGTTGAGCACAAAATGAGCACAATGCAATGTCCGGATTAGTGACAGAGATCAAGAAGCTTCAGCTTGATCTCCCTAAAATGCACGACATCCGTGGGCGGATTTGGTTCATGGACAAACGCGACTCGACAGCCATCCGGGGACACCACAGCGCCATACAGCATGCCCGCAATCACTTTGCGAGTGCTGCCATCACGGACAAGATAGCCGCCCGCCATGCCGGGTCCTTTGCCAGGACCTAACGCGTGCGCCCACAAAAAGACTCCTCCCTTCACGGGGAGAAATCCACGGCCTGCTCGAGAGCGTAGTATGTCATGGTATGGAATCACGTCTTCCTGTACATGGCCGTCGGGAGAAAGCCACCAAACCGGCATTGACTTCCCGGTCGGTCCACCCGGTGGGTCCAACTTGCTGAGCGGGGGATCCAGGTGATCCCCGTTCGGAATAAGGTAGGCGTTTCTGAAAGGGGCATAGGATAGCTGTAAGCGGAATGTGCCTCCTCTAGGCAACGATAAACGGGTACCTTGAGTCGCTCCTGGTCGGTTCAGCTTGACACCCCCCTCATCTCCAAGGGGGGACGTCATCGAAGCACGATCCAGCGGTCCCCAATCAAGATATCCATGTTCTTCCAGGAGCGGCGTAGTTTGCCGCCCTTTCACCGTCCACGGATAAGGATAGGTATAGTACCGGCAATTAAACGGATTGATCGTAGAGGGGTTTGGAAATGCGGTGCTTTGCTCATCGACAATTTGCCCATCCCGGATTTTTCCATACAGCAGCAACCAATCATTTTCGGTTCCCGGTTTGCGCCGGATATACGAGATAAAGTCACCACACACTCTGGGTTGCCGTGAACCGTCCAGTTCGTGGTAAAAACGGACTGTCTTGTGCGCTGTATCCCAGATGAACGGCTCGAGTCCGAGTAGTTCTTTGGTTTTGCCGATCTTGGCTGTGTAAAACACGACCCGCTGATCATCCAACCAAGCGACATCACCATCACGGTAAGCAGGCGCACCTGAATCGATAATGCTAAGCGTGCCCGCTTGGGTAAAGGTTGAGAAAAGCGGGAGCCAAACAAATGTTAGGAGCAGCGCTGGGAATAGTCGGGTCATGAGGATGCCGTTATGAAAATGTCTTAAAACCTCGTAAAGCGTATCACGCGCATGAAATAGTCCCTAGGAAACGACCGATTTGTGAAAGAGGAGTCCGATGGAACGGTAGCGTGTCAAAAAGGTGTGAAAAACTAGGTTCCTACTCTATCGTTTTCATTGAAGATCGATAGCAGCTTCAGAGGGGCTCAAAAACAACTGTTTTTGAAATTACTGAGCCCCTTTTCGGAACGGAGCGCGTTGTACAAGCGCATAGGAAATCTGTTTTGCAAGGCTTTGGTAAGCCGTTGCTAGCTCATTGCGAAACAGCGAGGCATCGTTCGCGGCCCATTCAAAATACTGGCGTGGGGCACTCAAATATCCAAGTTCTCGTTGGTCGATCAGGCTATTATCATGTGCTCTTAGGAGTTTTGCCTGTACAAGTAGGTATACGCTCGACCGAGACTGTTGAAACACCTCATTCAGGGCCATTCCTGGACTAACTGAGCTGTCATTACGATCGAGCTTCGACAGGACCTCGGACGAAGCCTCCGCTAATCCCAATTGCAGGACTTCAGTTCGCAAGATTGCGTCGGCTTCCTGGGAAGTCGGAACCTCTGACATTTCAACAGAAACGAGCGGTTCCGCTGGCATATGAGGAAGGAATTCGGGACAACACGAGGTAATGGATCGAGCAACATGATTTCTGAAGGTTTTCTGAATTTGCAATCGGTCTTGGGCATCACTGAGGACCTTCTTCCATTCTTCGACTTCCGCCTTGGAATAAGGTGTAAATCCTCCGTGAATAGCGACTGTCGGGGCCGTGATCGTTGGCGTCGCAACAAGTGCCATCAGACTGACGATTGGCACAAATAGGACAACCAAGTCGCAATTGCCACTACGACGGAACCCTTGAGTTCGGTGGCATTCATCAACACCTTGTGGTGTCCTCATGATAAGTACCTTCGCCAATTCGTAGCCAAGAACAGCTCCATGATGAGCTCCTCGGAAAAAACCGTCGACAAACCCGATCGGTGGCTGTTGGTAGAGCATAGCGGGCGGAGAATCAGCGGCGCGCAAATCAATTAATCCCACCGGAGTTGTGTTGGGTACCGTTGGTTGCGGGAGCGTTGGACTTTCGACGCAGCAAGATAAGGCTGTGAGAAGCACTATCCCGCATGCGGTGGACCATTTATTGCTCTGCAAAAATCGGATAATTTTCTTTGGCAGCGACATCCTTTTACCCTTTGCCAAGTGCAAAACCGTTTGTTTTTGGATCCGCCGGAACATACGCCGATCGCTTTGAAACATCGAGGGTCGGACAAGCGATTGAAGGTCAGGTTTTTTGACCCGCACAGTGGAGAGGTGAAACTCTTAGTTCCATGCCAGTTGAGCGCAGATCTTTCAGCAAGGCCCGAAGGATGTGAGGACCAAGAAGTGCGGGCCAGTTGTGCACAATGAGAAGTTCGAACGATGGGGAGCGAAGTTGACAGCCTCTTATCCTGCGACCGGCTGCTGATAATCGACTTCAATTGTAAAGCCGAGATCCTCGATCATTCCCCAAACTTCCGGCGCTGGTGCGCCCGGCGTGGTCAAATAGCCGTTCACGAAGACAGAGTCGGCTGGGTAGAGGGCCAGCGGTTGGAGGCTGCGGAGATTGTGTTCGCGGCCTCCGGCGATCCGGATTTCTGTACGCGGGTGAAGGAAGCGGAAGAGGCACAAGACTTTCAGGCATCGTTGCGGCGTGAGGTTGTCGCAGTTCTCCAACGGCGTGCCTGCCACGGGATGCAACATGTTCAACGGAATCGAGTCAGGCTTCACCTCGCGAAGGGCCATGGCCAGATCGATGAGGTCGTCATCCTTCTCGCCCATGCCTACGATCCCGCCCGAGCAAATTTCGAGTCCTGCTGCGCGTGCGTTCTTTATTGTGGCAAGGCGGTCCTGAAATGTGTGCGTCGTGCAAATTGAGCGATGAAAGGCTTCACTCGTGTTCAGGTTGTGGTTGACCCGGTCGACACCTGCGGCCTTGAGCCGTTTGGCTTGCGTTTCGTTCATCAGGCCGAGCGAACAGCAAATCTGGATCGGAATCTCCTGTTTGATCGCGAGGACGGCTCCGGCAATTTCATCGATCTCACGATCCAAAGGGCTGCGTCCGCTGATCACGATGCAATAGCGTTGGGCCTTGGAGGCGGCGGCTTGGCGCGCGCCTTCGATCATCTGTTTCTGCGGCAATAAATTGTAGCGTTCGATCGCCGCGGTGGAAACGGCTGATTGCGAACAGTAGTGGCAGTCTTCCTGGCAGGCTCCGCTCTTGGCGTTTTGCAACATTTGTAAGCGCACGGTCTTGCCGAAGTAGCGCGAACGGACGGTAAAGGCGGCTTGCAGGAGCCCGAGAAGATCCTCGTCAGGTGTATTGAGAACAGCCTGACATTCCGAGCGTGAAAGGACTTCATCACGGAGGGCTTTCTGTGCGAGATCCTGATGCACGATCATCGAACGCTCCTTCACGCTTTATGGTATTGCAACGGGATGCCGAATGAACCAGTTTCCGCTTTGCTGCCTCGAAACGCGGGAAACCTACACGGTTTCAAACGGAGAAGCAATGCCTTGGTAGGGGACGGTACGGGGCGGCAGCGAGGCGCTGTCTCGTCCCGCTGAACTGCCTTCCAGCCAGGGAAGGGCGACGAATGTGTTCCAGTTGCCGCAGCGGCGGCAGCGTCCGGACCATTCCGTTGTCTCCTGTTGACAGGCGGTACAGACATAGGGAACGACGACGCGTTTCTTGAACTGTAGCGCTTTCTTGAGTTCGACGACCGCCTGTTCCATGTGCTGTTTGCGCAGGAACAGATTGGCCATAATCTTATGGTAATCGACGAGTTGATCCTGCGGGCCTTCAACCGTTGAGAGAATATCGAAGGCCTCGTCGACCATTTCCAGCCGGTAATACAGCTTACCGAGATAGAACTGCAAAATGGCGTTGTTGGGATCTTGCTGCAGCGCTTCTTGATAGGTTCGGATGATCTCACCGGGTTCCCCTTGCTCCAAAAAGAGTTCCTCCAGCCGGTGGAGAATAATCACGCTGCGGGTCTTCGCGTAGACTTTTTTCAAGATCTCGACCGCGTCTTTGGTCTTGCCTTCGCGGATCAACACTTCGCCCAACCCGATATAGGCGGGAAGGAAGGTGCGATCTTTTTTGATGGCGCCGCGGAAATAACGTCTGGCTTTGTCGGCATGCCCCCGCTCCAATAGTTGGCGGCCCACTTCATACATGCATCCGGTGAGCAACTGCGCTTCCGCGCGCCGTTCCGATTCCGGAAGGTTGGCCTTGGCCATGCGATGTTGGATTTCGAGCGCGTCGCTCCATTTTTCAAGCCGGATGAGCAAGTCACGCTTGCGGGTCAACGCGGTCAGGTTGTCCGGTTCGATCCTGAGGATCTTCTGCAGCGACTGGAGTGCGTCTTCGTACCGTTTAGCCCCTTCAAGGTCTTTTGACAATTCCAACAGGATCTCGATGTTCCGGTCGTCGATGCGCTGGGCGTTTTGATGGAGGCGTATCGCTTCGGCATAGTTGGTTTCGGACCGATAGATATTCCCCAGCCACAGCAGGGAGTCGATCCGGTTGGGATCGATCGAAAGGGCCTTTTCGAACAGACCGACGGCATCGCTTGTGCGCTTGGACATGAAGGCATGGGTGCCTTCACGGTGCAGGGCGTCGACTTTTTCCTTGCGCCGCTGGAGACGAGTGCTCCGCCAATTGCCGATGACGTGCACGGTCTGGCGCATGCCAACGGCCAAGGCAACGAGCACCGCGCCGACCGCCATCGAAAACACTACCAGGGTTACGGCGCTCAGTTCGAATTGGGTCGAGGGACCGGTGTGGACGGTGATCGTACCGGGATTCAATTCGCGGAAATAGCTATAGACAAAGATGCCAGTGCTGACCAGGAAAACTGTGGTGAGTAGTCTGAGCATCGCTACGCTCGTTTGGCGGTGTGCGCCCTAGTTCGCTGGGCAGGCTTCGGAGCCACCATCGCCGGCGGAGGCTCTTGGCCTGGAATGGCCACACGTTTGGCGTCGGCCCACAATCGCTCCAGCCCGTAGTGGTGACGGGCGTCCTGTCTGAAAATATGGACGACCACGTCTCCGAAGTCCATCAGGACCCACTGTGAGGAGGCTTTGCCTTCGATGCTTATGGCGCCGCGACCGGTTTGGGACAATACACCGTCTACGTGATCGGCGATCGCTCTCGTTTGCCGATCGGAATCAGCGGAACCCAGCACCAGATAATCGGCGACGGAGGTCAGTTTCGCAACGTGGAGGATCAGGACGTCCGTGGCCTTCTTGTCGAGCATGGCTCTCGCAATTGCCAGGGCTGTGGCCTTCGATGTTCGTGCGATCGGCGTCCTCTTAGTCGTAGATATGATGTTGAAGTATATAGGATTCCACCGTGGGCGGCAACAGATTTGCCGTGGGGAGGCCCTGCTTGATCTTTGACCGTATCGCCGAGGCCGAAACGTCGGAGGGCGGTAATCGGAGGCAGATCAGGGAGTGTGCGCCCATCGGAACAGCAAGTTTGGAAGTGCCGCCGGTGTCCAGGTCGACGAGCGACTGTTTTGAAAGGGGCGGGAGCAGGGGCAGGGTGAAGAGGGCTTGGAACGACAGCCCTGGCCGAGAAACCACGATAAACGAGCACAGCGTAAGTAGAGTATCTGGCTCGCGCCAACTGGGAAAATCGAGGAAGGCATCCAGCCCGATTAAGAAATACAGCTGGGTCTGCGGGCCATACTCCTGTTGAAGCAGCTTGACGGTGTCGATCGAATAGGATGTTCCCGGTCGTCGCAGCTCGACATCCGAGATGGCGAATGCGGGATCCGATCCAATTGCCAGCCGGACCATCTCATAGCGGTCCTTCGCCGGTGCCAGACTTTGGTGAGGCTTGTGCGGTGGGTCATTCGTCGGGATAAACAGAATGCGATCGAGCGCCAGCGCTTCACGAGTTTGACGCGCAATCGATAAATGGCCGTTGTGAATGGGGTTGAATGTCCCGCCCAATAAGCCAAGGCGCATGTCTGAATGTTGAGTGATCACTGTTACATGTTCAATAGCTGAGTTCCGGCCATCGATGTTTCAAACAACATTCAACATTTTATAGGATGACGAGATTGTCGCGATGGATGACTTCCTCGTACTCTTGCGGACCGAGTCGTTGTTGGATCTCGACTGTTTTCAATCCTTTGATGTTGATCAACGTGTCCGAGGAAAAGTTCACGAGACCTTTTGCAAACTCTTTGCCGTCCTCGCCGAGGCAGCTCACCGGGTCACCCGCTTCAAAGGAGCCGGTCACATCCACAATGCCTGAGGGGAGGAGACTCTTGCCTCGCTTGGTCAGGGCTTCGACGGCTCCCTGATCGAGCGTAATCGTCCCACGTGGCCGCAGCGTGTAACCGATCCAATGTTTGCGGCTGGTCATGCGGCGTTCTTTCGCAAGAAAGAGACTGCCGCCGGCGCTGCCGGACAGGACACTTGGCAGTAATCCAGGCTTCTGTCCGTTCAGAATCAGGGTGCCCACGCCATACTCTGCGACTTTCTTCGCGGCACGGACCTTCGTCGCCATTCCCCCGGTCCCTTCGAATGTCTTCGAAACGCCGGCCCGTCGTTCGATATCCTCATTGATGTCGGTGATCAAGGGGATGAGTTTCGCAGAAGGATTCTTGCGGGGATCTTCGGTGAACAATCCGTCGACATCGGAGAGGATCACCAGCAAGTCTGCATCGACGAGGTGGGCGACTTCAGCGGCCAGCGTATCGTTGTCGCCAACGCGAATTTCATCGACGGCTACAGTGTCGTTCTCATTGATGATCGGAATGACCTGAAAATCAATCAGCGCGGCTAACGTATGCCGGGCGTTCAAGAACCGCCGCCGGTCCGCCAAGTCGTGGTGGGTCAGGAGAATCTGCGCTACTTTCACGTCGAGTCGCTCAAACGATTTCTCGTAGGCCCACATCAAGCGGCTTTGGCCAACCGCTGCGGCGGCTTGTTTGACCGGCAAACTTTTGGGATAGTCTTTCAGTGCGAGTTTCTTGATGCCGGAGACGATGGCGCCGGAGGACACGATCAAGACCTCACGGCCGGTGGATCGAAGCGCGGCGATTTCATCCGCCAAGCGATCGATCCGTTCCGGTTGCAGACCGGTTTCCCGGGAGGAGACCAAACTGCTCCCGATTTTCACGACGATCCGTTTGGCCTGCTTTAGGACTTCGTCTCGCATGCGGTCGCCCGAAGCTGTTCGACTTGTTGACCGACAAAGGTGATCAGTTCCGTCAGGCCCTCTCTCGTCGCCGCGGAAATGGGCAGACACCGAATACGACGCCGCTTGCAAAAGGCCTGGAGCGATTTCAATCTTGTCCCGTCGCCGGCCGCATCGATCTTGGTGGCCACGACGGCAAATGGGCGCTTCGCCAGCATCGGGTCATAGGCAGCCAGTTCGTTGCGCATGACGTCAAAGCTCGCCACGGGGTCTTCCGCAGCCCATTCCGACACGTCGATGAGATGCAGGAGAAGCGACGTGCGTTCGATATGCCGTAAGAACTGAATGCCGAGTCCCTTGCCTTCATGGGCGCCCTCGATCAATCCCGGGATGTCGGCCACGACGAAACTGCGATCCTCGCCATAGCGGACCACACCGAGATTGGGGATCAAGGTGGTAAAGGGATAGTCTGCGATTTTGGGACGGGCGGCTGACATGGCGGCGATCAACGTCGATTTGCCTGCATTCGGAAATCCCACCAGTCCGACGTCAGCGAGCAGCTTGAGTTCAAGCCGCAGTTCCCGTTCCTCGCCTTCGGTGCCATGCTCGAAGTGTGTGGGGACGCGGTTGGTTGAGGTAGCGAAATGGCTGTTGCCTCGCCCGCCTTTACCGCCCTGCGCAATCGTGACCGATTCACCGTCCGTTACTAAGTCGGCCAGGACCTCCCCTGTTTCGTCATCGTAAATGACAGTTCCCACCGGCAACTTCACGTCGACGGATTTCCCCCTGCGTCCGGTGCAATTGGATCCGCTTCCAGGTTTGCCGTCTTCTGCCTCGTAGTGCCTCTGGTAACGGAGGTCAAGGAGCGTGGTGAGACGGTGGGACGCGGTAAAGATCACATCCCCGCCATTGCCTCCGTCCCCTCCGTCCGGGCCGCCACGGGGGACGAACATCTCCCGTCGGAAGCTGCAGCTGCCGTCTCCGCCGCGACCGGCCTTCACGGTGATACGAACTTCATCGACGAACATCGGATACTGTCCTGTTAGAGGATGGTACGCCATCACCGAGGACTCTTGCGTGGCCATGAAGCGTTGCAAGAAATCCTCGCGTACAATACGTTGTGACTCAGGAGAAAGGAAGTGCGCTGGTTATGAGGTCGCAGGCACGGGGTAGACGCTGACCTTCTGTCGCGCGCGTCCGCCCTCGAATTTGACGATTCCCGTCACGCGGGCGAAGAGGGTATGGTCTTTACCGAGGCCGACATTGAAACCCGGGAAGAACTTGGTCCCGCGCTGGCGCACGATAATGGCTCCAGCCTTGACGGCTTCTCCACCGTACGCTTTGACTCCAAGGTACTGCGGATTACTGTCTCTTCCGTTTCGAGATGAGCCGCCGCCTTTGTTTGTTGCCATGGCAGATCCTTCTTAGGCCGTTGCAATGCCGGTAATGCGCAGTTTGGTGTAGCCTTGGCGATGGCCCTTCGTGCGCCGATAGTTTTTCCGCCGTTGCTTCTTGAACACCATGATGGACCGAGTCCGGCCTTGATCGACGATTTCGGCCGTTACCTTCGCGCCCTTCACCAGTGGTTGTCCGACCAGGACGCCCTTATCGCCGTGAACCAGTCGAACATGATTGAGCTCAACGGTGCCGCCGACATCGCCTGGAAGACTTTCGACTTGAACAAGGGTTCCGTTTTCGACCCGATATTGCTTGCCGCCTGTTTCAACGATTGCATACATGAGTGCCTGCCTCCCTGACAGAACGTTGTTATGTATCACAGTGATTTCAAAGGTGTCAATGGCCTTGGCTGGGAACGATCTCGGCACTGCCAGGCCGGCGGTTCCCCCCTGTTCGTAGGCTATTTCTCCAGCCTCTGATGGCGTTATCGTCAACATCTATGAAGACCGTCGAAAAGAAGATACAGCCCAGAAAGTTCGTGCTCCGGCCGTACCGTCGCATCCCCACCTGGTACAGCTCCTACTATCTGAGTGGCAACTCGATCGGGAAAGGCGTGGTGATGAACTTGTCCCGCACCGGGTTGCGGATTCAGGGGGATCACTCCGTCAAGCCTGGGATGGAACTATCCATCCGTGTCAGTGTGGCGGAAGACAGCCTGCCGCTTGAAATTTTGCGAGCTTCGGTCCGGTGGGTCAATCAGTACGAGTTCGGGCTGAAGATCGATCATCTCTCTCCAATGGCCGTACAACGTATCACCGGTCTCATCAACGAACCGGTCAGCACGCGCCGCAACGAGCCTCGGTAAGAGTCCTCTTCTGACAGGCGGTGCTCAGTCCTGCCGTTTGCTTGACGCTCCTTCGAAGCCGCTGCTATAGTCCGATTCATAATGGATTCACAAGGCAAAATCTGGATGGACGGGTCGTTCGTCAACTGGGCGGACGCGAACGTGCACGTGCTGACTCATTCTCTCCATTACGGGTTGGCCGCGTTCGAGGGCCTTCGCTGCTACAAGGGCAAGTCCGGCTCGGCTATTTTTAAATTGCAGGAGCATGTGGATCGGCTGTTTGAGTCGGCCCACATTGGCATGATGACGATTCCCTACGACAAGAAGCAGGTGGCCGAGGCCATCGTTGAAACGGTCCGGGTCAACAAGCTAGATGCCTGTTATATCCGTCCTCTCGTGTATATCGGCTATGGCGCAATGGGCGTCTATCCGGGGGACAACCCGATCAAGCTTGCGATTGCCGCCTGGAAATGGGGCTCGTATCTTGGCGACGACGCCCTGGCCAACGGGATGCGCGCTCGTGTGTCCTCGTTTACGCGGCACCATGTCAACGTGTCGATGACGAGGGGGAAGATCTCCGGTTACTACGTGAACTCGATTCTGGCCAAGCAGGAAGCGAAGGTCGATGGCTACGATGAAGCGATTCTGCTGGACCCTGAAGGCTATGTGTCTGAGGGAACGGGAGAGAATATCTTCCTGGTGCGGAAGGGGCGTATGAAAACGACCCCGCTGACTTCCATTCTGGAAGGCATCACGCGGAATGCCGTGATCGACCTTGCTCGGGAGCAGGGGGTGGTGGTGCTGGAAGAGCGGTTCACGCGGGATGAAATGTACATTGCCGATGAGGTGTTCGTGACTGGAACCGCCGCAGAGTTGACCCCGGTTCGCGAAATCGATAATCGCCGAATTGGAATGGGAAAGCCCGGCCCCATTACGCTTGCTCTGCAAAAGCGCTTCTTCTCCATCGTGCGCGGAGAAGATCCCTCCCATGAATCCTGGCTCACGCGAATCTAGCGCGCGTCCTCACTCCGATCAAGTCAGAGATCAGGCTTCATGTTGGACGATGAGAGACGCGCTGTGTCTAGTGCCCGCTTGGTGATTCACCGGAGGAGTGGGAATCGGCTGCCGGCTTCTCTGCCGGAGAGGCCGGTGCCTGTTGAGAAGTCTCTTTTTTCTGAAGGTCGATGACCGTCGAGGAGAAGGTTTTTTGTTTGGCAAGAATCGCGAGGCTGAGCGAGGTCAGCATAAACACCACGGCGACCACTACGGTGAATTTGCTCAGAAAATTTGCCGGCCCCCGGCTGCCGAACACGGTCTGACTCGATCCACCGAACGCTGCGCCGATTTCCGCTCCCTTGCCGGATTGTAGGAGAATGGCTCCGATCATGAGGAAGCAGGCAATGATATGAATGATAATGACGAGTGTATGCATGAAACTCCGATCTAGTCAGTATGTTTTTTCAGTGCTGCGAGAGCGATTGTAGCAAACGATTCCGTCTTCAGACAAGCCCCGCCCACGAGTGCGCCGTCGATGTCGGGTGCAGTCAACAGAGATTCCGCATTTTGTGGAGTGACGCTCCCACCATACAAGATCCTCAAGCCCTCGGCTGTATCTTTATTCCAGCTGGCCGCGATGCATGCGCGAATGGCCTGATGCACGGCCACGGCCTGTTCCGTTGTCGCCGCGCGTCCCGTTCCAATAGCCCAGACCGGTTCATAGGCCAAGGTGACGGTCGCGACCTCTAGTGCGGTGAGACCCGCAAGACCGGCAGTGACCTGGCCGATAACGATCGCATCCGTGCGTCCGGCTTCACGCTCGTTGAGTAATTCGCCGATGCAGAGGATCGGACGAAGTTTGTTAGCTAATGCCGCGCGCACTTTCCTGTGAATGTCCACGTCGCGCTCCCCGAACAACGTCCGCCGTTCCGAATGGCCGAGGATGACATAGGTGCAGCCGAGATCGCGCAGCATCGGACCGGAAATCTCGCCTGTGAAAGCGCCCTGCTGTTCCCAATGAAGATTTTGCGCGCCGAGACCAATGCGGGATGATGGCCCTAAGGCGGTACGGACTGACTCCAGCGCTGTGAAAGGCGGTGCGATTACAAACTCGACGGTAGGACTCATCGGCAGCGTGCCCACCAGCTCGTGAACGAACGAGACGGCTTCCGAGGCCGTCTTGTTCATTTTCCAATTGCCAACGATAAGCGTGGTGCGCACGATAGCTCGGGGTGCTTGGGTGAGATGGCGGGCAGGCCGCCGCTAGTCTTTCCGTTCCGGAAGGGCCACCAAGCCGGGCAACTGTTTGCCTTCCAGTAACTCCAGTGCCGCGCCGCCGCCCGTCGAAATGAACGAAATGTTTTCCGATTCGCCGGCTCGATGGATGGCCATCGCGGTTTCGCCTCCGCCGACGATCGTGAGGGCGTAGGCATCGGCAATGGCGTGAGCTATGGAGAGTGTACCGCGCGCGTAGGCATCGATTTCGAACACGCCCATTGGGCCGTTCCAGAGGATGGTCTTGGCATTTTGAACGGCTTCGGTGAAGAGCTTGACCGACGCGGGTCCGATGTCGAGCGCGTACCAACCTTTGGGGATTTCCTGGACGGGCACGATCTTGGTTTCCGCGCCCGGCTCGCGGCTCGCGGCTACGACGCAATCCACCGGCAAATAAAATTTGACACCGCGTGAGAACGCATGGTCCTCGATGCCTTTAGCGAAGTCGAGCATGTCATTTTCGACCAGAGAGTTACCGATCTCAAGTCCTTTTGCCTTCAGAAATGTAAAAGCCATACCTCCGCCGATGATGACCTTGTCGACACGCTTGCCGAGGTTTTCAATGACACCGATCTTTCCTGATACTTTGGCGCCGCCGAGAATGGCGACGAACGGCCGGACGGGATTTTCCACCGCGCCTTCGAGGTATTCGATTTCTTTCTTGAGCAGGAAGCCGGCGGCCGAAGCCGGAATGAATTTCGTGATGCCGACTGTAGACGCATGGGCCCGATGGGCGGCCCCGAACGCGTCATTGATATAGACGTCGCCGAGCGCGGCGAGCGATTTGCAAAACGCCTCGTCGTTCTTCTCTTCGCCGTCGTGGAAGCGAAGATTTTCAAGCAGCATGACGTCGCCGGGCTTCATCTTGGCGACGAGATTTTCTACGGTCGGGCCGATACAGTCCGGTGCAAAAATCACTTCCTTGCCGAGAAGGCGGCCCAACCGTTTGGCAATCGGAGCCAAGCTGAATTTAGGATCGAACTTGCCTTTCGGGCGGCCAAGGTGCGAACAGAGGATGGCTTTGCCGCCGTCGTCGACGACGCGGTTGATGGTCGGAAGAGTAGAACGGATACGGGTGTCGTCGGTGATTTGCAGCGAATCGTCCAGCGGTACGTTGAAATCGGCGCGGATGATGACCCGCTTGCCCGCAAGGGCCATGTCATCGATCGTTTGCTTGTGTAAGTTCATGGGTAATCCTATGAGTCAGCTGAAGCGGGCCGAAGCTGCCGGAGTCATTCACCGGCCTTTCGACTTGGCCGCGAGCACCTTAATCAGGTCACGGACACGGCACGAATAGCCCCATTCATTGTCGTACCAGGCCGTCACCTTGACGAGCCGTTTGTCGATCACGGTCGTCAAAGGCGCATCGACCGTGGCTGAGTGATCGTCGCCTTTTTGGTCGATCGAGACGATTGGAGCTTCGGAGTAGTCGAGAATACCTTTCAACGACCCATGCGCCGCTTTGCGGAACGCATCGTTGACCGAAGCAACATCGCAGTCCTTCTCGGTTTCAACGGTGAGATCCACCAGCGAGACGTTCGGGGTCGGGACGCGAATCGCCAACCCATCCATCTTACCCTTCAACTGCGGCAGCACCAGATGCAATGCCTTCGCCGCACCGGTGCTGGTCGGAATCATCGACATGCCCGCCGCTCGTGCGCGCCGCAGATCCTTGTGGGGCAGATCGAGCAACTGCTGATCGTTGGTATAGGAATGGATTGTCGTCATCACACCGTGCTTAATGCCGAAATTCTCCATGAGCACCTTGGCGACTGGAGCGAGGCAGTTCGTTGTGCAGGAAGCATTGGAGATAATGTGGTGTGTTTTGGGGTCGAATGTATCTTCGTTGACGCCCAATACGATTGTCACGTCCGGGTCCTTCGCGGGAGCGGAAATGATGACCTGTTTAGCTCCGGCTGAGAGATGCTTGCCGGCGCCCTCGCGATCGGTGAAGCGTCCGGTTGACTCGATGACAACATCAACGTTCAGATCCTTCCAGGGCAACTCCTTCGGATCTTTGACGGCCAGCACCTTGATCGCTTTGCCGTCGACGAGAATTTGATCGTCCTTGGCTTCGACGCTACCCGTTAGGGTTCCGTGGACGGAGTCGTACTTCAATAGGTAGGCGAGTGTCTTGGCATCGGTGAGATCGTTGATCGCGACAAACTGCAGTTCCGGATCGCCGAGCGACGCACGCAAGACGTTACGCCCGATCCGGCCAAAGCCGTTGATTCCAACTCGAATAGCCATGGTGAGAGGGATCCTCCAAGAAAAAACAGGCCGGTCAATTCCCGGCCGCAAGTGCCGATAGTATCGATGGCCCCTCACCTTGTCAAGCGGTACAAAAGTGGTAACCCCGCGTCGGCAGAGGGGTTTTGTCTCAATTGTCAACTTGCGGACACAATACGTGATTCGCTAGAGTTCATGACCGCTTTGGCGGTGAAAGTGAGTGATGAGGACGACGTGACCCTGTTCGAACAAACCACGCAGGTCTTGGAATGGGGGAAATTGCTGGAGCTGCTTGCCGCGCATACCCGTTCGACGATGGGGGCGGCACTGGTGAGGTCGTGCGTGCTGGCGACCGATCTGGAAGAGGCGCGGCGGAGTCAGCAAGAGACTACGGAAATGGCACGGCTGCAAGAAGGTGCCGATCCCATGCCGACACTCTCGTTTCCCGATGTGCGCGAGGCGCTGGCTCGAGCGGGCAAAGGCGCCGTGTTGGAGACGTATGAGCTGCGTGACCATGCCCTCGTGCTCACTTTATGGGAAGAGGTCCAGCGCTATCTCGGCCAGCATGCACGAGAGGCGCCGGCCCTGGTGGCTGCCGGGCACATGCTGCAGTCGGGAAGCGACCTGCGCGGAATCAGGCAGGCGCTGGATGCCTCGATCCAATCAGATGGATCGATCAAGGAATCGGCTACACCGGAGCTTCGCCGGCTCACTCATCACGCCAATGATCTGAAGCGACAAATCCGCCATCGGCTCGACCAGATCCTGCAATCGCGGCGCTATGCCGAGTTTTTGCAAGAACAATATTTTGCGCAGCGCGAAGGCCGCTATGTGGTGCCGATCAAGATCGAAATGCAAGGGCGTGTGCCCGGTATCGTCCACGACGTGTCTTCCAGCGGCGCAACCGTATTTTTAGAGCCACGCGAGTTGGTCGATCTCAACAATGCGATCAAAGTTGCGGATCGTGAAATCGATCGAGAGGTGTTGAGAATCCTTCGTGAATTGTCTGGTCTGGTGGCAGCAAAGGCCGATTTGATCGTGGCCGGAATCGAAGCGTTGGCGAACTTGGATGCCATCGCGGCACGGAGTTCCTTCAGCCGACAACTGCGAGCCTATCCTGTTTCACTGAATGGTCAAGGGCGTGTGCGGCTGAAACAGGCGAGGCATCCATTGTTGGTCCTCTCGAAGGAGCGTGTCGTGGCTAACGACATCGTGCTGGATGATGACATCCAGGTCTTGGTGATTTCCGGTCCCAATACGGGGGGAAAAACTGTCACGCTCAAAATCGTGGGGCTTTTTGCCTTAATGGCGAGAGCCGGCATACTTCTGCCCTGCGAGCCGGAATCCGAGATGGCGATTTTCCCTGACATCTATGCCGACATCGGAGATGCACAGGACCTGGCCCGCGACCTGTCGAGTTTCTCCGCCCACATGACGCAAATGATTCAATTGCTCAACGACGCGCATGGTGCGCGTTCTGCCTTGGTCTTGCTCGATGAGCCGGTCACCTCGACGGATCCGGCCGAAGGGGCAGCGTTAGCTGAAGCCTTGCTCTGTCGTTTGGCGGCACTTGGCATGAAGGTGATTGCGACGACGCACTATCAATCCCTCAAGGTCTTGGCCCAATCGACACCGAAATTTGCCAATGCCAGCGTCGAATTCGACGTCGCGACGCTCTCGCCAACTTATCGGTTGTTCATGGGTATACCGGGGGGGTCGTCCGCGATCGAGATCGCGGGACGCCTGGGGATGGATCGGACACTTCTTGATGATGCCAGACAGAAACTGAAGAAAGACGATCGTGTATTGGAGCAGATCCTGGAGGATTTGCACGCGAAACAACGTCAGCTCACGAACGACCTCACACGGGCCGTGGCGGCGAGAACCGAAGCTGAAGCGGCGGCGGAGAGGGCCAAAGAGCAACTGGCGAAGCTGGAAGCGACGGAGCGGGAGGAGCGCAAGGGTATCAAGAAGAAATTGCAAGAACAGTTTAGCCGTGCACGCGCCGAGGTACAGGCGACGGTCGATGAAGTGAAGCGGGAACAGAAGCTGATTAAGGCGAAGGAAGCCAAGCAGCGTCTGGCCGAACTCGAAGCTCAGGCTGGAGCAGAGCTGGCTCCTGCCGGCCATTCGATTCCACTCAACCAGTTGGGAGCTGGCGATCAGGTTGAAATCGGCGGGTTGGGTATGACAGGAACGTTGCTGGAAACACCTCAGGGGAAAAAGCACGTCCGTGTGAAAGTGGGCGAAGGAGAATTGCTCGCGACCGTGAGCAATCTCGTCGGCTTAGGGCGAAGAACCGCATCGCTGCCCCCTTCAACCGGGTTATTGGTTCCGAAACCGGTCGGTACAGGGCGTTCGTACCACGCAGAGGAGCAGACGGTTATCGACGTTCGCGGGCAAGCGGCCGACGAAGCGCTGGATCATGTCGTGGCTGCCTTGGATCGGGCGACGCTGGAGGGAGCACCCTATCTCAGAATCATCCATGGCCATGGCACGGGGAAACTCAAAGCCACGCTCCGGATGTACTTGAAGGAGTCCCCCTACGTCGCGGGCACCCGACCGGGCGATCGCAACGAAGGCGGCGACGGGGTCACGATCGTGACGATGCGGTAGACAGACGTCTAAGGTCAAGCACATTCACCACGGTCCGTCTCGGGTAAACCCTTTCCCTGATGAGCTTGTCAACATCCGTTAGGAGATGTGGTATTTGGCCATGCGGTAACGAAGAGTATTGCGGGTCATCTTGAGTAGTCGGCTGGCTTCAGACACGTTTCCTGCCGCCTTGCGAAGCGCTTCCTCCAACATCTTCTTTTCCATCTCTTGAAACGAGAGACCGAAAGCCAGCAGCGATGTCTTTTCTGCCGAAGCGTTGGATACCGCTCCTTTGGCCGGGCGGATCGTCTGCGGCAAGTGCTCCGGCTGAATCGTGTCGCTTTTGCAAGTGATCGTCAGCCCCTCCACCACATTGTGCAGTTCCCGCACGTTGCCGGGCCAATCGTGGTGCTGCAGCAGGGATAGCGCTTCCGCGGCGACATGATGAATGCGACATCCATGGTTCCTGCGCGCGTAATCCAGGAATGACATGAGAATGGGTTCAATATCGTCCGGCCGCTCACGCAGCGGCGGAATCCGAAGCTGGTAGACGTTCAGTCGATAGAACAAGTCGAGGCGGAAGCGTCCCGCTTTGATCTGGGCGGGTAGGTCCTCGTTCGTTGCAGCGATCACGCGGATATTGACCTTGATGCTGCGTGTATCGCCGAGGGGATCGACCAGATGATCTTGCAGGACGCGCAAAAGCTTTGCCTGTGCAGACAAGCTCATCTCACCAATCTCATCCAGAAACAGCGTCCCCCCCTCGGCCATCTGAAATCGGCCGGGCTTTGCTTGTTTCGCATCTGTGAAGGCGCCGCGTTGATAGCCGAAGAGTTCCGATTCGAGGAGATGCTCGGGAATGCCGGCACAGTTGAGCGCAACGAACGGGCCTTTGGCTCGCTGGCTGGCGGCATGGATGGCATGCGCAAAGAGTTCTTTTCCGGTACCGCTTTCGCCGGTGATCAGGACTGTGGCGTCGGTAGTCGCTACTTCCTGGGCCAGATGTTTGACGAGCTGCATTTGTGGAGACACGCTGACGATTTGCTCGAAGCCCAGCAGCTGGTCTGCAAGAGGCTGCGCGGCCGGCATATGGGCCGCTTGAGCGGAAAGCAGTGCGGCTCTGATCGCGTCGACCGAAACCGGTTTGGGCAGGTAGTCCGTTGCTCCCTCGCGGACTGCGTCGAGCGCGGCTTTGGCTGAATCCAATTGGCCGAGTACTACAATGGGGACCGGTGGTACGGCCTGTCTGGCTTGCGCGAGCAGAGTGGCTCGCGCGATGCGCCCCCCACTGTCGTCACACACGACGAGAGTGAGGTCCTTCCGCTGGGTAAGAAGTTGAAGGCCTGCTTCCGTCGTTGTGGCCGTGAGGAGGGTTGTGAAGCGGTCTGAGAGAGTCTCTTCGAGGACCGTCCTCGAGGAGGGGTCGGCCGAAATCAATGCAATGATCGGGGTATGCATAGGAGGAGCACTCCTTGCTCAGGCTCCGTCGCGAACCGCCGAATAACGTGATTAGCCTACTCCTATTCGGAGGTGGATGGAAGGGGGAAGTCTTCGTCGTGGCCAAGAGTTGGAAGTAAGTAGCGATATCTAGTCGTTTGCTCGAGCGATCGCGAGGTTGCGCTGGAAGCCCTGGAATTTTGTCCTTCGAATCGGGCTCTCACGAAACGTTTCGGCAAACGTCACTTCATCGAACGCGGCGAGGTCGTTTAATCGGGGAGCGCGCGTGATGCTGGTAGGCAGAAACGCCGGTTCCTTCGTCGTTTCTCCGCGAAGATTGAAAGGACAGACATCTAAGCAGTCGTCGCATCCAAAGATGTGATGGTCCATCCGTGCAGCCAGGTCGGTTGGGATGTCTTCGCGGCTCCCACGAAATTCGATCGTCAAATAGGAGATGCAGCGACTGGCATCGACGACGTAGGGTTCGGCGATGGCTCCGGTTGGGCAGGCCTTGATACAAAGCGAGCAGCTGCCGCAGAGGTCGGAGGCTGGCACGTCAGGCGGCAGTTCGAGCGTCGTGAGAATTTCACCGAGTAAGAGCCACGAACCGTATTCCGAAGACACGAGATTGGAATGTTTCCCGATCCAGCCCAGGCCGGCCTGTTGCGCCCAGGCTTTCTCCATGATCGGGCCTGTGTCGACGTATGATCTGGTATTCGCGCCTGGCTCCAAGTCATGAATTTTCGCTTCCAGGAGTGCCAGTCGATCACCCAGCACTTGATGGTAGTCTTTCCCCCAAGCATAGCGGGCGATGCGGCCGTATCCAGGTCCTTCGGTTGCGCGGTGGCCGGTGTCATAATTCATACCGAGGGCAATAATCGAGCGACAACCCGGTAAGACGACTCGCGGATCGGCGCGTCTGGACGGATCGCGGGCCATCCAGGCCATGGTGCCATGATAGCCACGATGTAACCAGCCTTGGAGTCGATCCAAGAGACCTGTGGAAGGAGGAGGGGGAGAGACTGCTGCGATTCCGACCGCGGCGAAACCCAATGATCGAGCTTCATGCTTGATCGCGCCTGCGAGGGACATGGCTAGCGTGGGTTGCAGTCGAACCTGACAATGAATTGAACGGAACAGTGGCCGGTGCTGCAGCGGCCACACGTGCCGGTGATTTGGGTTTTCCAATCGGTGTGTTTCTCGTCGAAGCGGCAAAACGTCTTCCCGCCCTTGGAGATCGTCGTCCAGGGCTTGTTCGTGCCTGGCATGTTGGCGACCAGGCAGCCAGTGGGAATCGGAACTTGGCAATGTTGCGAGGGCTCCCCTTTGGCCATGCCGAAACTGCAAGTCTGTTCGGTGGTGGCGGGGAATTCGGATGGAGCTTGGGCTTTGGTTTCCGACGGTTGGGACAGCAGGAGGCCCAACAGCAACAGGGACCACAACGCAGGAGAGGAAAGCGCGCCGCGCATGTACGGATGGTATCACAGTCTCTTTGCTTGCGGCCATCGGGCATGACTGCGTAGAATTGTGGCTGCCGTTTCCATTCAGGGAGGAAACCGATGCTTGCGACCCGTATTCGTCAAAAGGAAGGAACCTTCTATTTCATCGCCTACAATGCAGTCGAGCTTCTGGACAAAGTGCGCTTTACGAGTCGCTATTTTTTCGAAGGTGAAGAGATCGCCCAGGGCAAGATCTCTGAGCACGACGACGTGGCGCAGTTCATTGCAGGTATCGAGCGGAGCGAGAAAGGATTTCAACGTCAGCTGAACCGACAAAAAATCAAACAGATTGTGAATTTCTATGAGACGGTTGTCGCGCAACCGATGATTCCGGGTACCGTGTTGATCTTCACGGACGAAACGCTGCGCTTTCAACGGGCTGGTGAGTCCGAGTCCATTGGCCATTTAAGCGAGCCAAAGGGCAAATATCTGGTAATCGACGGACAGCACCGTCTGGCGGGGCTGCATTTTTTTCGAGCCAAACATCCAGACCAAATCACCAATGTAGAAGTGCCCTGTGTGCTGTTCGATGGGCGCAGCGGGGATTTCGCGACCGAGATGTTTGTCATCATCAACAGCACCCATACCCGCATCAATCGTTCGCATCTGGTCGATCTCTACGAGAAGGTCTCGTGGGAAACGCCTGAAAAGAAATTTTCTGCCAAGGTCGTCAACTTGCTCTACGCCGAAGATGATTCGCCGCTCCAGTACAAGATCAACCGGTTGGGCGGGCGCAGTAAACAGGAAAAATGGATTCTGCAATCCGAAGTCTTCAACGAGTTGCTCAAGGTGGTGACGGCTCATAAGCGCTGGATGGAGTCGCATCTCGGTATGAAGACCGATCGGTGCTATGCTCTCGTGAGGGACTATTTGAAAGGCGTGAAAGAAGTGATGGAAGAGGTGTGGGGCAACAACGAACGCTATATGTTTACACGCGATGTCACACTCAAGGCGTTGATCCGCGTGCTGGATGATCTCATCGTGGACCGCAAGCTGATGAACGACTGGGACGAGCAGCGTTCACTTTAGCCGTTCGCCGAGATTGTGAAACCCTGGGCCGCGCTGGCGAAGGAATTCCGCGCCGATGGGTTCTACGAGCGGTTCGCCGCCAAGGGACAGCTGGAACGTGTGCGTAAAATTCATCAGCGCTTGCTTGATGCGATCGTGGGGTAAGACCGGCGGCCTTACGCTTTCGCGTAGATGGTTTCTCATCTGGGCTGTGTGTCTATTGCCGAGTGTTCCTGCTGTCGCCGCGGAGACCACTCAGGAACTTCTCGACGTCAAGACCGATCCCGCCGGTGGAGTCAGAGCGACAGCCCGTATAACCTTTCCTGTAAGTCCGGACATCATCCAGTCCATTCTGACCGACTATCAACATTGGCCTGACCTGTTCGAGGTGCGGATGCGATTGATCGATCTGAAGATCCGGGAAGGTGTGGCGACCACGGATTTGCGCATCGACCATGCACTCCTGCCGGGTGAGCGGCGGCTGGTGACGGAATCGCGGGCGATGCCGAACAGCGGGATCGTCACGGACCTCGTTGGCGGGGATTTTAAGCGGTATCACCGGGTGTGGAAGCTCGCGCCTGCGAACGGAGGAACGGAGACGCACGCCGACTTTGAACTGGTCGTGGCGATCGATTCGATCGTACCGGATTGGCTTGTGGCGCTGGCAACCAGGCGTGAACTCGAAGCGCACTTTCGAATCGTAAAGGAAAAGGCGCTCGCCCGTTCTAAGTTGGAAAAATGAACTCGGAAAGTTCGGCCTTCTCGAGTCCCTGTTTGACGAGGGCGCCGATGTCGAACGCGCGCTCGACTCTCCGGATGTCGTCGATCCGCGTCTTGGTACTGGGGTGTAGCGGTGTAAACAGCGAGCAGCAGTCCTGGTCCGGTTCGATCGAAGTCGTGAACGTACCGATCCGCTGCGCTTGATCGGTAATCTCGAGCTTGTCCATTCCGATGAGCGGCCGAAGAAGGGGGAGCTCCGCGGCTTCTTCGATGACCGATAAATTTTCAGGCGTCTGCGAAGCCACTTGCCCCAAGCTGTCACCAGTCACCAATCCCCAACATTGTTCCCGCTGAGCGAGGTCGCCTGCGATCCGCACCATCAAGCGGCGATAGAGCACGACCCGATAAGGTGCGGGAGCCTGCGCCACGATTTCACGCTGGATCTCGCCGAACGGTACGACGTACAGCCGCGAGTGATATTGATGGGCCGTCAAGGTTTGGACGAGTTCGCGAACTTTGTCTTCCGAAGCCCGGCTCACCAATGGACGCCCGGAGAAATGGACGAAGACAGCGTTACAGCCCCGTTTCATCATGCGGTATGCCGCGACGGGTGAATCAATCCCGCCGGAGATCAAGCAGGCGACCTTACCGCTGACACCAACCGGCATCCCGCCAGGTCCTTGGATTTTGTCCAAGGAGTAGTAGGCCTCTTTCGAAAGCAGTTCGATGTATACAATCAAGTCCGGATCGATCAGCTTTACTTTCTTGCCTGTGAGGTCGCACAGGTATTTCCCGACGGCCTTTTCGACCTCCATCGAGGTGAGAGTAAGGCGCTTGTCGGCCCGCTTGGCAGTCACACGAAAGCTCTCAAACGATTGCTGGCTGATAGCGCCGCCAATGCCACGCATCAGTTCATCGAGGTTTGGTGTGGCAAGATCCAGCGGCACGGCATGGGCAAGCGAGAAGTTTGCCACTCCGAAAACGCGAGTCAGGCGGTCGATCACGACTTGATCACTTATTCGCTCAGGGAGGACGATACGGATTCGGCTGCGCAGACTTTCAATGCGTTTGGCGCCGAGGTCTTTCAGTGCCGTTTGGATATTGTGGACGAGCCGCTGCTCGAAGAAATTGCGGTTTCGACCCTTTAGAGCGAGTTCATGATAATGGACGATGGCGCAGCGCATTCACTCGACCTTAGCCTCAACCGTGACCTCTTGCTTCCAAAAACCTTTCCGCATCGATCGCCGCCATGCAACCGGTTCCTGCTGCCGTGACGGCTTGACGATACGTCGAGTCCTGCACGTCGCCTGCGGCAAACACGCCGGCCACACTGGTGGCGGTGCCATTATTCGTCACGATATAGCCCTTCGCATCCATGTCCAATTGTCCGGCAAACAAGGCCGTGTTCGGTCGATGGCCTATGGCGACGAACACACCTGTGCAAGCGAGTGTGGTGGTTGTGCCCGTGACGAGATTCTTGAGCCGTACACCGGTGACGAGGTCATTGCCGAGAATATCTTCGACGACAGAATTCCAGATGAAGGAAATCTTCTCGTTCTTCATCGCACGATCCTGCAGGATTTTCGATGCGCGCAATTTATCGCGACGGTGCACGACGAACACTTTGGTGGCAAACTTCGTGAGGAAATTCGCCTCTTCCATCGCGCTGTCTCCGCCACCGACGACGACCAGATCTTTCCCGCGAAAGAAAAATCCGTCGCAGGTGGCGCACGTGGAGACGCCGTGGCCCGTCAACCGCGCCTCATTCTTGAGACCGATCTGGACGGCCGATGCGCCGGTTGCAATGATGACGGTTCTTGCTTGGATCGTCCGTTCATGGTCGACGGCAATAGTCAAAGGGTGCTTTTTGAAATCGACCTTCGTGACGTCGCCGGTGAGAAATTCCGTCCCGAATCGCTCCGCCTGCGCGCGCATTTCCTTCATGAGCTCCGGGCCCATGATCCCCTTCGCGAAGCCGGGATAATTTTCCACTTCGGTCGTGGTGGTCAGCTGTCCCCCTGATTGCCAGCCTTCGATTAGTAGGGGAGAAAGATTGGCCCTGGCCGCATAGACTGCCGCGGTCAGCCCCGCCGGTCCTGACCCGATGATGGCGACGTTTCGCATGGTGTCAATCTAGCACAGAAAAGAAGGGATAACACGCGGAGCGGCTTAGTCAAGCTGTTGAAACCTTCGAAACAGATGACCCACTTCTTTCTTGAGGAGAGACCGGGAGCGGGATCCGTTCAACACGACGTCTGCGAGCCGTACTTTTTGTGCTAGCGGCATCTGGCTCTTGATGCGCTGAAGCGCTTCTGCACGGGTGAACCCGTTCCGTTTCTTGAGCCGGGCGATTTGGGTTTCGCGGTTGGCGGTGACGACGATGATGCTGTTGACGCGCTTGTCCACACCGGCTTCGAAGAGGAGCGGCACTTCATAGATGACGACAGCACGAGGGTTGCGTTTGTCGATCCGGCGGACGAGCCGTTGCTGTTCGCGGGCCACTCGTGGATGGATAATACGTTCGAGTCGCCGGAGTTTGCCGCGATGGTGAAATACAATGGCGCCGAGCGCATGACGATTGATACTGCGATCGGTATTCAGCACGCTTGTGCCGAATATCTTGACGATCTCTCGCCAAGCTGGTTTGCCGGGTTGCACCACGCGGCGTGCGAGTTGGTCTGCATCAATGATGACGGCGCCACAGCGCTTGAACATCTCGGCGACCGTGCTTTTGCCGGTGGCCACACCGCCGGTGAGCCCCACAACGATCATGCGGCGGAGAATAGCATGGGAATCGCGAAAAAGTCGTTGGCAGCCGATGCCGCGGATTGACTTCCGACAGGATCCGCCTGTATGAACGTGTTCATGCTGCGGATAACGATACTTGGCTGTCTAGCGCTCTGGGCCTCTGTTGGCGGTGGAGCGGTGTGGGCGGATGAAGGACCTCCGGTCGGAGCCAGAACACTCGTGGTGGCGCTCGACGGAAGCGGCGATTTCAAGTCGATTCAGGAAGCAGTCGATGCGGCCAGGAAAGGCGATACGGTCTTTCTCAAACCGGGTCGCTACGAACAGGACATTACCATTCACAGCAAGGATCACATCAAACTCGTCGGAGCCGGGCAAGACAAAGTCACGTTGGTGGGCCGTGAGGATTTGGTCGGAGTGCTGCATGTGGGGAAATGGCCCTATGGTGCGACCAACATCGAGATCAGTGACATGACGATCAATGAGCATGGCGGCCACGCGGTCGGCCTCTTTAACGGCCGTGGCGTGTTGCTCAAACGACTGACGGTCAACGGCATGCTGTTCACCCAACAGGTCGAGGATGCGCGCATCGAAGACTGTACGATCGGCGGCAGCGAGACAACGGGAGTGCAGTTTGCGGATTCACAAGTCGTGCTGATCGGAAATTTTATTCATGACAACGACCATGGGGTCAACGTTGCCGGAAAATCGAACGTCCGCGTAGAGCGCAACGTCATTACCAGAAGTCTGTTTGAGGCTGTCGTCGTCAATGATAAGGCCAGGGCAGTGCTCATCAGCAATACACTCGTCAAAAATGGCGGCGGCGCGGCCTTTCTCGGTCAGTCTCAAAGCGATGTCAGCGGTAACGTGGTTGGGCTCAATCGGGTTGGATTTCTCGTCGCGTCATCGAGCCGGGCTGCAACCTCCTATAATGCGTTTTACAACAGCGATGGTGATTTTCTGCGCGTGGGAAATCCCAATCAACCTGCCCCGGAGCTGAAGGCCCAGTCTGATATTACTGGTGATCCTTTTTTTGTTGATCCAGCTCATGATGACTTCCGCCTCCGCTCAGATACCCCGCTGGTGAAAGTTGGTACGTTCCCATTTCTTGGTGCTCTTCCTCCTGCCGCATCGCACAGTCTGAATCCATAAAATAATCTTTACTATTCAATGGCTTGTGATTCCTACCTCGGTAGTCATCCATCCGTGTGCTAAGCTAACAGTACACGGATGATGGGAGTGACTGAATCTCTGGCGTAGGAATTGCTGAGTCGACGCGGAACCGGCAGAGGAGGCCAAGCGTGGCAAGCTACAAACAAGAGCTCGAACGACGCGGTCCCGATGGGATCCCTTCTCTTGATGATATCGAGCCGGGCAAGATTTGTGGCGCAGTGATTCCGATGTCGGAGCGGGCGCAAACCCAAATGCGCGACAGTATCGAAGTGATCGATTATCTGCTAAATCAGGAACGCGTCGTCTGGAGTTAGCCTCCGTCGTTCCTTCCTCGCGAGTTCTCACTCGGCACGGCCCCCTTGACAGCTCTTTTCGAGCTTCGTAGTCTCCACAAGATGGTTCTATCCACCTCGCAAAGGAGATATCTGCATGCCAAGCACGAAACCCCACGGGATCGCTCTAGCTATTGGAACTGCCTTGATCGTTGGCGGGGGGATAGCTGTTGCTCCGTTCATCTATGCGATGGATGTACTGCCCAAAGAGTCGGTCTTACCGCTCTCAATGGCGAATAAGGCCGTGCAAGCTGCGATAGAGGCCTGCAAGAAAGACGGGTATCGTGTGAGCGTGTCTGTGGTCGACCAAGCCGGCGTTCTGCGCACCATGGGGCGAACCGATGGGGCGGGCCCCCATACGGTCGAGAGCAGCAGGAAGAAAGCCTATACCGCCTCGAGCGTGCGACGCCCGACGACGGAGTTGGCGGAGTTGATCACCAAGGTGCCGACATTACAGGCGCTCAGGGAGATGAACCACAACATTCTCATCCTTGGCGGCGGATTGCCCATCGAAATAGGCGGAGAAGTCGTCGGCGGTATCGGCGTGGGCGGAGCTCCCGGTGCGCATCTCGACGACGCCTGCGCGCAAGCGGGCCTGGATGCAATCGGGGCAGCGCCGAAAATTCCAGTCGTCAAGTGATCTCTCGGCAGTGGGCAGCGGGCTTGTCAGGCTCGATACTTCTCATCGCTGCCTGTAACAGTGACGTTCCGGTTTCCGCTGTGACGGACGTGCCATTTTCAGGGCTCCATGTGACCGTCACACGTATAGCAACCCATCCGTTTCTCGCGCGGTTCAACCTCAAACTCACCGTGAGCACTGTCAACAATTGTTCAGCGACGAGCGAGCTTTTCCCTGATACAGGAGGTGTCAGTCGGCGCAATCTTTACGTGGGGGGGTCGGGGTGGTTGTATCTGGTGGGACAGTACGATGTTCGTCGGTTCGATAGGCAGAAATGCCTGGTGGAATTGATCGAGTTCCGGTCGTTGGAGTCGAATATGATATTTGTGGGATCGTTCGATGTGGATGGCGCGGGCCAATGGACGTTTTTTCCTGCCAGCGCACGTGCCGAGCGCGCATTCGAGAAACCCTAACGTGTTGGACCTGTGTGGTCATTCGTTCGTGTGTTGATAAACATGAAGCAGCCGATTATTGGATACCATCAGGATGAGTATGGCGATTGGGTTGCGGATCTGGCGTGCGGGCATGGGCAGCATGTGCGACACAGTCCGCCGATGACGATCCGACCCTGGGTCCTCACCGAAGCCGGTCGTCAGGAGCACATAGGAGAGACGTTGAATTGTAAGAAGTGTGAAGGAGAAGGGTAGCGGTTTTCTTATGAAGCCAATGTGGTCATGCCGTTCGATGGAAGAACGGTCATGCCCAAACCCGGTTGACTCCATGGAAGCAGACGTGGTCCTCTGTAGCTGTATCCATCTTTGACCGGATCTTCCTCCAAAAGAAGCGGCGTATCGAGATCGAGAACATCGAACCCCTTCATGCCCAATACCAGGCTGAATGAGCAGCCCATCGCAATTCTGGTTTCGACCATCCCACCGACCATCAGTTTAAGTCCGGATTGGAGCGTAAATACGGCGATCTCATAAGCTTCTAGCACGCCGGTTTTCATGATTTTGATATTGATGTAGTCGGCTGCGCTGCGTTCGACGACCTGCCGGGCGTCAGCAAGTGATCGAACCGACTCATCTGCCGCGACGGGAACTCCGGTTTCGCGCCTGATGGCGGCCAGTCCGTCTAAGTCCTCGCGCACGACCGGTTGTTCTAACAGCACCATCCTCCCGCCGAATCGGGCGACTCCCTTCGCGAAGGCCAGACATTCTTTTCGGGAGAATCCCTGATTGCCGTCGCCGATGAATGCGACATCGGGGAACTCGCGATGGACGGCCTTCAGCCGCTGAATATCGTTCTCGACGTCCTGGCCCACTTTCATCTTGAAGAGCCGAAACCCTTTTTCATGCCAGCCGCGCACCAATGCCAGCGTCTTCCCAAGATCGCAAATAGGAATGGTGATGTCCGTCTCTCGTTCACGCAGGTCCGCTCCTCCCCAATATTTCCACATGGGTAGATTCCGTGCGTGGCAATGGGCGTCCAGCACGGCCGTCTCCAACGCACAACGCGCTGCAGGCTGCCCCGGCGCCTGCGCTTTCATCCCTGTAGCGATGTCCTTGAATTGATCGGTTGAGTAACCCAGCATCGCGCGACCAAGCTGGGTCAGCGCTGCCATGCAGGAAGCACGGGTCTCGCCGCCGACTTCGGGAAAGGGCGCAGCCTCTCCATATCCCTGTACACCGTTGGTCAACGTGACCCGCACGAACACGTTCTCAGCCACGGTGCGCGTTCCTGTTGCGATGACGAACGGATCAGTGAGGGGAATGTCCACCGGCCAAAAGTCGATCGTTTGAATTCGACATTCTGATTGCGGCATGGCGTGGCATCTTAACAGAAATGCCGAAGATGCCAACGTGCTCAGGCTTGACAGGGCCATGTCGATTGCCGGACAACCACAGGGCTGTTCCAGGGGATGACAAGGCCATGAGCGATACATTCCGTTCCATGCGGGTGATGGTGTTGGTGCTGATCGCCATTGTTGGCGTGTGGATGGCGCTGCCTTCGGTCGCATCTGCCATACTGGAACGATGGTTTGAGCGGCAGGGGTACGAGAACGTCATGGTGCGGCTCGGGCGGCCCGGCCTGCGATCGATGACCGTGTCGACCATTGCGTTGACACAACGGCTGACGGGTGAAATCGTCACGCTGTCTCTCAACAATTCCCAAGTCAAGTACACGCTGTTAGGACTGCTCGCCGGTCACATCGATCTCCTTGTCCTGCCTGACCTGTCGATTGAAATCAGGATGGCCCAAGTTGGCACTGACGGCGCTCATCCTCCTCCCGATAAAGCTGCGCCTGATGTTCCAGACTCCTTGCTCAATGTCTTGACGGCTAGCGACCTCGTGCAACGGCTCCCGCTTCTTCCTTGTGATGAGGTGCATATCGATCATGTGAAGGTGTTTCGTGAGCAGGCCACGGGGCCCCTGCAAACCGTCGTGATGACCGGCACGATCAAGCAGCAGCGTAGCGCGCTGGTGGTTGAACTGCTGCTGCAAGGTGTCGATACGATCCCTTACGAGTTGCGGGTGACCGGTGACTCAGCCACCGACATGTCGATCCAACTGCGGGCGGCGCAACCCAATGCTGCGCCGATCGTGTTATGGCGGTCCGAGTCGGTCCCGAAAGAGACGCAGGTGCAGTTGAGAGGCGTAGTGGAGGTCAATGTACAAGAACTTGCTCCGTTCCTGGCTTTGGCCGTCCCACTCGGACCTGAGTGGCAACGAGTCAATGGAAGCGTGACGGTCAACTGGGTGGGAACGGCTGCTTCAGACGCGCCCATTGCTTCGTTGTGGAAAGATGCCGGTACTGAGGTCCATTCCACAGTACAACTTACGACGTCTCTTCCTGAATTGAAGGGATACGGGAAGGATATAGCGGTCAAGGCGAC
>CAMLHQ010000038.1 GCA_946479785.1 uncultured Nitrospira sp.
ATGCTTTCCTCATCGGCATTCGCCGGCGAGATCAGCGCAAAGCCTTGCGCTGGCGATACGTAGCGAATCGTGTGGCAGATTTCTGGATCGGTTGGGCGGCCGGAGGGCCGATCGAAGACAGCCAGTCGGGGTTTCGGTTATATCCTGCCCGCTTGCTGCGAGGGCTCGAGCTAAGGCATGGTCCGAAACAGAGTTTCGTTTTTGAAAGCGAGGTCCTGATTGAAGCGGCTCGGCGGGGAATTGTTTGCCTGAACATTCTCATTAGTGTCGCGGCACGGTTTGGTCCCCGCGCCAGTCATTTCCGCCCCGTGTTGGACATTGTCAGGATCACCAGGATGGTCGCGGTGAAACTGCTGGCCAAGGGGCTCTATCCCCAAGGGCTCTATCGATCGCTGATTGGTCACAGGCGCCAACAGATGAGTTGTGAACGGATGATCGACCCGGGGCAGGAATTGTTGAACCGGACTCGCTGAAGCTCGCGCCGCCTCCCATGCCTTGCCGGCACAGGAGGCCATGGTCTTACATGCCCGCCGCGCTGAGTCTCGCCTTGATTTCGTTGTCGAGACGTTCGATCCACTTCGCATAATTGACGTGAATCGTGCGCTTCACCGGATCATATCTGAGATTGGTGCTGTCTTTATAGAGGATGCTGTAGTTTCTCGACGTGTAGGGAATGGTGACATGAATGGTATGGCTCTGAACGTTGTACTCACCGAGGATTTCTCCAGGTTTCACCACCGTCATAATCCATGTTTGCTTGATGCCCGCGTCCATAATCGCCTTTTGGACTTGTTCGGGTGTGAGGGCCTTCCCTGAGGCCGTTTGAACCGGTGCATCTTTGACTTCATAAACTTGGCCACCGGCCCTGCAGCCGATCATCATTGCTAATACCAGACATGCTATCGATGCTCCTGAGATTGTGCGTTTCATCGTCACCCTCCTAATGCCATGCTGTTTGGACGCCTGTGAAATGGGGCTATGAGCCGATTGCGGCTATGTGGGCACGAATTTCATTGTCGAGTCGTTGAATCCATCCCGTGTAGTTTTCATGGATGGTTTGTTTATCGGCGTCGTACTTGAGGTTCGTACTATCCTTGTACAGAATGCTGTAGTTCTTCGTGGAGAAAGGAATGGTGACGATCGCGGTATGGCTTCTCAAATTCAGCGTACCGGTGATTTCTCCCGGTTTTGCCACCGCCATGATCCAGCCAAGCTTGGCCCCCGACTCCACAATGGCTTTTTGGACTTGTTCCAATGTGACTTCTTTTCCCGTCGCGGTCTGAACTGGCGCATCTTTGACTTGGTAGAGCTGCCCACCTCCTCGGCAACCCATGGCGGCCGCGAGGATGATGCATGCGATCGCTGTTCTTGCCCAAACGCGCTTCATCTCAGTTCCTCCTCTAAAAGGCATGGCCGAGCTAAAAGCCCCCTGCTCTTAGTACGACTGGGCGGGTCAAGTCAAGTTCAGGGAGCGAGAGGGGCATAATGTGCGCGGGAGCAAAGTGTCTTTCAAAAAGATGATCGAGCAGATCCTCGAGGAGGGATAAATTTTCCGGGCGCATGCCCCGCTGATTCCACTTCGACATGGTCTGAGGGAACTGTTGGTCTTTGGCATGAACGAACTCGGAAGGGTGGCAATAGAAGACCAGGTGCCTCGAATCGCGCCCGATCCAGGCAATCATCTTTCCCAGAACCGGCAGCCCGAGCACTCTAAGTGTCGCCATGTTGATGGGAAACATGCAGGCCGATGGCGGCATTTCCGTGATCGAGCTTCCCCCGGACGTGCTCAAGTCTCTCTCCGACGGCCGGTACGGCCCAGAAGGGGCCCAGAAATATTTGAGGTAATGGACACGCCCGAATCCTAAGTCGAAGCGCCTGGCTGGCACCGACGAGTCGTAGAGATAGCCTTCCTCTTCAAGCACGCGCAGCGTAGTCTCACCGATCCAGAGATTGGGCGCCCGGAAGATCACCGGACGAACGCCCGCTGCCTGCTCAACTGCTTCCGTGGCCCAGCGAATCCACTGCCGCTGCTGCTCGTATCCGGCCGTCCGGAAGTCTTCATCTTTCTCCAGCCCGCCATGCGCCCATCCATGCGTTCCCAGTTGATGCCCGCGCCTGTGACAGTCACGCACCAGATCCGGATACGCTTGCGCAAAGCGGCCGGCGAAGAACACCGTGGCCTTTATATGATGGCGATCGCAGCAATCCAGTAAGGCCTCGAGCCCTTTTTGGGATCCAGGGACCCAGTCACAATCGATCGTGAAGTACAGCTGCTTTGCAGGAGGACCGAATCCACGGCTTTTTCCATGGTCGGGGCTAGAAGGTCGTCTGACCAATCGGGTCCGATGCATGGAGTCAGTCCGTTGTAACGAGCCCTTCGATTTCCACTAAGAGTTCTTTCCGGCACAAATCGCCCTGGAGGTAGAGTAGGCGGCTCGAGAGGAGAAGAGGATCGTGAAGGGCTCGGCTCACCGCTTCCAAATGTTCAGGGTTTCTGACGTACACTTTGAAAATCGATTGGAGTTTCGACTCGCTATCGATAAAAGCCTGGAAGCATTCGGCACGGTCAAGCAGCGCGCGCAAATTTGCCACGGTTTCCAGCGCTTGCATGTCCACCTGCCCCCTATGCTGGCTTTGATGGCCGACGACGCTGGCCGTTCCTGAAATGAAGAGTTGCGTCGCACCGTCCGACCGGCACAGCGTTGCGCGTGCAAACGAAGGACTCCGAGGGCCGTAGGTCTTGGGATAGTCGTAGGCATCCACCTGGCGCGGATTGCCGAGATGCGTGGCAGGGTGTGCACCGGCAAGAAAGTAAATCTGGAGAGGGCCACTTCTCGTTCCCACCGCTGTGCCGGCTGGCAGAGAGGATGGGAAGTCCGGCAGGACCTCGGCTAAGGCTTGGTAACGACCGATGCAGAACTGACGGTAGCGTTCAAGTCCATTCTGCTCCTCGTTGATGCGAGAGAAGTAGTTCCAGGTCCGCCAGAGGTGCGGAAACCCCAATTCACGAAGCTGGTGGAGAAAATCGCGGTAGGCAATTTCGGCAGTGTGCTCCAATCCAGACGACTCTTCGGCCAGTGAGATCGAACCGAACAACATGTCTCCACTTATGGCGGCAGAAAAACTCCCGCTCCCGTAGAAATGAACAGGCTGATCGCTGCTCCACACTTCGCATTGGCGAGGGCCATCTAATTGGGGAAGATCCAGATGAATGACCGGGCATGGAAAAGGATCAGGGCGCGAGGAGCAGAACGAGACGACGGCAAGGGGGTACGTTCCGGTCGTGGTCAGCCACCGAGACACATCGGCCGGCTCGATGTAGGCCATCTTCACGTGTCCTGTGGATTCGAGGATCCGCTGAGCGGTGCTCGGGGATGGTGAAGCGTGGCGTTGTCGCATGCCCATGCGTTGATAGAGAACTGAGCTTAAGCTGATTTAACGGCGTAGTCGGTTAATTCGGTGACGATGGCGCGGGTCCCTTGTTTGCGCCGACGGGCCACGGTCCAGTTTTCTTTCCAATTCAACACGAAAACCGCGTAGTAGACAATCTTAAATAGGAAAAGAGGAAAGCGCGCCTTCGATTGCGCGAAGACATCGCCGGCCAGTAATGAAAGGACGGCTCGCTCAATCTTCGGAGGTCGCCTGGTCGACACAAAGAGCGCTTGGAATGCCGGTTGGTTAAATCTGTGAATAAACCAGGAGAAGGTGTCAATACCTCGTCGTACGAGGCGTTCGAATTGCTTCAGTCGAACAGGATAGTCCGGAGATCCACGCAGATAGGCGTCGACCACGCCAGCCCCTATCGTGCCGCTGTTCAGCGCGAGATGCACCCCGCTGGAAAATACCGGATCGATGAAGGCGAAGGCGTCTCCGACCATCAGATAGCCGTCTCCGGACATGGTTTCACGTCGATAAGAAAAATTCGCCGCCGCATAGGTCGGGGTCAGAGGTTTGGCTTTTTCCATCCGTTTGGCAATCGGTGGCGATTGCCGCAGTGTCTCCAAGAGGAACTGATCGAGCGGAACAGTGCGGGATTTGATGTAATCCGGGTGGCAGACCGCCCCGACGCTCATCGTTCCGTCCTTGAACGGGATCAGCCAGCACCAGCCATCATCCAGCCAGCCGGCGGTAATATTCCCTTCGTCCATGCCGGGGAGCCTCGTGACGCCTTCAAAATGACCGAATATGGCCGCGCTGCCGTGTTTTTTACTCCGGTGTTTGCCGCCCAATTGTCCGGACAAAAACGTGTCGCGTCCGCTCGCATCCACGATGAACCGGGCTTCCCAGATTCGAGCACGCCCCTCTCGATCTTCTGTATAGACCAACGAGGTCTGCCCTGGGCGGAGGTCGACGCGCTGCGCTCTCACGCCTTCATAGAAGTGTGCCCCCTTTGCGACGGCATTGTTTGCCAGAATGGCATCGAACTCGGCTCGCTTCACTTCGAAGGCGTAGGGCTGGGATTCATCGAATGCCCTGGCAAAATGAAACATCTGCGACCGGCCATACCGATACGACACCATTTCTGCGCCGTACTTGACGATGCCGATCTTTTCCACCTCCGGCAGCACACCGAGTCGCCTGAGCATCGGGATGGATTGAGGGAGCAGCGATTCACCGATGTGGAAACGAGGGTGGGAATCTTTTTCGAGGACATGGACGTTCCAGCTCTGCTCGGCGAGTAAAGCAGAAATCGTCGAGCCTGCCGGACCACCGCCGATGACCAGGACGTCACATGATGTTGTCTTCTCCGTCACGTTCTTCGAATCAGTATCCATCGCGGGGAATCTCTGTGACAAGATTTGCGGTGGCAGTATACCGAAGCGACGCAAAGTTCGCTAGTTGGGTACAGGCTCTATTCGATGTCCTTGGCATCTGGTTGACCACGCACGTGCGGAATGATAGCGTTCGCCCTCATCAACGATAGTGTGGGGAACCCGACTGTTCACCAAACCTGTAATTAAGGAGGGGAACGATGAAATCAGTGGGCGTGCTCCTGGGAGTGTTTCTTCTCGTTGCCACCGCAGCCTGCTCGTCGACGCCGGTCAAACTCCCATCTGCAGCGGTAGGCCCGAATGAAAAGGTTATCGGGCCGACAGAAGGGTCCAGTACCGGCATCATGTTGTTTGGGTTTATACCGATTGTGCAAAACACCCGATTCGAGAATGCCTATGGGGAAGCGGTTCAGAAGGCTGGAGGGACAAGGCTAACAGACGTTACCATTTCCGAGCAATGGTTTTGGGCGTTGGTCTTGAACGGATACATTTTTGACGTCCGTGGAACTGCAGTTGGAAATAAATAATGCCAATTTCAAAGGACAAGGGAGGATACATGAGACTTCTCAACCTATTGCTCGGAATGGTTCTGTTCGTCTCGACAGTGGCGTGTCATTCTAGCCAGGTACGGATTCCAGGCGATCCTGTGGGGTCGAACGAGCGATCCACCGGAGTGGCGGATGGGCACAGCGCGGGGTTTATGTTGTTGGGAGTGATTCCCATCAATCAAAATGATCGCTTTCAGCGAGCCTACACCTCAGCTCTTCAACGGTCGGGAAGTACTCGAATAACAGATATTGCCATATCTGAGCGGTGGTTCTGGACTCCCGTTGGAAACGGATTCGTGTTCCATGTGCAAGGTATCGGCGTCGCAAGCAAGTAACAAAGCCGTATAGTTTTTGTGGGAGCGACACTCGATTGAATGTCGCTCTCAGTACCGGCATTTCCGGTACGCCCTCTTTCATCCTCCAAAGATGCCGACGATCGAGAGATCAACACAAATCAGATGTAGTTATGAGCCTGCTTGATCAATTCTTCGTCTATCGTCCGGATCCCTGGCTGGAGAAGGACTGGCGGACGGCCAGCGGTCTCCCATTGGAAGATGTCTGGTTCCAAGCGGCCGATGGGGTGAAGCTCTTCGGCTGGTATGTGGAAGCGCCCGCGGATCGTCCCGTGATTCTCTGGTGTCATGGGAACGCCGGCAACGTTATCAACCGGCTCGACAATCTACGATACCTCTACCAACTGCGGCTCTCCGTTTTCTTGTTCGACTATCGCGGCTATGGGAAGAGCCAAGACATACGGCCCAGCGAACAGGGCCTCTATCAGGACGCGATCGGAGCCTACGACTACCTGACGCGTGTCCGGATGATCAGGCCAGAACGCATCGTGATTTTTGGGCGATCGCTAGGTGCGGCAGTGGCGGCGGAACTCGCTGCACAAAAGCCGGCGGCCGGATTGATACTGGAGTCGCCGTTTCCTTCTATTGAAGCCGTCGCCAAGGTTCACTACGGCGGCTTACCGGTGCATTGGCTGCTCGGTGCCGAGTTTCGACTGATTGATCGATTGCCGCAGTTGTCGCTACCGAAACTCATTATCCACGGCGATCAGGACGACATCATCCCGATCGAACTAGGCCGCCAGGTGTTCGAGGCGGCAAGGCCTCCCAAGTCGTTCTTTTCTATCCCAGGCGCCGATCACAACGATACATATCATGTTGGAGGGGCGGCCTACTTCCAGCGGTTCGCCGAATTTGCCAATGCCGCCGTCCGTTCCTAAGTGCAAAAATAATTTGGCGGCAGCGAGAGATTTTTGATACAGTGCGCGGCGATGCAGCCAGCCCTTGTTTTACCCCTAAGGCCGGTCTCTCCTGGGTCTATCAACTAAGGAGCCTGCGAGTGAGCTTCTCTTGGCCGCCAATGGTGCTCTCTGCGCTGAGCCTGAGCGTGCTATCGGTGGGCTGCGCCGGCGCGCCGAGCATCGTGGATTCAACGCCTTCTCAGATCCAGGTCGCGGATTCGAGAGACGTCTCGCTCTCAGACCTTCCGGCCGTCGTTGCACAGGGTCCGGCGCAGGACACGACCGCTGACGAACCATTCGATCCGTTTGCAAAATCTGATGAAGGCGGCGGCGAAGAGTACGATCCCTGGGAACCGTTTAATACAAAGATATTTGAGTTCAATCGCCAGATGGACCGGTTCGTGCTGAAGCCGGTCGCACAGGGCTACGATTTCGTCATGCCCGACTTCGTTCAAGTCGGCATCAGCAACATGTTTTACAACCTCCGCTTTGCTCCGAGGTTCTTGAACAATGTCTTTCAAGGAAAGGTTAAAGGCGCCGGCATCGAAGTCGCACGGTTCGTGCTGAACACGACGGTGGGATATGCCGGATTTTTGGACCTGGCGAAAGAAATGGATCTGGTGACACCGGAAGAGGATTTTGGACAGACATTAGGCTTCTACGGAGTCAAGGCTGGTCCCTATCTCGTCATCCCGTTCCTCCCGCCGTTTACCGTTCGGGACTTCACGGGATACGTTGGCGATATTATGCTCAATCCGATCAACTGGCTGGTGGCTCCGGTCATTGAAGTCGATAATATTCCGTCCGTCATTGCTCACAAGAATCGCCTGACCACCACATTTGTGCAGCTCGGCACCCGCGTGGGCGAAATCGTGAACGAGCGCTCGCGGAACCTGGAAAAATTCCAGGGCGTCGAAGAGGCGACGCTGGATCTCTATACTGCTGTCCGCAACGCCTATCTGCAAACGCGGGCCAAAGCGATCAGGGAATGAACAAAGGTCGGTTCGGTTAGTTCATCTTGTTGGTTTGGTTTTTTGGTTCTCAGCGAGACGAACAAGATGAACCACATAAACCAGACAAACGTATTTATTGAATCACGCCCAATTCTCTGCCGACTTTCGCAAACGCGGCGACGGCTCGTTCGAGCTGCTCGTGCGTATGGGCCGCCGACATTTGCACGCGGATTCTCGCCTGTCCCTCAGGCACGACGGGGTAACTGAACCCGACCACATAGATACCTTCTTTCAACAACCGATCGGCCATGGAGGTGGCCAACGAGGCCTCGCTCAACATAACGGGAATAATCGGGTGGTCCCCGGGAATGAGGCGGAATCCAAGCTTGGTCAATCGCTCCCGAAAGAACCTCGCATTGTCACGCAGCGTTGCCCGTAAACTCTCCCCCTGTTCCACGAGCGCGAGGGCCTGCAAGGCTCCGGCGGCGACCGGCGGCGGCAGCGCATTCGAGAAGAGATAGGGGCGCGAGCGCTGGCGAAGCAGTTCGATTATCTCCGCCCGCCCCGTTGTGAATCCTCCAGTCGCTCCGCCGAGTGCTTTGCCCAACGTGCTGGTGATGATCTCAATGCGATCGGCGACGCCGAGATGATCCGGGGTTCCTCGCCCTTTGTGTCCGAGAACGCCGGTGGCGTGACTGTCATCCACCATCACTGCGGCATCATACCGTTCCGACAGGTTGACGATGTGATCCAGTTTGGCCAGATCTCCGTCCATTGAAAAAACACCGTCCGTGGCGATCACACGTAAGCGGCACTCGCGCGCCTCGTTGAGTTTGGCCTCTAATTCTTTCATGTCCGAGTGGGCATAGCGCAATCGCTTGGCCTTACAAAGCCTGATGCCGTCGATCACGCTTGCATGGTTGAGCGCGTCGCTGATGACGGCGTCGCGTTCGTCTAACAGCACTTCGAATAGTCCTCCGTTGGCATCAAAGCAGGAACTATACAGAATGGTGTCATCGGTGCCCAAGAATGTGCTGATGGCCCGTTCGAGGCGTTTGTGGAGGTCCTGCGTTCCGCAGATGAATCGCACCGAGGCCATGCCGTAGCCGTAGTCCTGCAATCCTTCCATGGCCGCCTGTACGATCTGGGCATGATTGGCCAGGCCCAGATAGTTGTTGGCGCAGAGGTTCAGGACGTGGCCCTGTGTGACGCGGATATCCGCGCCTTGCGGGCTCAGCAGCTGCCGCTCGGATTTGTAGAGACCTTTCGTGCGGATGTCGGCCAACTGTTGGCCAATAATCTTCTTCAGCGAGGAGTAAGCCATGAAGCCCACCAGCAGGTTAGAGGCTTAAGGTAAGATGCTTGGCTTCAGCCTGCCTCACGGGAACAAGACGACCTTTCCGCACAGGCCTGACTTGATCAAGTCAAAGCCTTTGGCGAACTCACTCATGGGAAATGTGTGGGTCACGATCGGTTTGATGTTGAGTCCCGCCTTGAAAAGACCGGCCAGTCTGTACCAGGTACCAAACAGCCGTCGGCCGGTAATGCCATGGACCCGGATGCCCTTGAAGATGATTTCGTTCGCGAGATCGCAGGTGATCGGGCCGGTGGGGATGCCGAAGAGCGTCACACGCCCGCCGTTCTTGACCGCGCTGAATGCTTGATGCAGGGCGGCAGGATTGCCGGACATTTCCAGCGAGGCATCGACCCCTTCGCCGGCGGTGATCTCGCGGATCGCGGCGGCGAGTGCTTCCGGCGTTTCGGTCTTCGCGTTCAATACATGGTCTGCGCCAACCTGCTTGGCCAGGGCTAAGCGGTATTCGCTGACGTCTGAGGCAATGATGGTCGCGGCTCCCGACGTTCGTGCGACGGCGGCCGCGAATAGGCCGGTCGGCCCGCAACCGGTAATCAGGACCGTGTGGCCGGTGAGGTCATCGACCAACGCCGCATCGACGGCGTTCCCGAGCGGTTCTTGAACCGATGCGAATTCCGGAGGAATAGCCGGGGAGGTCTGCCAGAGCACGTTTTCAGGCAGGACGACGTATTCCGCAAACGATCCGTCACGATCGACGCCGAGAATACGATAGTTGCGGCAGACATGCGCCTGGCCGGTTCGGCACTGAAAGCAAATGCCGCACGTGATATGGGATTCCGCAGCGACATAATCGCCCACCTTGACCAACGAGACGGCTGAGCCGACTTCCATGACTTCGCCGCACATTTCATGGCCGATAATCCGCGGCGGATGAATGCGGCTATGGGCCCAGGGGTCCCAATTGTAAATATGGGCGTCGGTCCCACAGAGCGATGTCGCCTTCACGCGGATCACGGCATCGTGCGGCCCCGGAGTGGGATCGGGACATGTCGTCGCAGTCAATCCCGGCTGCGGGGACGTCTTGATCAGCGCGCGCATGTCACCATTGTATATCAGTCGACCCGACTTGCCTAACGGCTGAGGGAAAAACGGGTTGCGCAACGATCGGCGGCCTAGGTAGGATGCCGTTATGAAGGCTCTGTTCCACCGAAGCCTGATGCTCCTGGCAGGGGTGCTCTGCGTCACGCTGCCATTTTGGATCACCGCTCTACCGGTCTCTCCCGCTTCATCCGCCACTGGTCCGGTCTCCCGCTGGGCTCGCTTTGAACTAAATGAGCGGGATTCACCTGGGGATCTGCAAACCGGCAAACCCCTCACGCTGGCCATTACCTTGGGGGGAGTGGCTTCGGGCCCCATTCCCATTGTGGCGGTCTGCGAATCCATTCTCTTTGAACCGCAAACGGTTACGCTCGAACCCGACGCCGAATCGTCGACACTCAAAGCAGAAGTCACACTCGAACCGATGCCGACGAGCCGCACCTCGGTGCATCAAAAAGCTGCTCGTATCCAAGTGACGTTCGCCCGATCCAGGCAGGAAAAGCTCGAACGGTTCATGAAGCGGATCGTCTACGTGACCTTGGATCGCCAGGAAGCTTCCAGCGATACGAGTGAACCATCTGCCGTGCGTCCGGAAGAGCCGTCCACCAGCGATCTCATCGTGGACGAAGTGCAACCGGACGTCGCGCCGGTGTCGGACGTCCAACTGGCCGAAGAAGATCTGATGCCGCTTGCCGACCCCGGACGGGAAAAAGCCTACTGGCAGCAGGTGAGTCTCCTGGTGAGCCGCAGCTGGGCCAAGCAGGTGCGCGGTGTCCGACGCGGCCCCAGTAGGGAAACCGTACGAGTCCGTTTCAAGCTCTATCCGAACGGGCGGGCGCAGTTGATCGAAATCGAGAAGGGGTCGGGGGCGCGCGAGATCGATGAAGCCGGCATTTACGCGGTAGTAAACGCGCAGCCGTTCCCTCCTCTGCCGGACGACTTAAGCGACGAAGCCGTCGACGTGCACGTCCGCATGAGGACCGGCGCGCGGGCGAAAGCCCGCGAAGCGCAGGCCGTCGGCAATCCGACGAATGCTAATCCGGAATCGCCGGCTCTCAAAAAATAACGAAACCTCCGACACGGCAGACGACAGGGCTGTCGGCTGCCTGCGATGAAGGGGAATGGTCCATGACGAGACGAATGATAAGCACGGGGTTGAGCCTGGCATTTTTCGGGCTGCTCTGGTGGCTGCCGCCTGTGGTTCATGCCGAACCGGCCCGATGGAACGTAGATCCCGAGCATTCGACAATTGAATTTCGAGTCGCGCACATGGTCGTGTCAAAAACGACTGGACACTTCACGGATTACCTAGGCTTCATCGACATGGATGCGGAGGCCGGCTCGGTGAAGGCCATCGAAGCCACGATCAAAACAGCGTCCGTGAACACGAATCATGAGAAACGCGATGCCCATCTCCGGAATCCCGACTTCTTCGACGTGGAGAAGTATCCGACGATGACGTACAAAATGAAAAGTTATAAGAAAACGGCGGAGGGGTATCAGGCCGTGGGGGAGTTGACACTGCGTGGAACGACGAAGGACATTACGCTGACGGGAAACTTCAACGGAGTGGCCAAGGATCCCCAGGGCAACTCGAGAGCAGGATTTAACGCGGAAGGGAAGCTGAATCGCAAAGATTTCGGCATGGTGTGGAGCAAAACATTGGATAGCGGCGGGCTCGTGGTGGGGGACGACGTCTATATCAAGCTCGACGTCGAATGTATTAAGGCCAAGCCGTAGAGCGCGCTTCGTGATCATGGGCACCTGGTGCCGTCGACAATCGTTTTGTGAAATCGACCTGCCACCTTCTCCAGTTCCCTGAATGAACATCGAGTCATCCACGATGAAAGCCATGGTTCTTGCGAGCACAGGGGCCGTGGACACCGGTCCGCTACAGATGAAAGACGTGCCCGTTCCCCAACCGGGACCGGAACAGGTGTTGGTCCAACTCACAGTCTGCGGCATCTGTCGAACCGATCTGCACGTCATTGAAGGTGAGCTTGAACGTCCCAAATTGCCACTCATTCCTGGGCATCAAGCGGTGGGGGTGATTAGCCGTGTCGGCACTGGTGTGACGAACCGCGCGGTGGGAGAGCGGGTTGGGATCGCTTGGTTGCAGGGCACGTGCGGGCAATGCGAGTTCTGCCGGAGCGGCAGGGAGAATTTGTGTTTCGCTGCCCGCTTCACCGGCTATCAAGTCGACGGAGGATATGCAGAGTACGCGGTGGTGCCGGCCCCGTTTGCCTATCCGATTCCAGCAGTCTTTGCCGATGAAGAAGCGGCGCCGCTGCTCTGTGCCGGCATCATCGGGTACCGCGCGTTACGGTTGAGCGGCATTCGGCCCGGTCAGCGACTCGGTCTGTACGGATTCGGCGCCTCGGCCCACATTGCCATTCAGATCGCCCGGCATTGGGGATGTGAGGTCTATGTCTGTTCGATTAAGCCGCAGCATCAGGCGCTTGCCCGTGACATGGGTGCGACCTGGGTCGGCGGAGCATCGGATCCTCCCCCGGTCCCGTTGCAGGGGTCGATCATCTTTGCGCCGGCCGGTGAACTGGTCCCTCCGGCCCTGCGTGCGCTGGAGCGAGGCGGCACACTGGCTCTGGCTGGCATTCATATGAGCCCGATCCCGTCCCTCGATTACGATCGTGAAGTCTTCGGCGAACGGGTGATTCGCAGTGTGACGGCCAATACGAAACAAGACGGGCTCGATCTTCTGCGCGAAGCGGCGGCGATTCCGATCAGGCCGCGCACGCAGCGGTTCGCCTTGGAGCAAGCCAATCATGCCTTGCAGGCGCTGAAGACGGGCGCGATCAATGGCGCAGGAGTGTTGGCAATCCGATAGCCGGAGAATGTTTGAAGCAACTTCCGTCAGCCACGTCGGAAAGTCAACCGTGGCGTTGTGTTAAAGTGTGGCGATGCGTCAATGTATGTTGATCATATGCGGGCTCGCGGTCTGGATGGGAGCGAGCACTTCCGCGCTCGCGTTGGAATTTACCGCGGATCAGATTACTAAAATCGACGGCAGGACCCACAAGGCTTTTATCTATTATCGTGACCAGATGTGGCGCATCGAGCATCACTCGATGGGGCCGGTCAACGTCAGCATCGTGCGCAAGGATAAGCAGGTCATCTGGTTGTTGTTGTCGCGGATGAAACATTTCAAAACGGTTCCGTACGATGCAGAACAGGATCTCCGGGTCACGGAATCGCTGGAGGGGGAAGTGTCGCGGCAGGAAATCGGCACCGAAATGCGCGAGGGCCACCCGACGATATTGTATGAAGTGACAACGAAACAGGGCGAACGGGTGGAGCAGTACTACCAGTGGGTCGCGACCGACATTCATTTTCCCATGAAGCTGGCTAAAAAAGACGGCAGTTGGATCGTCGAATATCAGCATGTGAAACTACGGGCCGTTTCGGATTATCTGTTCAATCTGCCCGTGAACTTTCAACCGCTCGAGGAATTTGATAAAGACCCAAGCGTGCAGCCAAAAGAGCAGGGGATGTAACACACAAGGAGGGTGAATCGTGCGAAGGTCAGGAATTGTAAGCAGTATGGTTGTCGCAGGGTTGATGGGCATGAGTGGTTTGGCGTCTGCATTGGATGTTGCTGATGTGACCAGAGAGTGGACACCCGAAGGGAAGAAACTTGCGACTGAGCGTGCCAAACTGCCGGCCCACGATGAAATGGTCCGCATCCCGGCAGGCACGTTCATCATGGGGAGCGACAAGAAAGTCGATCATAACTCCTACCAGCCCGAGTTTCCCCAGCGGAAAGTGTACCTTGATGCCTTTGAAATCGATAAATTTGAAGTGACGACTGTGCAGTTCTTAAAGTTCGTACTCGCCACCAACCGAGATCCCCTCATCGACTGGCAATACGACGGCGGAAATTTCCAGGAAACGATGGTCAACCATCCGGTCATGCACGTCTCCTGGTACGACGCTGATGCCTATTGCAAGTGGGCCGGCAAGCGGTTGCCGACTTCTGCGGAGTGGGAGAAGGCGGCGCGAGGCGAGGACGGACGAATTTATCCCTGGGGAAATCAGCCCGCGGGATTGAGCCGTGCCAACTTCGGCCGCACGGGATTGTCCGGACCAGTGCGCGATCGGCCGGAACGGCTGTTGCTGTATCCGCCCATTATCTCTGTCGACAAGTACGAAAACGCCGTCAGCCCTTATGGCGTTTTTCAGATGGCCGGTAATGTCGCAGAATGGACAGCTGACTGGTACGACCCACATTATTACAAGACAGCACCTGACCGTAATCCAAAAGGACCTGAGAAGGGAACTCAGAAAGCCTTCCGCGGCGGCGGATGGATTGACAGTACGCCCTCAGTCAGGCCTGCTCAGCGGAACGGAACTGAACCCAGCACGAAAATGAATTGGCTTGGGTTTCGCTGTGCGCGGGACGTCAAAGACACAGGAGAAGCCTCGGAAGCGAAGCCGGCGCAACCGAGTTCGCAGTAGGCTAGTCGGACAGCTCCTATTCAATCCTCGAGTTGTGTAAGCGACTTTGCTTGCCGGAGAGCGTGAACCTGCTCGCTGAATTCTTTGACGAGAATGCCCATCTTGCCGTGCGATGGTTCAAAATCGACGGCCAGGTCGTAGTGCTTGAGGCGGTCGCTGGCCGTGGGGCCGATAGAAGCCACGACGAGTTTCTTGCAGCTTTCCCTGAACAATTCCGTTTTGCCTTCCTCTTCGACCAACTGCATGACGTGGTCGATCTGCGCGGCGTTGGTGATGAGCATGGCGTCGATCTTGCCGTCGAGGATCTCTCCGATCGCGTGTTTTAACGGGCCGGTATCTTCCGGCAGCGCCCACCGATAAATGGGCACGGGGAACACTTCCGCGCCACGCCTTTTTAAATCCTCAATCATATCCGGGTTCGATATGCCGTACTCCTGGATGGCGATCTTCAATCCTTGCACGGGACGGTAGTAGTCGAGCGTGGCAATCACATCCTGCCAGGTGTTGGGTTCCGGCACCGTAATATTCGCCTCAACGCCGATCGCCTTGAGCGCCGCCAGCGGTTTGGGACCACGCGTGACGAGGATAGTTTTTTTCAGCGCTTCGATCACCTCGGCCAGCGGATATCGGGTCTGAAGGACTTCGAAGAGGGCTTTGGTGCCCACGCCGGTCATCAAGATCAGAATGTCGACTTGGTGCAGGATCAGTTTCACGCCGAAGCGAAAGACGGCACCGTTGTCCTGAAGAGGAATCGGAATCTCACGAACCGCGGGTACGACCAGCGGGAGGCCGGCATTGCGTTCAATCAGTCGGGCCATCTCGGTCGCCATCCGGCTTTCGAACGATAACACCCGCAGTCCATGGAAATCGGCAGGTAAAGGGGGCGGTGCAGGCTCTTCGAGAACAGGTTCCGGTACGGGCTCAGCTGTCACTGGTGGCGCGGGCTTATCCGGCTCGCCGCAGATCGAGAGCAGCGCGACGATGTCTGCAGCCTCTTCCAGCAGCGCCTGAATGGGCTGATCCTGGTCGGTGCCGGCCGCGGCGAGCAATTCAAGCCAAAAGACACAATCATCGGCATCTCCCGAAGCGAGGTTACGGTTGCGGTGGAAATCGTCTTCCGACCAGGCTCGCGCGAGGGCGCGGCAGTTCGCCGCCAGCGTGGTGGCGGCCTTCACGAGCGGAGTTTGAATGGCGAGCGTTTCCGGCGTCTTGGGGAGCGTCCCGAACAGCTTGAGAATGCCGATGGCAAACTGTTTGGTCTTGTTCCTGAGTTGATCTGTCTGGTCAGATCCGGTCATGACACGGTTGTACCATGACGAGTGTACGGTTCTCAGCGCAAACGATTATTTCGCATCGCGAGCGCAGCGGAATCCGGTCGATTCGTTCCGGACCGATGGGTCGCTGTCTACGCGTGTGAAGATGCGAACCGTCGGGGTTTCATTTTGCCAGCCCGATCCGCGCAGTACGCGCTCGGTGCCGGTCTCCGGACCCTTGGGATTCTTGTTGGGACTCTTCTCATAGTACCGCGGGTCATACCAATCGTTGACCCATTCCCAGACGTTGCCCGCCATATCGTAGACCCCGTACGGACTCTTGCCTGCTTCGTAACTGCCGACCGGCATCAAGGTCTTCTCGCCGATCCATTTTTGATTGTAGTTGAGATGCTTGGCCGTGGGTTCGACGTTGCCCCAGGGGAAGCGCCAATCATTGTTCCCCTTGGCGGCCTTTTCCCATTCCGCTTCCGTCGGGAGACGTTTACCGACCCACTTACAGTACGCGTCGGCGTCCGCCCAATCTACGTTCACCACAGGACGGTCGGTGAGCGATTCCGCGATCACCTCGCCCTGCCAGAGGTTCCTGGTAGGATTCTTCGGGTTCTGAGGAACACGGTGGCCGGTCGCCTTCACGAACTCCACATAGCGGCCGTTCGTCACTTCATACTTGTCAATGTAATAGGCGTCGAGATGGACCTCATGCCGAGGATATTCATCCCGCCCGCCGTCGCGGTCACCGGGCGGAACACCCATAGGAAAGGAGCCCGCCGGAATCAAGACCATCGGGGCGCCGTCTTTTCCCGGGAGGGGCGAATCCGCCGCCGACAGACCCAAGGGACTGAAGAGGACAAGGCCGATGACGGCGAGCGGCAATACAGGCATCTGCATGAGCGACTCCTTTATGTACTCGAACGAATAAGTTGGCATCGTAGCACAACAACAAGTCGACCCGCAGCCGGGTTCCATACGGCGAAATTCAAATTGACGGCGATCAAGGGGCCCACCTACTATACGGCTTGCTGCGGCCGCGCTTGGGAAATGGCGCGTCCTCGGCGCGCCTGGGCGGGGCGGTTAAGATCGTTGGCCTTCTTGAACAGCCTGTTGGAGAGAGAATTCTATGTCTCGTTCGCTTCATCGTGGGCTCAGACATGTGGCATTGCGGGTGACGAATCTGGCGCGGTCGCGGGCGTTTTATGAGCAACTCCTCGGCATGCGGGTGGTGTGGGAGCCGGATGCCGACAATGTCTATTTCAGCTCCGGGACCGACAATCTTGCGTTGCATCAGATCTCTAAAGGGGAGCTCGCCGCCTATCGGCCTCCGACCGGTCAGTTGCTGGATCATATCGGTGTGATTCTCGACAATCCGCAGGCGGTTGATCAGATGCATCATGACATTGCATCCAGAATCGAATCGTTAGGAGGCAGGATTGCCAAAACGCCCAAGCAGCATCGAGACGGCAGCTATTCGTTTTATTTTTCCGATCCCGATGGCAACGTCATCCAAGCGCTCTACGAACCGACGATCAGCAAGTTACAGATAGGATTGAGCAACGAGGACTGAGCACTAAGATATTGTCAGCCTAGGGAAGTCATGAGCAATATCTGGAACAATCTGCCTCGCGATCATTATCTCAGTCTTGCTCCCTGGTGCTGGGTGCAATTGGAGAGCGCCGAAGCGCCCGGCCCGTTTCCCTTTGTCGCCGGGGTCGCTCGGGAAGTCGTTGCCAGCCTCCAAGAAGCTCACCAGCTGCTCGCGAGTTCAATTGATACGGCGATCAGCGACGTCTTTTCAAAGCGGGCTCCGCTCGACGACCCTGACCGCAGGCGGCGCCTGGAAGATGCCTACGCCGAGCTGGTGAATTCCCGTCCCTACTTAAGCCGGCACATTCACTGCGGCCGCCAGCCGGACGGCAGCTTCCGATGGGAATTTCCGACTGATCCGGCGAAATCCTCGACCGTCACCAACGGTGGCCTGCGCATCTTTCATTCAGTTAAGCGGCAGGCCATTCCGATCGGCTTTGATCAGCGGCCGCTCGGGCCGATGGTCGGGAAACTTCTCGGCATGCTGGACGGCACTCACCGAACAGAAGAGATCAAAACGGTCGTCATCTCGTCACCGCGAGAGGCACAACCTGTTTTGACGCGTCTCATGGAATCGTTGCATCAGTATGAATGTTTGCGCAGTTCGCCACAGACCTCGATACGCCAGCGCTGGTTCGACGTCGTGCAGGACCGCGATACCGTCCACCTCGGCCATGCGGCGCTACTGTACCGCCAACAGGACAACATCTTCCTGTTCGATCCCTGGCTGTTGCCCTGGTTTGCGGAATCTTCCGTGCCGTCGTTATGGGGATCGCTCCTTCCGAAACCCGCGGCGATCTTCCTCACGCACGACCATGACGACCATGTCGATCCCCGTACCCTGCTGCATTTGCCAAAAGAAACGCCGATCATCGTGCCCAGCCGACGAAACCGGAAGAAACTACACTACGATTATCTGTCGCTTCTTCGAGAGCTGGGGTTCGGGCATGTTGTTGAATTGGCCCATGGCGAAACCTGGCCCTTCGAAGGGGGTACGGTCGTGTCGGTCCCTTTCTACGGGGAAGATCCGTGTGACTTGGAGATGCCCCGTAACTGTTATCTGATCAGCGATCGAGGGCATAACGTATTGGTTCACGCCGACAGCGGGCCGACAAACGATGGACGATCGGCGTTGAAGGATGATGTCATCAAACGGTTGGTCGATAAGTATGGTCCGATCCCGTTGCTGTTTGCCTCACAACAGCAGTTACTCGAAGTGCGCAGTCATGCCGCCCATGCCGCGCTGTCTCATCCTGGGAAATGGCTGGACGTCGGCGAGAACGGCTATCTGACCAACGCCTATCTGGCCGAGCTCTGCGCCGCGGCGCAAGCCAAACTCTTCGTCTCCTATGCCACCGGAGGCGCTGAATGGTATCCCGATCATCTCTCGTTCATGTTCAGCCGGCGCAATCCCGCCAGAACGGCGTTACTCACTGCGCATTGGGAGCCGCCGGAAAATCTGAAAGCCCTTCTTGCGCCTCACGCCTGCGGGTATCATTACGCTCAGGCGCTCGAACTCTACCGGGAAACAGGCGACGGACGGGTCGAGGTGCGACCGACCGGAGACGCCCTCGCGCCGCTGACTCTCTATCGCGCGGTACATGGCGAGCCTCCCTTTATGAAGCAGGAGGACCGGGCTTGATGGGCCGTTTTTATAAAGAAGGATACACATGACCGAAACGAAATCCCTCACACTCGTGACCGGCGTGGCCGGGTTCATCGGATTTCACGTCGCCCAGCGTTTGATCACCCGCGGCGACCAAGTCATCGGCCTCGACAGCGTCAATGACTACTACGACGTGCGGCTCAAAGAGGAACGCCTCGCTCAGCTGACGCCCTTGAACGGTTTCCAGTTCGTGAAGTTGGATTTGGCGAACCGTCAGGGCATGAAGGAGTTATTCGCGGAATATCCCATCCGCCGCGTGGTCCATCTTGCCGCTCAAGCCGGGGTGCGCTACTCGCTCGTCAACCCGCACGCGTATACCGACAGCAACATCGAAGGCTTCATGAACATTCTTGAAGGCTGCCGCCAGGCGAAGATCGAGCACCTGGTCTATGCCTCGTCGAGTTCCGTCTACGGCGGCAATACGCAGATGCCCTTTTCGATTCACGACAACGTGGATCATCCGGTTTCGCTCTATGCCGCGAGTAAGAAGGCCAACGAATTGATGGCCCATTGCTATGCCCATCTCTACCGGATTCCCTGCACGGGCCTGCGCTTTTTTACGGTGTACGGACCTTGGGGACGACCCGATATGGCCTTGTTCATTTTTACGAAGGCGATCTTGGAAGGACAGCCGATCGAGGTGTTCAATCACGGCAAGATGCGGAGAGACTTTACGTACATCGACGACATCGTCGAAGGAGTCATTCGTACGTTGGATCGTCCTGCGACACCCAATTCCTCATGGTCGGGGGACAAGCCGGACCCGGGCACCAGTTCAGCCCCGGCACGGCTCTATAACATCGGCAACCATCAGCCGGTGGAACTGCTGCATTTCATTCAGGTGTTGGAGCAAGCGCTCGGCAAAAAGGCGGAGAAGAAACTGATGCCGCTGCAGCCCGGCGATGTGCCGGCCACCTATGCCGACATCGAGGATCTCTCTCGGGACGTCGGGTTCAAGCCCTCCACGCCGATCGAAGTGGGGATTCCTCGTTTCGTCGAATGGTATCGGAACTTCTATAAAATATAAAAAGGGCGTCAAGCCAGATGGCCGACGCCCTTGATGTTGACTGATTCCGATGTCGCTTACTGGCAGCCGACCGGAACGAATCCTGTTCCGAATATTCTCGACAACGCTTGGTACCGGGCGTTGTCATAGAACGAAAAGCTCGGCCACCGCTGGTTTCGCCACGTGAGGTCTCCACCATAGGACGGGTCGGTTCCGTAGAAAAACCCACCGCGCGTTTTTTGAACCAGATTAATCCACTCGCCGTAGAGGGAGCACACTTCGGCTTGCACAGACCCGCCGGACCACGCGATGCTCGAGTGCCAATTCTGCGCCCATTCGGGAACACTCGGTCCTCGCGTACCCATAGTGGCTGGAGAGCGATCCATGGAGTACGGCATGTCGTAGGACGGTGTCGCAGCGTAAGGCGACCGATACGTCGGCATGTTGTCCAGTGACGGCACGACCGACAACTCTCTGAGCGTCATCAGCTTACAGCCGGTCTGTTCCTTGTTCGTATAGATGGACGAGCCGTCCGCCTGCATGCATTCCCACATCCGTGCGGGATCGGACTTCGCCGTCTCCGATGTATCCGAGAGCGCCGGGGTTGCAGCCATGACCAGCGTGGCTGCTGCGACCAGCGAGAAGAATATGAACGGCCGCATAAAGCACCTCCCGTGAAATGACGTCGTACGCATGGTAAATCGCTTTTCTTGATAGTACTAACCGGTCGTGCTGACAAGCTATGCTAGTGGCGAGGAAACCGTCTATTCATCTTTGGAGGGGGGTCTTGCTACCGAGGCCTGGTATCTGTAAATCGGCTCTCGTGGCCGATTCGAGCCAGCTTGCTGATCGCTGCCTCCGGGGTGACGCCCTGGAAGTTCTGAACGGTAGCATCCGCTTCGCCCAGTTTATCAACCGGATAGGTCGTGGCGAGCGCCAGGACGCACATGCCGGCGGCTTTCGCGGATTGAATCCCGGCAAGGGAGTCTTCGATGACCAGACATTCTACCGGTTCGATCGATTCGGAGAGGAAATGACCGGCGTTGAGGCGTTCGTGAGTCAGGCGATAGATCGCCGGATCCGGTTTTCCGACCGGACAGTCCTCGGCGGCAACGATTACCTCAAAATCGTGTTCGATCGGAGTGCCGGCCAACGCTGCATCGATTTGCGCACGACGGCCTCCCGAAGCAATCGCGAGCCGATACCGGTCTTTGGCGGCATTCATGAATTCGATGATGCCCGGAAACAGTTCTGGTTTGTGAAGCGCGGTGTAGTCGCGAAACAAGTCCGCTTTCCGATCCATGATTCGCGACAACAGCCTCTCATCACAGGTTCCATCACGCGCAGTGAGCAACATCCTTGTGCAGGTGCGCTCGTCCATGCCGAGATAGGCGCCGTAGTACTCCTCCTTGGTCAACGAGAGATTCTCCTCGGCCAACGCCTGCTGAAAGCAGACGAGGTGAGGAGTTTCGTCGTCCGCGATGACGCCGTTGAAATCGAAGATGATCGCCCGAATCATAGCCAGCCACTGTACCGAACCATTTTATCCGCAACAAGCAGGTAGAACTTGTTCGTTTCGCCCCGCTGGGGTATTCTCCGCCCTACAGGATGTTGAAAATAGCCACGCCTCGCAAATTCCTGCCATGACCGACTACGGCGTGCTCGGTAATCTGCTCGTCATCTTCTCCGTCTCGATTGCCGTTGTCTTTGCATTCCATCAGTTCCGGCTTCCCTCCATCGCTGGTTTTTTGGTGGCTGGCGCACTGATCGGCCCGCACGGATTGAATCTCATCGCGGACATCAGCATGGTCCAAATCTTGGCCGAGATCGGTATCGTGCTCCTCCTCTTCACGATCGGCATCGAATTCTCGTTGGTCCAGCTGGCTTCGTTGCGCCGGCTCCTGTTCGTGGCAGCGCCGATCCAAGTCGGGGGCGTGTTGCTCGTCGCATGGCTGGGAGCCATGCTGGTCGGGCTGACGTGGCAACAGGGCATCTTCTGGGGATTCCTGTTCTCGCTCAGCAGCACAGCGATCGTCTTGAAGGCGCTCGCCAATAAAGGCGACAGCGATTCGATACACGGCCGCACGACGATCGGCATTTTGATTTTCCAGGATCTCGCCGTCGTGCCGATGATGCTCCTGACGCCGATTCTGGCCAGCCGTGGAGATGGATCGGCTCTGTCGATTCTCTATACGTTGGCCAAATCGACCCTCGTGGTGGGATTGGTCATTGCCGCCGCCTGGTATGCCGTTCCCAAGTTGCTCGAACATATCGTCCGCAGCAGAAGCCGCGAATTGTTCCTGTTGACAATCATCGTGCTCTGTCTCGGCATCGCCTGGCTGACCTCCTTGGGGGGACTGTCTCTGGCGCTGGGGGCGTTCATCGCCGGCCTGGTCATTTCAGAATCAGAGTATAGCCACCAGGCGATGGCGGAGGTGCTGCCGTTTCGAGACAGTTTCAACAGCCTCTTTTTCGTCTCGATCGGGATTCTGATGGACTGGCGTGTGTTGCTTGAGCATCCAGTGGTGGTCACCGGCCTTTTGCTGGCGATCCTCCTCGTCAAGTTCGTTACCGGTGCAGGCGCCTCGCTGGTCGTCGAGATTCCGCCGCGTTCCGCGATCATGGTGGGCGTGGCGTTGGCTCAGGTCGGAGAATTCAGTTTCTTGCTGGCCCAACAGGGGCAAGAGAGTGGCTTGTTGCGCGGCGATCCCTATCAAGTGTTTCTTGCGGTCTCGGTGCTCTCGATGATCGTCACGCCGTTCTTGATGCAGTGGTCGCCAGCAATGGCCCGCCGCGTCGAAGCGGTGCAGCGGCTCCGGCATTGGCTCCCGACCAGGACGGAAGCGCATGTGCTCAGGACGGAAGGAACGAACATCCGGCTCAAGGATCACGTCATTATTGTCGGTTACGGACTGAACGGCAGAAACCTGGCCCGTGTGCTGAGCGAAACTGAGATCCCGCATCTTGCATTGGACCTCGACGGCGATACGGTCCGTCGTGAATCACGCCACGGCGTACCCATCTATTATGGCGATGCCACCAATCCCAACGTACTGCGCCACGTGAAGATCGAAGAGGCCAAGGTGCTGGTTGTGGCCATCTCCGATCCCTTCATCACCAGGCGGACAGTGCAGTTGGCCAAAGGGCTCAATCCGAAGATCCGCGTCGTCGTGCGGACCCGGTATCTGCGTGAATTGCAAGAACTGCACGATCTTGGTGCGGATGATGTCGTGCCGGAGGAGTTCGAAACCTCGATCGAAATTTTCACGCTGGTCCTCCGGAACTACAATTTGCCCCAGGAGTTCATCACGGGAAAAGCTGAACAGATCAGGCGGGAAGGCTATGCGCTGTTACGGCGGAGTGAATTGCCCGAACTCGCGCATCATCTGCGCGGCGGGACGTTGACCGACGCGGAAGTCGAGACCTGCCGCATTGACGACGATTCGCCTGCCATCGGAAAAACCTTCGCCGATCTCTCGATTCGTCCCCGTACGGGAGCCTCGATCATTGCTTGGACGCGCAATGGGGTCACAGAGTCGAATCCCTCCCTCAAAACGAAACTGAATGGCGGCGACATCGTCGTGTTGCTCGGGTCTCGCACGCAGATCCGCCGTGCAATAAGTCTGTTGCTGTCAGGCGATTAATCAAGCTCTTCAAGCCAGCCAGACTATAATTCAACGGGCTGCTAGCTTTTCCAGCGGAGAGTGACGGGGCCTTTCAGCGGATGGTCAAGCGGCTGTCCGCTTTGTATCGAGGCCAGGTGGGCAGCTTTCAGTTTGTAGTACCACTTGGCGGGGGTGTCGGCGTCGTCGATCAGCATCAAGGCCGGCTTGTAGCGAAGCCCCACCGCCTGGTGTTCCATCGCCTGCTTATCCTGCTTCATGAAAATATTGGCGAAATAGCGAAAGAGCGTTTTGGAAAAGGGGAGCCAGCCGAGCGCGTTCCACGCGGCGCAGAAATCGATCCGGCATTGTTGCTCGGTGACCGGGGTGACCGTTGCTCTCGTCGACACGAACATGCTGCCGCATTGGACGAATTCAAAACGCTGGTTCGGCAACACAAAGTCGATCGTCGTCGTGAGCGGCCCGCCGTAAAACATGTTCAGGATCTTATAGGGGCCGCTGTTTTTGGACGGGGCGTGTGGGACCATGCGGAAGCCGCATGGAATCGGTTCAAACGTTTTGGCTTTCTCGTGCATACTGGCCTGTGTGCGCCACCAGGAGCTTTGATGGACGAAGGGTCCGTGTGCCGGGTCCATCAGGCCGACAATACCGTCGTCGATCGTACAGTCCAAGAGGGTCGAAATCTGAATCATGCGATAGGGAGAAGAAGGCAACGGAAGCGGAGGGATGTCCGGAATTGCCTGATTCGGCTGCTGCGGATCGGCGATGAACACCCACACATAGCCGTCTCGTTCGCGACAGGGGTAGGTCGTCACGCCGATCTTCTCGGGTTGGATTGGAGAGCCCTCCACCAAAGCGGGAATGCCTTGGCAGCGGCCTTTGTGGTCGAATCGCCAGCCATGATAGGAGCACTCCACGCAATCGTCGCGCATGTGTCCGAACGACAGCGGCATGCCGCGATGCGGGCAAATATCCCGCATGGCCGCGACATCTCCGGTTGAGGTTTTACACACCACGATCGGCAGCCCCAGCATGACCGTGCCCTTCAAGCTCCCGGGCTGGAGTTGTTGGCTCGTGCAAGCCGGGTACCAAAACCCGAGCAGGGGCGTGTTCTTGGACGGCTTAATTTCGGTAATCAGGTCGGAATTCATCTGCAGGGCTAGATCGGGCGGTTTCATTGGGATCAGTGGAGGACTATATCTGCCGCATGGAACAGGGTCAAGGACGCTGTGTTGACAGGAAAAAGATGCGGGGACTATAGTCAAAATCTTGCTGAAACAGCCGATTTTTGAAGTAGCGACCATAAGAGAGGACATCATGACGACCACACAAATGGACCCGGCGGTGGCGTTGGCCGATCTTCAGGCCTCAAAACCGGATAAGGTGACCATCGTCTTATTGAGCGGGGATCTGGACCGAGCCATGGCCGCGTTCATTATCGCCACTGGCGCGGCAGCGATGGGAATGCAAGTCACGATGTTCTTCACCTTTTGGGGGTTGAACACGATCCGGCGGAAAGGGGCAACCAGTTCGGCCAAGGATTGGCTTCGCCGCATGTTCGGCTTGTTGAATAAGGGAGGTGCCGACAGCCTGCCGTTGTCCCGGTCTCGGCACGAAGATGATGCAGAAGGTCATGAAGCAGAACAGGATGCCGGGGGTGCCGGAACTGATGCAGACCGCCTTGGACCTCGGGGTGCGCTTCATCGCTTGCACGACGACGATGGGCATGATGGGAATTAGCAAAGACACATTGATCGAGGGCATCGATCAATTCGCCGGCGTCACGACCTATCTTGCAGAAGCCAAACAAGGCAGTGTGAATTTGTTTATTTAGCAACAGGACCGAGGAGAAGTTCATGATGCAAGCCGATGTGAAACTCGATACGCTCGGATATTTTTGTCCGATGCCGATCATTATGACGTCGAAGAAAATCAAGGAACTGACATTGGGTCAGGTGCTCGAAGTGGTCTCGGATGACGAAGGGATCAAGAAGGACATGCCTGCTTGGTGCGAAACCACCGGGCACCAAATGGTGGGGCTGGAAGAAGAGCATGCCAAGTCGGGACCGATTTACAAAGCGTTCGTCAAGAAGACCAAGTAGCACTGCACAGAGAGCCAAGGCGGATAAGAGCGAAGCCGGAGGGATGACGAAACAGACCTCCGGCTTTTGTATTTTCGGGCGACGGCGTTCGTATGGATCGCATCGTTGAATGTGTGCCCAACTTCAGTGAAGGCCGGAATCCGGAGACGGTTCAGGCGTTGATCGATGCCGTGGCCTCGGTGGGAGGCGTGCGGTTATTGGATCACACCATGGATCATGACCACCATCGCTCCGTACTGACCATTGCCGGTGAACCGGACGCCATGGTCGAAGCAGCCTTCCGTGCGATTCGCGTGGCCATGGATCTCATCGATTTGCGGGAGCACATCGGTGTGCATCCTCGCGTTGGAGCGACCGATGTGGTGCCGTTCATCCCGATTAGAGGCACGACCATGCAGGATTGTGTGCAACTGTCCAGGCGTCTCGGACAGCGGGTGGGGCAGGAACTCGACATCCCCGTGTTCTTATACGAGCGTGCGGCATTGCATCCCGACCATGCCCCGCTCGAATCGATCCGCCGCGGCGGGTTGGATGGCTTGGCGTTCCGTATGGAGTCCGATCCTGATTGGACTCCCGATTTCGGTCCCCCTCACCTGCACAAGACGGCGGGCGCCGTTATCATCGGTGCGCGGCCGCCGCTGATTGCGTTTAACGTGAACCTCCATTCGACAAATCTTGAACTCGCCCGATCAATCGCCAAGACCATTCGTCAATCGAACGGGGGCGTATCGCATCTCAAGGCCATCGGCGTGGAGCTGGCAAGTCGTCGCCTGGTCCAGGTGGCGATGAATCTCACCGACTATGAAGTGACCCCGCTTCACGTGGTGTTTGAGGCGATCCAGGCCCAAACAGCCTTGCATAGCGTGGCGATGGCCGGAAGTGAAATTGTCGGGCTGGTCCCGCAGGCGGCATTAGTTGAGGCGGCGAGGCATGCGCTGCGACTGGATCACTTCGATCCGACACAGATTCTTGAAACGAAAATAGAGGCTGCGCTCTCTCCCACAGGAGCGAATCAGCAAAAAGAATGTCGCGAAGGATCAGAAGATCTGCGACGGCTTGCCTTGTCGCAATTCGTCGAAGCGGTCGCTGCTGCGACGCCGATACCCGCAGGGGCTGCGGTCGCCGCAGTGGCTGGCGCGTTGGCCTCGGCATTGGGCATCATGGGAGCAAGGCTCAGTCGGCAATCTGTCACGGAGCATCGGCTGGCCGAAATCGCTCGGCGATTGAATGACCTGCTGCAAGCCGACGGCGAAGCCTACCGTACGTTCGTTGAGGCGGCGAAGTTGCCCAAAGCCGATTCTAGCCGTCCGATAGCTCTTTCATCCGCCCTCCATGTCGCGACGGAAATTCCGCTCGAGATCGCGGAGCGATCAGCGGAGGCTGGGACCCTCCTTCATGCCTGTTCACGGGCGGTAAAACCGCGGGTTCAATCCGATTTGAAGGTCGGACTGATCATGGCGATTGCGGCAGGCGAAGCAGGTTTGCACACGGTCAAAGAGAATCTGAAAATTCAGCCAAATCAGCGACTTAAGCGAGCGTTGCAGGCACGGGTTCAGCAAGTCTCTGAAAACCTTGAGGAACTGAAGGCCCTATGCTACACTCCGCCCCCTAGTCGGTCGGGTGCTGGAAAACATTCAGCGCAGGCATTGCCTGGGAAAGTGCGGAAGCGAGACGAATGGAAATCAAAGTCTTCAATAACAACGTCGAAAAAGCGCTCAAAGTTGCGAAGAAAAAGCTCGCGGGCGAAGGGCTCTTCCGGGAACTGAAGCGGCGGCGGTACTACGAGAAACCGAGTGTCCGGAAGAAAGCCAAGCAGCGGGAAGCGCAGCGGCGTCGTCAGAAGTGGTTGTCGAAGCGCAAGCCGGAGTAGGTTTTCCCCGGGACTGTTGGTTCGAGTTGCCATCTCTCCACAGCCAGTTCGATCGGTTTCTTGTCCATGCGTCAGGACCAGATCCATGCGGCGATCAGGATCGTCAAGCGTGAGATCCGTCAGTGGCAGGAGCCGGTCGTCGGTGTTGTTGCCCGCTTATCGGCTCGCGATCCCTTCCGCATCCTTATCTCATGCCTGCTGAGTCTGCGAACCAAAGACAAAACGACCAGCGAAGCCAGCGCGCGACTGTTCGCCCTGGCGCATACACCGGCCGGACTGCTCAAACTTCCTCTGAAAAAAATTGAACGGGCGATCTACCCCGTGGGTTTCTATCGCACGAAGGCGAAATCGATCCACGCCATTTGCCGCCGGCTACTGGATGTCTACAGGGGGACGGTTCCGGATTCGATCGAGGAGCTGGTCACACTGTCAGGAGTCGGGCGGAAGACGGCGAATCTGGTTGTCACGGTCGGATACAAGAAGCCCGGCATCTGTGTCGACATCCACGTCCACCGCATCAGCAACCGCTGGGGCTATGTGAAGACCAAGACACCGGAGGAGACCGAACAGGCGCTGCGCGAGAAACTCCCGAAGCCGTATTGGATCACTTTCAACGACCTGCTCGTGCCCTACGGACAGAATCTGTGCCAACCGATCTCGCCCTTGTGTAGCCGTTGTAAACTGGCGGAGTATTGCGATCGGGTGGGAGTCGCGAAGTCGCGTTAGGGAGGAATGACGGGCCACACCTTCAGATAAAGAGCTTCGTTTCGGCGTCCTCGGTAAGACGGATAATTGCAGGCAGGCCCATCACTTCATCCACCTTCTTTGCGACGGCCTCTCCGTCGACACCCATGTATTCCAGTCCGGCACTGCAGGCAATGGTGCGAAACTTTCCGACCAACTTCGCCTCCTCGAACATCTCCGAAATCCTCGGCACCTTTTTGTCTTTCAGCAGCCTGGCGACCTCTTCGGCTGAATCGGCATACTCCGGTGGAAAGTCGATCTGATCGAATTTGCCTTCGGCCAGCTTCTTGATCGTCCAGAACAGCAAAATCACGATCACATCCTTGCCCATCGCAGCTGCGGTCAAGCCTAGCGTGGCGACCTGATGAAGCTTATCGTACGTGGCGTTGTGGGCGAAGAGGACGAACTTCGGTGTGGGCTGACTCATGTTATTGTCGGGGGACGCGGGCCTTGACGCTATTGATATAATCGTTGATCGCCGCATCGACCTCAACTGGCGCCAACGGCCGGTCGTGGGTTTCGCTTTCGTCGACGAGATACTGATCGCGGTCCTTTTCCTGGCGGACGATGACCGTATTTTCCGGCGTGACCTCGACCAACATGAACCACTCGCGCCCACCTTGTGTGATGACGACTTCCTTGCCTAAACCCTTCTTGCTGATCTCGATGTGCAGATCGTCTGACCAGGCGGGACCGCTGAGCGACGAAAGAAGAAGGAGCAGTAGCAAGTTCCGAAAGAGAGTCGCAAGCATATGCGGATTATAGCCGCCAGGGAAAGCACAGTAAACCAGTGTTCGTGCGCGTTCACTGTCGTGAGTGGCCTACCGGGGTGTTGAAAATGACACTTCTCTCGCCTATGCCGGACGATCTTTTTGAACACCCTCTG